>NZ_MAYF01000223.1 GCF_001684955.1 Chryseobacterium contaminans | reverse complement strand
TAGTTGCTTTTTTAGCAGTCGCTTTCTTAACTGGAGCATCAGCGTAATCTTTCTTAGAGATTGCATTCCACTCAGCTTCGTTTTCGATAGCTTTAACAACTACTTTTCTGTCTACTTGTCTTTCAGCGTCTGAAGCTTTAGCAGAAACTGTAGCTTTAGTAGCACCTACACCAATAGATTTAAGAGCGTTAGCATCTACACCTCTTGAATCTAAAGCAGCAACTACAGAAGCAGCTCTTTCTCTAGATAATTTCAAGTTGTAAGCAGCAGCACCTTTAGCATCAGTTCTACCTTCTAATAGATAGTTACCTCCGTCTTTCTTAATGATTTCAGCAGCAGCATCTAGAGCATCTTTAGATTCAGCTTTGATAGTTGCTTTGTTGAAATCGAAGTAAACGCTCTTCAATTTAGTTTCAACGTCGATAGCTGTTTGACCTTTTGGTTTAGGACATCCGTTGTATTCTGGAAGACCTGGAACAGTAGGACAAGCATCGTCTTTATCAAGGATACCGTCACCGTCTGTATCTGGCCAAGGACAACCTTTGTTTTCAGCAGGACCTGCTACAGTAGGACAAGCATCATCTTTGTCGATTACACCGTCACCATCTGTATCTGGCCAAGGACAACCGTTGTTTTCAACTGGACCAGCTACATCTGGACATTGATCGTCTTTATCTGGAACTCCGTCACCGTCAGTATCAGGACATCCTTGGAATTCTGGTAAACCTGGAGTATCTGGACAAAGATCGTCTTTATCTAGGATACCATCCTTATCTCTATCTCTGTTTCCGAATCTGAATAAGATAGAAGCAGAAGCTTGCCAGAAGTTAGCAACAGTAGAGTGATCACCTGGAGTTGATACATAATCTCCTTGGATACCAAGACCGAAGTTTTTAGTTACCCAGAAGTTAGCACCAGCACCTGTAGATACAGTAAAGAAGTTAGCTTTACCATTCTCGTTACCATCTTTTCCGTTTGTTACATTGTAATCTAATACATTACCATTAGCATCAAGACCATTCTTAGGGAATGATTGTCCTGTATAGTCATGTCTTAGGTAGTTAGCACCAACTCTTAAATATGGATCAAACCAAGATTCTTCGTTCCATAAAAGGCCTGCAGCTTTAGCCTGGAAACCAATACCTGTCATTAGGAAAAATTCTTTCCCCATGTTGAATCTTTTGTTTTCAACATTTCCAACAGAAGTCTGCCAGTCAATAACTAAACCTTTACCAATGTTTCTAGCAACTGTTAACTTAGATAATGGAGGTGTAATAGAATAGCTGTTCATGTTGAACAGATTCTTCGTCAAATTTTTCGCAGAGAACGTATTACCGAATTTAGATCTTGCTGCTACATGGTTTTCAGCGTGAGCACCAACTCCGATTAACCACGGATTGTTGGTAGTCTGTGCGAAAACAGTAGAGGCAACGGTAAGCGCCAATGCTGAAATTCCTAATTTTAGATTTTTCATAGAATTAAATGATTAAATAATTGATAATGCAAAATAAATATAATTTTTCTTTATATACAAAGTTTTTCAAATGATTTTTAACTTTTCTTTAATATTCTGTCCAGGTTCCGCTTATTTTCTCTATCTTTAATGGCCTCTCTTTTATCGAAGAGCTTTTTCCCTCTCCCCAGCGCTATCAGCACTTTTGCTTTACCTCGGTCAGTGATATATAATTTTAAAGGTATAATCGTGTTCCCTGCATCTTTTAACTTTTTTTCAAGTTTTTGCAATTCTTTTTTGTGCAAGAGCAATTTCCGTTCCCTTTTTGTTTTATGGTTGTAAAAAGTTCCCAATTTATACTCATCAATCATCATGTTGATGATGTATAACTCCCCATCAATAAACTGACAGAACGATTCTGTGATAGATGCTTTGGAAGAACGTAAAGATTTTATTTCTGTACCCGTTAAAACCATTCCGGCTTCATATTCTTCAAGAATTTCATACTCAAAACGGGCTCTTCTGTTTAATATGTTAACTGTTTTCTCAATCTTCATCATTTTAAAATTTCGTTAATGAAATATATAAAAAATACCATACATTTAAAAACTTGACTATTATATTATTACAAAATACCCAAATTCTTTTTGTATTTTTGCGCCAAATTTACAAAACTATATGTTAACAGTATCTAACTTATCTTTACAATTCGGGAAAAGAGTTCTTTTTGACGAGGTAAATATTATGTTTACCAAAGGAAACTGCTACGGGATCATCGGAGCAAACGGGGCGGGAAAGTCTACATTCCTTAAAATATTAACAGGAAAGCAAGATCCTACAACAGGTCACGTATCTCTGGAGCCAGGGAAAAGAATGTCAGTTTTAGAACAGGATCACTTTGCTTATGATCAGTATACTGTTCTTGAAGCTGTATTAAGAGGTAATAAAAAATTATTTGAGATAAAGGAGGAAATGGATGCGTTATACGCAAAAGAAGATTTCTCCGATGAAGACGGAATTAAGGCAGGTGAATTAGGTGTAATCTATGATGAAATGGGTGGATGGACTGCCGAATCTGATGCACAAACCATGCTTTCTAACGTAGGAATCACTGATGATATGCACTGGCAAATGATGAGTGAACTTGAGAATAAAGACAAAGTAAAGGTTCTTTTGGCTCAGGCACTTTTCGGTAATCCTGATGTATTGATTCTGGATGAGCCTACCAACGACCTTGACATTGATACAATCTCTTGGTTAGAGGATTTCCTTGCTGATTATGAAAACACGGTAATTGTAGTATCTCACGACCGTCACTTCTTAGATACGGTTTGTACGCACATCGGTGACTTAGATTATTCTAAGCTGAACCTTTATACAGGTAACTACTCTTTCTGGTATCAGGCATCTCAATTAGCTACAAAACAAAGAGCTCAGGCTAACAAAAAAGCTGAAGAGAAGAAAAAAGAACTTCAGGATTTCATTGCAAGATTCAGTTCTAACGTAGCAAAAGCGAAACAGGCTACCGCAAGAAAGAAAATGATTGATAAGCTGAACATCGACGACATTAAACCTACTTCAAGAAGATATCCAGCGATTATTTTCGAAATGGAAAGAGAAGCAGGAGATCAGATCCTTGATGTAAAAGGTCTTGAAAAAACAAAAGACGGAGAATTATTATTCTCTAATATCGACCTAAACCTTAAAAAAGGTGATAAAGTAGCTGTACTTTCTAAAAACTCTTTAGCAATCACGGAATTTTTCGAAATTTTGGCTGGAAATGTTGAAGCAGATAAAGGAACTGTTGCCTGGGGAGTTACTACGAACCAGTCTCACATGCCTTTAGATAACACTAAGTTCTTCCAGGAAGATTTAAGCTTGGTTGATTGGTTAAGACAATTTACTAAGAATGACGAAGAACGTCACGAAGAGTTCGTAAGAGGATTCTTAGGTAGAATGTTATTCTCCGGTGATGAAGCCTTGAAATCTTGTAAAGTACTTTCAGGAGGTGAAAAAATGAGATGTATGTTCAGTAGAATGATGCTTCAGAAAGCAAACGTTCTTTTATTAGATGAGCCTACCAACCACTTAGACCTTGAAAGTATTACCACATTGAACAACTCATTGTCTAACTTCAAAGGAAACCTTTTATTGGCATCTCATGACCACGAAATGTTGTCGACTGTCTGTAACAGAATCATCGAATTGACTCCTAACGGAATCATCGACAGAGAGATGACTTACGATGAGTATCTTGCTGATAAAAAAGTAAAGGAATTAAGAGAGAAAATGTATTCTTAATCTGATACATTCAATGAATATAAAAATACCTCAAAGCAATGCTCTGAGGTATTTTCGTTTAACAATAAATAAAATAATTATTTTGTAAGTTTCGTTGTTGGAATAGCAACAGTTCCCGGATCTTTCCATAACCCGTCTTTTTCAGCTCTCTTTTTGATGTTCTGAGCTCTTTTCTCACTGTCGGGGTGAGAGTTGAACATTTTTTCAAATCCGGATTGTGCACTTCCTTCTGATAATAAAGCTAGTTTCTTAAAAGCGGTATAAGCGCCTACTACATCATATTTATTAGCTTTCATAAAATCATAAGAATAAGTATCTGCTTCTGATTCCTGCTTTTTGCTATGGGAAGCATCTAAAAATGCATTAGCCATCTTCCCTATCTGGCTGTCATTAAGAGTAGCTACCGCACCAGATGCTGATGAAGCTGCGTCTAATGCAGCTGCTTTTAAATAGGCAGATTTCATGGCATCTTTTGTATCCTGATTTTTAACGTGTCCGATCTCGTGACCAATTACAGCCAATAACTCGTTATCTGTCATGATATCCATCAGAGAAGAGAATACACGAACACTTCCGTCTGCACAAGCAAAAGCATTGATATCTTTTACTTTATATACTTTATAGTTCAAATTAAGCCCATCTTGTGATTTGTGTTTTCCAAACAGTTTATTCAATCTTACGGTGTAAGGATCTTTTGGTCCCGCTACAGGATTATTTTTATCCATCCAGTCTACAGATTCTTTGGATAATTTGATTGCATCTTCGTTTGTAAACGTTAAAGCTTTTGCACCCTTTGTAACAACCCCGGCAGCTTTTCCGAGATTAAATTGTGCATTCATTGAGTTCATTGCGCCTAAAAAAGTAAGGCATACGATAATTTTTTTCATAGTCATTTAAATTTGGAGCACGAAGGTAATCAATTTTTAACAATTATTAAGTCAAAACTTCGCTCCCTATCCCATCAAAATGCTATTTTTTTTCCTTATTTTTGTGAACATGAGTCAAAAATGGATTTACAAGCCCGAACCCGATGAGGAAGTTGTGGACGGACTAAGTTCGTCACTTGGTTTTGGTACTTTTGAATCTAAACTTCTCGTTCTAAGAGGAATTGACAATTATCAGAAGGCGAGAGAATTTTTCAAACCAAACCTTAACGATATACACAGTCCGTTTTTAATGGCAGATATGCAAAAAGCTGTAGAGCGTATTGCCACAGCCATTGAAAATGGCGAAAAAATATTGGTATATGGCGACTATGATGTGGATGGAACTACAGCAGTTGCTTTAATGTATCTTTATCTCAGCAAGATTGTTGAGAAAAAATATCTGGATTACTATATTCCGGACAGAAATTCTGAAGGATACGGAATTTCTACAGAGGGAATTGATTTTGCCAAAGAGAATGGTTTTTCACTAATCATTGCTTTAGACTGTGGAATCAAGGCTCTTGATATGATTAATTATGCTTCCAGTCTTGGAATAGATTTTATTATCTGTGATCACCACCTTCCCGGTGAAGAAATTCCTAATGCAGCAGCCGTACTTGACCCTAAAAGAAGTGACTGCCGATACCCGTTCAAGGAACTTTCCGGATGCGGTGTAGGCTTTAAGCTTTGCCAGGGACTTAATACCATTTATAAACTTCCGGATGCTGAATTATTTGAGCTCACGGATCTTCTTGCTATATCCATAGCAGCCGATATTGTTTCGATGACCGGTGAAAACAGGGTTCTTGCAAAAATGGGATTGAAAACCCTGAGAAAAACAAGAAATCTTGGATTAAGATTATTAATTCCGGAAGATAAACTATCTCATTTTGAAATTTCAAATATTGTTTTTGAAATTGCTCCCAAAATAAATGCTGCAGGAAGAATTTCCCATGGAAAAGCTGCTGTAGAACTTATGGTTTCTGAAAACCTGAAACATGCCCACCAGATTGTGAGTGATATCATGAACCTCAACGATGAAAGGCGTGAGCTGGATATGAACTCTACTCTTTCAGCTTTAAATCAGATTATAGAATCTCAGCAGGAAACGAAACATACCACGATTGTTTATCATCCTGAATGGAACAAAGGAGTGATTGGAATTGTGGCTTCCAGACTTATTGAAACCTATTATAAACCTACACTGGTATTTACAGACGGGAATAATGGTGAAATGGTAGCTTCTGCAAGATCTGTTTCTGATTTTGATGTTCATGAGGCACTTGATATGTGTTCTGAATATTTCCTTAAATTCGGGGGACACCATGCTGCTGCAGGATTATCAATGGAGAAAGAAAAGTTTGAAGCTTTCAAGGTTAAATTTGAGAAAATTGTTTCTGAAAGAATTCAGGAACATCAAAAGGAACCTTCCATTACGATTGATTCTGAAATTAAAATTGATGATATCAACAGGGAATTTATTAATTTCCACAGGAAGCTGGCACCTTTCGGGCCTCAGAATATGAAACCTATCTTTACTCTTTCCAATCAGAAGCTTTCCGGCTATGTAAAAACAATGGGTAAAGATAATAATCACCTGAAGTTTTATATCAAGCAGGAATCTACGGGAAGAAATATTGAATGTGTCGGCTTTAAGCTGGGTCAGTTTGTAGATGATTTTAAAAATAAAAACTTTGATCTTGCTTTTACGCTGGAAGAAAATCATTGGAAAGGCAATGTGACTCATTATCTTAATATAAAGGATGTAAAGTTTAGGGATTAAATAATCATTGGCGATATGATTCTCCCTGCTATCTAAACAAATATGAAAAAAATCGGTCTATTTTTCGGATCTTTTAATCCGATCCATATCGGTCATCTTATTTTAGCTAATTATATTCTGGAAAATTCGGATATGGATGAACTGTGGTTTGTAGTGAGCCCGCAAAATCCTTTCAAGGACAAAAAATCTTTGTTGAAAGACCACAATAGATTGGATATGGTACAGCTAGCGGTGAAAAACTATCCGAATATGCGTGCTTCCAATGTGGAGTTTTCTCTTCCGAAGCCAAGTTATACTATTGATACACTTACTTATCTTCATGAAAAGCACCCAGACTATTCTTTCAGCCTGATTATGGGCGAAGACAACCTGGATAGTCTTCATAAGTGGAAAAATGCTGATACTTTGATTAAAAACCATCATATTATTGTTTACCCAAGGGTATTTGAAGGAGAAAAGAAAGATTCTGAATATCTTCAGCATGAGAATATCTCTATGATAAAAGCTCCTGTCATTGAACTTTCTGCTACAGAAATCCGTAATATGATAAAAGAAGGTAAGAATGTAAGGCCTATGTTACCACCCGAAGTTTTTGAATATTTGGATGGTAGTAACTTTTATAAATAAACAATGAAATTATCCATATTCTTACTCGTCTTTTTACAAAGTTGTTTATACGCTCAGGAATTAACTGCTTTAAAAAATGATTCTCTTAATGAATGGAGAAAGAAGGCTTATGAGGCAAGAATAAAATATAATAAAGAGCGGTGCCGTGAAGACTCAATTCGGGCGGAGAATGATTCAAAAATCCAAAATAAATATTACATCAACATTGCTGCTCCTTATGGTGACAATTTTCTACCTGGTGAAGAGCTCAAAGAAGTTTTAAAAAAGCATACTATTATTTGGGGAGGAGAATGGATGGGAAGTGATAGTGGTGGTTATTCAGGGGGATGCTATTACTCGATGATGACAGAATTGACTGAAAAAAAATTCGGTAAAGATTTTGTTGATGGGCTTGTTGCAGAATCGGTTGCTCAGTACGTAAAAAAACATCCTGGAAAAATTTTTGATAGAAATGAACATTCTGAATGGACTTACAAAGGTACTTATCTTATTTATAATGATGGCAATGACCTACTGAATAAGGATTTTTTTAAAAACGTTGCTTATCCTGAAGGTTACCAAAATTATGACCCGTCTCAAAAATATCATTCAAACACTGCTGTTACACTCACATTAAATGAAAAAGGAAAGGTTTTAAAAGAAGAATTCAAGCATAATATTTATAATGATCGTAATCTGAAATATATTCCTTATTTTGAAAAGGAGATTAAAAAGTTTATAAAATATACTAACTTTGAGCCTGTAAAATACGGAGGCTATCCAGTAAAAAGTGAGACAAGCTTCTTCATTTACTATAAATAATTATTCATGAACTTCATCGAAAAATTTTTCTCAAAATATTCTCAGGGAAAACTCATCAAATGGTTTAAACAGATTTGTCTTGCGGAAGCTATTTCATGCGTTCTACTGTATTGTGTTGCCATGATCTGGATTCGATATGATGAAAACCTGTATTCTATTATTTTCATTAGTGTAATTGGGAGTTTACACGGACTATTTTTTACGCTCTATCTTTTACTCTGCCTTCCTGCAAGAAAAATTTACAATTGGGATGATGAAGATTTTGTGTTCGCTTTATTAGCTGCGTTTTTTCCTTTTGCTACGGTTTGGGTGGATAAAAAACTGGCTCAATTCAACAGGGAATAAAATTATTTTTCATAAAATTTCATGTTTTGCTGTAACAAAATTATTGTTACAGTTGTCTTATTATACAGAAAGGTCAAGCAATCATTTTTTTAAACCAAAAATTTATTAACTGAAAATCAACAAGTTAAAACTCGTAAAAATTATTTTTCAGTACTTTGTATTGCATGATACTAAATTTATTATATATCTTTGTAATGTAAAATAACAAACCATACAAGCTATTAATTAAAAAATAATAATCATGAAAACTCAAATTCTCATTGCAGCTCTATTCTTCAGCGGACTTATTACCGCCCAGCAGAAAAAAGATAGTTTGAAAGTAAATGCTATTGAGTCCGTCAATATCAAGAAACAGGTTTTCAAAAAACAGGGAGACCGTCTTGTTTATGATGTAGCAGCCTCTCCTATTGCTAAAGGGACTAATACTTTTAACCTTTTAAAGCAAACTCCTATGATTTCCAGCATTGATGGTAAAACGTTAAAGATTCTTGGAAAATCTGATGCAATCATTTACATCAATAATAAAAAAAGCAATATGGATGCTGAAGCATTGATTGAAATGCTGAAGTCTACTCCATCGGAA
Source organism: Chryseobacterium contaminans (assembly GCF_001684955.1). Taxonomy (GTDB): domain Bacteria; phylum Bacteroidota; class Bacteroidia; order Flavobacteriales; family Weeksellaceae; genus Chryseobacterium; species Chryseobacterium contaminans. The sequence goes on along the minus strand of NZ_MAYF01000223.1, from coordinate 84,959 downwards.
GATATCCAGAAAATTGAAGTGATCACTGTTCCCGGAAGTGAATTTCAGGTAGAATCTAAGGAAGGGGTGATTAATATTGTGATGAAGAAGAACAAAAATAACGGCTACAATGGGACTTTGAAAATGCAGAATGAACAGGCTTATTATAATAATCCTAATGCTGGAGGGTCTTTTAATTTCAGACAGGGAAAATGGTCCGGAAACTCTAATTTCAGAATGGGAAGCTGGACAGAAAGACAAAGATATACGCTTTCCAACGGAGATCCTACCTTCAGAAATGAGTCTTATGGTTCCAATGATGATCCGAATAAAAACTTCGGTGGTGGGTTTAATATTGATTATGAGATCAACAAGAAACAGAGCCTCGGACTTTCTTATAATATGAGATACAATAAAAGTTTCAATTCAGTTCTGGATATGACTAACTGGCAAAATGGAGTATTAATGGACAGAACTGTTAATTATGAAGATGCCCAGACCAGAAACCATTCTTTCAATTTAAATTATGAAATAAAGACAGACTCTATAGGCAGTAAGCTTACTTCCAACGTTTCTTACCTGTGGTTTAACAGAGATAAAGTAAGCTTCAATGAGAGTATCCCGCTAGGTATTGATCCATCAGGGGAAGAGTATAAAAAGAGATACTCAGCTTTACAGCAATCTGTACCTCAAATCATCAACAATTATGCGGCGAATATAGATTTCCTGAAAAAAACGGCTAAAGGAGCAACATGGTTAATGGGAGTAAGTTATAATTATACGAATACAGATAATGATACCCGACAGGACAAATTAATAGGCGGTGAATTTGTAATGGATACTAAACAAACCAATCACTTCATTTATAAAGAAAATATTTTAGGAATCTATCTCAACTATGAGAGAAAGCTGACTGAAAAGTTATCCGGAAAAATAGGAGCCCGCTATGAAATGACAAGAAGTACGGGAGATATTCTTGGAAAAACAGGATTTGAAAGAAATTATAATAACCTGCTTCCTTACCTGAATTTAAATTATGCCATCAATCCGGATCATAATTTAAGCTATACTTTCTCCAGCAGGATCAGAAGACCGAGATTCTGGGAACTCAACCCATCCAGAACGTATTTTACTCCAACCAATTATACTCAGAATAACCCGTTTGTGTTGGCCGCCAAATTCTATAACCAGGAGCTGAACTATATGTATAAGAATGCATTCTATGCCAACCTGAGTTATACGATGGTAGATGATGCCGCGGCTTCGGACCTGCTTCCTTTACAGGGAATTTTAACCACTCCACAAAAGGATGAAAATGGCAATTACATATACGATGCAGCGGGTAATATGCTTATGGACAAAATAAGATTCCTGAGATACATCAGAACCAATTATGGAAAGAACAGAGAAATTGCTTTAACACTTGGGATGAACAAATCCTGGTTTAAAGATATCTGGACCACCAATTATTCTGTGAACCTTGGATACATTACTTACACAGGTGGAGTATGGCAGGATCCGACCTCTCAGCTTGGGCCATACGAAAGTGAAGAACTGGAGCCTTATATCGTGGATGTTAAGAACTACAATATGTCAGCAACCATCAACAATATCATCCGTCTTTCTTCTAAAAAGGACTGGTTTTTAGGGGTTAATTATTATTTCGGAAGTAAAGTAGCTATGGAAGGCGGAACAATAGGGGTAAGACAAAGCTTCGATATCAGTGTGAAGAAAATTATCGGAGACTGGACTATTGTTGCGGAAGGCAATGACTTATTTAACCAGAGCTTTTACAGAGTTAATGGAATACAGCCTAACGGAAAATATAACAATATCACCAACTTCAACTATCCAAGATTGATAAGCATTGGCGTAACCTACAATTTCGGAAATCAGAAACTGAAAAAAGCAAGGGAAATGAAATCAGCAAATGATGCTGTAAAATCAAGAACCTAATCTATAAAACTTATTTCACTTAACCACTCTCAAAAAAAAATAAACATGAAACGTATACTTTTGTCAATAGCTGTTATATTTGGAACCTGTGCTTTTGCCCAGGAAAAGAAATCTGACTCGGCAAAAACTAAAAATATAGAAGGTGTTACCATCACCAAGCAGGTTTTCAAAAAACAAAGCGACCGTCTGGTATATGATGTTGCAGCTTCTCCTGTAGCGAAAGGAAATACTACCTTCGATATTCTGAAACAGACTCCTTTATTATCTTCAACGGATGATAAAACATTAAAGATTGCAGGAAAGAACAATGTATTAATCTACATCAACGGGAGAAAATCCAATATGGATGCAGAGTCACTGGCTCAGTTCCTGAAAAATACCCCGGCGGAAAATATCCAGAAGATTGAAGTGATTACAGTTCCGGGAAGTGAATACCAGGTTGAGTCTTCTGATGGAATTATCAATATTGTTTTAAAGAAAAAAACGAGTGACGGTCTTAACGGGAATATGAGATTCTCCAATACTCAGGGCAAATACAACGGCAGCCAGGCAAGTTTTTCGGCCAATTACAGAAAAGACAAGCTGGGAATAAGTGCCAGCCTTAGTGGCGGCGAAAATATTGAAGCACAAACCTACACTCTGAAAAACAGCAGTATTGGTGCATCTAATGAATCAACCGGTGATATTGATGATCCCAACAAAAATATTGGCGGTTACCTGAACATAGATTATCAGTTAAATGATAACAGCAACTTAGCCTTATCCTGGAATACGTGGGCCAATAAAAGCTATAATTCAACTGTGAGCCTGTTCAATACTATTGTGAGTAAAGAATATGGTACAAAATATACCTGGTCTAAAAACAAGGAAGATACAAGAAGCTATAACAACTCCTTCAATTTAAATTATGAATTAAAAACGGATTCTTCAGGAAGCAAATTGAATGTAAATGCAGCGTATCTGAATTATAAAAGGTTCCAGTTTACAGATAATATCACGTATAAGTCTGACATCAACAGAAATATAGGAGATAAGTCTATACAGATGTTCCAGGATCTGCCGCAGATTATCAATAACTTCTCCGGAATGGCAGACTATATCCAGAAGTTTAAAAATGACCTTACGATTTCCGTTGGTGGAAATTATAATAAAACTAAAACAGATAACGATACTAAAAACGACACTTATTTTCTTGATCCTTCAAATCCGCCTAAATTCGCACCCAACCATTTTATCTATGATGAAAACATCTATGGCTTCTACGCGACTGCCGAAAAGAAATTTTCAGAAAAATTCTCCGGAAAAATCGGGGCAAGATATGAGATCACCAACAGTTTAGGGACTTCGGATAATCCCCCTGCAGAGTTAGAAGCTCTTAAAAAGATTGAAAGAAACTACAATAATATTCTGCCTTATCTGAGCTTTAACTATGCGATTAATGATAAAAACAATCTTTCCTATTCATTTTCAAGCAGAATGAGAAGACCGAGCTTCTGGGAAATTAATCCGGTAGTGAATAAACTTACAGATGACAACTACACACAGAACAACCCATTTGTAAAGGCTTCTTCTACCTATAATCAGGAGCTGATGTATATGTATAAGAATTCCTATTTTGTAGTTTTAAATCATTCTTATATAAAAGACGCGATCACTCAGGTTCCTTTGCAGGGTTATCCTAAACATCCTGACGGATCAACAGGTAAAAATCTGGCCTTAAGGTATATCAGGACAAATTTTGGGGATAAGCAGGAAATGTCTGCCATGATAGGAATCCAGAAGTCATTTTTCAAACAGTACTGGACTACTAATTTCAGCGTTGGAGTTCAGCATAACAGAAATAACGGAAGCCTGGATATGGATCCTACTACAGGGGACCGGTTCGTGGATCAGGAAGATAAGCCTATCACCTACACCAATACTGCAAATTCTACCAGTCTTTTGATTCAGACCAACAATACCATCCGTCTTGATAAGGCTAAAACATGGTTCCTTGGGGTTAACTTTTTCTACATAGACAAGCAGCAGATAGAGCTGGGTATGTTACGGGGTTTATCAAGTCTGGACCTCAGCATCAAGAAAAACTGGAACGACTGGACGTTTGCCCTGAATGTAAATGATGTACTAAGAACCAATATTGTAGAAATTGACGACTATCAGAGTAACGGAAACTACAATTATATCCACCAGAACCAATACAAAAGAACTTTCACAGTGAGCCTTACTTACAATTTCGGAAACAAAAAACTGAAAAAGGTGAGAGACATTGAAGGAGCTTCCGAATCTATCAAGAGCAGAACCAGATAAAACTATCTTTCTTCATATTCAATCAAATTATTTTGTACACAAACCTGTTGATTCTTCAGCAGGTTTTTTATCTTTAATTGTATGAAAAAGAGTTTAGTATTTACCATCTGTTTTGTCTCATTTTTGTTGATAGGCTGCAAAGAGAGTAAGATCAATCTTGGAAATAATATCAGCTTTAATAAAGAGGAAAATATTCATTATGGAAATAGTCCGGAACAGGTTGTGGATCTTTATATTCCCCATAAAAAGTCATCTGAAGAAAAAGAAGTTTTCATCATTATTCATGGCGGCGGATGGCGTGGCGGAAACAAGTCTCAACTTACCTTCTTTACCCTTTCTATGATGCAAAGGTTTCCGGATCATGTCTTTGTCAATATGAATTACAGATTGGCTTCAGCTATACAATATGCTATTCCCAATCAGACGGATGATATTAAGAATGTCATTAATTTCCTGAAAAATAAACTCAACTATAAACCTGAGGTGATTCTTATGGGAAACAGTGCCGGTGCTCATTTATCTATGCTTTATGCTTATCATTTTGATGCCGATAAAAATGTAAAAGCAGTTATCAATATTGTGGGGCCAGCCGATCTCTCTGATAAAGGTTTTAAGAATTATGAAGAATATTCTTTTGTAGAAAAGCACCTGGCTGATCCTAAAATACTGCCCGCAACAACCTCAGCAATTAATTTTGCCAGTCCTGTTCATTGGATAAATACGGCCTCTTCACCAACTCTTTCTTACTATGGAAAAACGGACCGCGTGGTTCCTTTAAACCAAAATAATATCCTTGATTCCGTTCTGAATAAAAACAATGTTGTTCATGAATCTTATGAGTTTAATGGTGGACATTTGGATTGGGATAAACAACCTAATACTACCTTTCTTATTGATAAGATTGAAACATTTCTGAAAAAAGTAAACAAAAAATAACACGCTCTGATATTTCAAAACGTGCCATTATTTATTTCTAATTTGATTTACTCAGATTTTACAACATCTGTTCTTACAGAAACACCATTGGAATTGAAGGCTTCAATCTGAAAATAGTAAGCATCTGTTCTGTCTGCACCCGTAAAGAAGTATTCATTCTTTCCGTATACCATAATGCTTCCATACATTTTATCAGGAGATTTTCCCCAATAAATCACATAGCCGTCTGCATCAGGGTTTTGCTGCCACTTCATCCAGATACTTCTTCTTTCCCCATATTTTTTAGGATCAGCCCTTAAAGGAACAAAGTTTTCCACTTTAGAAGGCTGTTTTCCTGCCCCTTTTCCAAACACTCTGAAACCGCTTAATGCAAATTTTCCGGTAGGCATTTTAAGGTTTTCCATTTTCAGAAAACGGGCTTTTGCAGGCTGTTCAAGTTCAATATAATCATGAGGGACATCTTTTGTGTTCTTGCTTTTATCCACAATCACATTCCATTTCTTTCCATCATTGGAACTATAGATTTTATATTGATGCATTTTCCCTAAGGTTTTCCCCATAAATTCAGCATCCTGATCCGCATAATTGATCTGAATGGCATTAATGGTAGAAACTTCACCAAGATCAGTCTGAAACCACTCCCCTGCATTTCCCGTTTTAGCACTCCAGTAAGTCTTGATATCTTCATCTACAGCATAATTGGACTGGTAACTGCCTAAAGTAGATGAAACCTGAACCGGTTTATTATAATTCAACAGCATCCATCCGGCAAAAAGACCTTTTGTAAAATCTTTACCTTGTGCATACTGTGGAAGATAGGTAGGGTAATCTCCATAAGCAGTATTGGTATACATCACATCATCCTTATCAAATCCTGCCGGCCATATTCCCAGCCTTCTTTCAAAATTATTTTTAGTAGAAATAAAGATGGTAGAAACATGCCACCAGTTTTTATAATTGTCTTCAAACGTTGCTCCGTGGCCGGCACCTCTTGCAAAACCTCCCGGCTTATAGGAAAACGGATTATGCTGCTGGTATTCGAAGCCTTCCAACGGATTTTTGCTTACATATACTCCATCAGAATATCCGCTGAACTCTGTTGCAGGAGCACCATACTGCATATAATATTTTCCATTATGCTTTGTCATCCATGCACCTTCTACAAAAGGCTGAAGAAAAACATTATCATTGTATTCCCCGAAACGCTCCCAGCCATGATCCTCAGGTTTTAGTTTAATAATGGGCTTTACAAAACCTTCGGACTGAAGATTTTTAACTTTCACTTCTGTTCCCAGCAAAGGCCATTCATTACTTGAACCCCAATACAGATAAAGCTTATTCTTGTCTTCATCATAATGGAATGCCGGATCCCACGCTCCTACTTTCAAAGTATCTACTGCAATTTTCCAATCGTCTTTGGTTGGATTGGTACTTTTCCAGATCGGAAAATCCTGTTCCCATGTAGATCCATAAACATAAAGTGTATCTTTCATAGCCCAGACAGCCGGAGCATTAAGGTCGTGGATATATTTATTGTCTCTCAGAAATTTCCTTTTTACAAACTTCCAGTCCAGCATATCATCACTGTACCAATATCCTTCCTGATTGGTAGAGAAAAGAAACAGCTTATTCTTAAAATTAACAATCACAGGATCTGCTGTAGCGCGGTGTTTTCCTTGTTTTGAAAAAACTTCAAAAGGAGTATACCCATAATCAATATTAATAGGATTGCAAAAAGTTTTCTGCTGGCCGCCTACCATTATTCCAAGAAAAATGGCTAATGACAGAATACATTGTCTCATTTTTAGATTTTATAGATTAAAGCAAAGTTAGCTAACTTTTTTGGGTTTTCTCCAAATAAAGCCATCCAAAAGATAATGAGTAAGCTGCGGAACAACTAATAATGGAACTAAAAATTGAAACAGGTTTTCAGAAACAGCCAGCTCCAGTGAAAAGTGCTCATTCCACACCAGTGTTTCCCACAGAAACTCTTCCAATAAAGCAAAACTTAAAATGATTCCTATAAATAAAAGCATTCCTGAAAAGGGTTTAAAAATCTGCATCCAATTTAGCTGTTGTTGATCTTTTTGTCTGATCTCCCGGATATAAATCAATGCGATATAAGGAATTCCATGGGAAACCACATTCAGAAAAGTAAAAAGGAGATCATTGTTGAAGTACACAATTCCAAAGTACCAGGACAGATAAGTTCCGGTAATCAATGCCGTTTTGGGAATATTAATTTTCTTTGTCCTAAAAGCTTCAAAAGCTGTTTTTATAATCCATATAATCAGGATACCCAAATATATAGCGGTAATCAAGGGAACGTAATCCGGAAGATTTTGGAGCCATCTGAATTCATTATCAACAAACCAGGTAAAGGCACGCGGAGTTTTAAACCAATACAGCATTGGAAAAACAGTAGCAGCATATACTGCAACCTCATCTATTTTCTTGCTCCAGTTATCCGGTTCAAAACGGGCATAAATTCTCATAAAGCCGTATTGTTGGCGGATAAAGTGAAAAACAGCTATGAGTGCCAGCACAGACCAGAATGTTAAGCTTCCAAACTGAAACAAAGCAATACCCAAACACCAGCTTATGAGCGGTACTCCAAAATACAGCAGTTTTCTCTTCTGAACTTCAGCTTTTACGAAATACGTTTTAAATAATGTGGAATACACATGCGCAACATCTACAAAAACGATCAGAAAAAGCCATGTATAAAAGGAATAATGATTTTCCAATCCCTGAATCTGTTTCTGAAAAAGAAAAATAATCAGCAATACCAGAAAAGGTGGGGATAAGATAAACCACCAATCTGTTTTTGCATTATGTATCCAAGGTTGTTTCATGAGTGGATATTTATGGTAACATCTTATCAGTTCAAACAATTATAGCATTTCTTTGGCGGTTCTTATTCCCTGGTAGAAAGCTTCTTCAAAAATAGAAATTCCTGAAAGATCCGAATGGGCAAAAAATATTTTCCCATCAATAGGTTTCTTAGCCATTTTAGAATTTTCGCCAAAAATTTGTTCTGGCGTAGGCGCAATCATTGCATGCCCTATTTTATGAAATTCCATTTCAAGAATAAAATCTTCAATTAATGGGTGGGCTTTTTTCAGATCATCTAAAACTAAATCTTTAAGTTCAGTTTCCTTCATAGAATATAGTTTCTTCCTTGCCTTTTTACAATCATTTGTAGAGAAGCTTTTATAGTAGGTAATCACTTTTTCGCCTATAATCTGATTGATATTCTGATGCTGATCAAAGATATATCCTAATCCGGATGACCCGTAGATCACATTATCCCATGCAAGCTCTTCATCTCCCCCAAATTCATTATTCAGCGTAATGGTTGTTAATAACCATGGAACATAATGAAAGGATGATGCTTTTCTGTTGTTGAAAATTCTTTCATTGACGAACTGTGGTGTGGCAAATAAAACTTTATCCGCAATGATCTTTGTAGTTTTCTTCTTAGCATTGTCAAAACTTGTAACTTCTACTTTATCATTCACTTCAAGATCAAAAACTAAATTTTTAGTTAATAATTTTCCTTCTGTATATTTTGAAAGATAACGACTTAGCTTTGCATTTCCTTCCGGCCATGTGAATACCTGATCTTTATATTTTGTACTCCAGTTGTTTTTTCTTCCCGCAAAATAATGAATCCCGGCCCAGGCTGATACATAATCCAGTCCTAAACCATAATCATCTCTACATGAATAGTCCAATAGCCAAAGTAGTTCTTCAGACTGGAAGTTATATTGCCGTAGCCAATCACTAAAAATAGTTTTTTCAAGGTTGAGTACTTCATCTTCTCTACTGGAATCATGAACAGGAATTGCAAACCAATAGTTCCCCTGAATATCTTTCTTTTGACGGAACCCATCCATCATTGTAAAGAAACGGTCAAATTCGTTCTGTACTTCCTGAGAAATTCCTTTTTGAGGAACAATATCATTCTGCCATGAATTTTTATAGAACAGTCTTTCCTGTTGTGGAAAAGTCATCTGATATTCATCCAGAACAGGTTCTCCATTTCCGTCAATTCCCTGACAAATACCACATTCTTTAAGAAATTCTATGATCTCTGTATTTTCTTTATTGGGTAAAGGCAGATAGTGCGCTCCCAATGGGAATTTTGAAAACTTATTCTGTCCGTTGGAAGAATTTCCACCCGAATGATCTTCCATTTCCAGTAAAAGGTAATCATTTTCATTGTGCTGACTGAAAAATCTACAAGCAGAAAGTCCGGAGATGCCGGCACCCACTACAAGATACTTAGTGTGGATAACTTCGGAGAATTGTGGAAAATCCTTTGCCCATAATTTGTGTCCCAGAACGTGGTTGGTCCCGGTGATTTTTAGCAACAATGATTTTACTTTCTTTCCGCAATATTGAAGAAAGGGAAGCATCAATCCGCCCAACATTAAAGTTTTCAGGAACTCTTTTCTACTGAACTTTCCCCCACTCTTCATCGAAATAACGGACTAATATCTGGTTATCCAGACGGTTAACTTCTACTTCATTCACTTTCATATCCTTACTGAAATATGATATTTGTGAAAAATCGTAATCATAGTATTTCAAATTGGGAAGTCTTCTGTAGATCTTATTATTGACAGGCTCAAATGAAGCCATTGAAAAGCCCCATTCCCCAAATGACGGAACGTAAGTATGATATGCCGAAGTAAAAGGAAAAATCTGATTAATGGTTTTCTCTATGCACCAAAATGATTTCGGAGCAAAATAAGGAGAAGTGGTTTGTACTACAATTTTGGTATCCGGAGTAGTTAGTCTTTCCAGTTCTTTATAAAACTGCAGAGAATATAGCTTTCCTAAGCTGTAATTGGACGGATCCGGAAAGTCTATAATGATGACATTAAATTTCTTTTTATTTTCTTTTACCCAGATATAAGCATCTTTGTTGATCACTTCCACTTTGGGATTAGACAAAGCACTTTGATTCAGTCTTTTCATGGTTTCATTGGTTTTGAAAAAATTGGTCATTTCTCCATCCAGATCAACAAGCTGAATCTTTTTCACTTCTTTATATTTCAGTACCTCACGCACTGCAAAACCATCACCACCTCCAAGAATCAATACATTATCAATATTTTTAGCCATAGACATTACCGGATGTACCAATGCTTCGTGATAGCGGTATTCATCGGTAGAAGAAAACTGCAGGTTATTGTTCAAATAAAGCCTGAATTCCCGGTTATTTCTTGTTAAAACAATTCTTTGATAAGGAGAACTCTTCGTATAAACAACATTTTCCCCATAAAGCTTCTCCTCAGAATAGGACAAGATCCTATCTGAAAAAATAAAAAGACCAACCAGCAAGATAAATGCTGCTATTGATTTTATTTTTAATGAGAAGGGTTTTGATAGTTCTTTCTTAAGATAAAAGCATAAGAATATAGCAATAGAGATATTGATAAGCCCGAAAAACAATGGTGTTTTTACAATTCCCAGCTGTGGAATTAAAACCAAAGGAAAAAGAATAGAAGCCAATAAAGCCCCGATATAATCAAAAGCGAATACGTTTGAAACTAAATCTTTAAACTGAACCCTATCCTTCAGAATATTCATTAGAAGCGGAATTTCCACCCCTACCAAACATCCTGTAAAGAAGACAAAAAGATAAAGCACACTTTCAAAATGGGCGAGTGTATTAAATAAAACAAACAATACCACTGAGCTGATCCCGCCAACGATTCCGACCAGGATTTCAATCTCTACGAATTTATCAATAAGGTTTCCCTTAATAAATTTGGATAGGTAGGAGCCTACGCCCATAGAAAACAGGTAAACCCCAATGATAAAGGAAAACTGCTTTACAGAGTCTCCTAAAAGATAACTTGCCAATGCTCCCGCCACCAGTTCATAGATCAATCCACATGTCGCAATGACAAATACAGAAAAGAGTAAAAGCAGCTCAAGAGGAATCCTCTTCTTATCCATGAATTGCCGCGCTTATAATCATTGAAATTCCGATGATAAATGCCCCGAAAACAATAGCCAATGCTATATTTTTATTCTGAGCAATCTCATGCCATGTTTTTTCGGGAGTTAATTTTTCAATGATAAAGTAACATACCAGTAAAATAGCAATTCCTAAAAATGAATAAAGAATTGAATTGAATATAGGAATTAGATTAATGTTGTCCATAGTTTTTAATTTTTATTTGTGATAGTATCTGTAAAATCCTGCTCTGGAGTGGCTTTTTGTAGTTCCATCGCGATATTTTTCTGTTCTTACACAATCGCAGAATTGGTTTCCTGTAAATGTAAGATAAACGAACCAGCCCATAAAAAATGCTCCGATAGCTAATAACAGCCAGTTGCTTTTGATATAATAAATTATTTTTTCCATGGTTTAATTGTCTGCATAAGGTGAATTGGAGCTGTTATTCCATTTTCCTGTTTCGAAAGTACGTTTCATCCAATGAATTACTACGGTAAATATGATAAGGCAAACCAGAACAATTCCAAAATTCCAGAAGGAGACTGGCAGCCATGTTGCTGTAATATCTACCGATGGATTTTTGTCGTAATTTTCTGGATAACCGTATTCCTGAGGCATATTGAGAAGTATGGAATCTAATTTCCCTTTTGTTTTTATACTATTCGGAAGCCCGGTTCTCTGCATAATATCATTAGCCAGGGCTTCAGTTTCATTATAGGTGCTGATGGTCTGATCTTTATCATTTTTGAGAAAGAAATTCCCGGCATCATTTTTAACAATGGAAAAGTCTGCATTAGCTGGTCTGTAACCGGTTTTAAATGGATCCTTAGCCCCGCCTTCTTTTTCTGCCGAGATCAGAAAATGATAATTTCCTGCGGGAATTCCACATAAGTTGAAATCTTCTGACTGGCTTCCTTCGCTCCAGCTTTCTCCATCTTCATATCCGGAATATTTTTCAATATCCTTAGAAGCGTAAATAACTTCGTTGGTGTTCTCATTCACGAGGCTGAGACCAACATTTGCCCAGGAGTTATCCACATCAGAAAATGCATGTACTTTTAATGGTGCAGAGCCGCCTGAAAGGACAAAACTTTTACTCACCACTTCCTTATCGGTAACATCTGCAAAATTGATACTTTGTTCAAAAACCGTCTTATTAGTTCTTGAAGTGACCACATATAACTGTAAAACACATATCAATAAGGCTGTAATCGCCATAATATTGGTACATTGTTTAACATTAAAGTAAAACGGCTGAACAATTCCGGTTCCGGAACGATAAGGCAGCTCCAGTATTCCGAATGCTTTTTTGATTTCAGCTCTTGAAATATGATTACCTTTGAAAAACTGTACTGATTTTCCATATTCCTCACGGGAAATCATTTCAGTGCCATTTACATATTCTTTGTAAGTAGCCAGCCCAAACGGCAGCTTATCTTCAAAAAAACCGGCAGCGGCATGTACTGTACAGGGAGTAGTTTCATACCATCTGTACTTTTTTCCATCTGCTTCAGCGTAATATTTAAATTCTTTAAAAGCAAAATCTACAGGGCGAAGAAAAACCCAATGCCCATCACTTTCACTGAGGTATGCATTGTTTCCGGCACGGTCTTTTAATGAATATTCCCGCCAGAAGGTATTTGAGCCATATTTTTTAATTACAATATTAATTACCCAGTACTCTGTTCCATGGAGTATTCCTTTACATCCAACTTCCAAAACAACATTTTCTACAGGCTTTTTAACAATCTTTTTTTGGGCAGACTGCCCTAGGGTAATAAGATTGTGACAATGGCTGCAAATAAATTCTTCAATGGCAAAATCTATAGCCATTTCGTTGTTGTTAGTCCGGCAAAGGGGACAAATATGATCCATTTTCTATCTGTAAATTTTGTGTTTTTGAATGGTATTAGCTTTAAAATACTGAACAACCTCATCTGCAATCTGCTCTACTTTGGCAGTATTATCCTGAGTATAATTACAAAGAAAAACATCGAAGGTAAGCTGTTTAAATTCCGGCCAAGTATGAATACAGAGATGCGATTCTTTAAGGCAGACTGCCGAAGTGAAACTCTGATTTTCAAAAACGTGATTGGTAATTCCTACAATCTCTACCTCTTGGGTTTTAAGAATACTTTCCGTAAAATCGAGAAAACCTTTGCTGTCCAATAACAAATCTTCTGACTCTGTTTCCAAAGTCAGAAGAATATGTAAACCTTTATTTGATAATGGGTTCAATTAATTTTTTCGTAAATATATTATTTTTTTGGAAGAAAAACTTCTGCAAGCATACATCTTGCACTTCCGCCTCCATTTACTTCAATGGTATTTAAATCTGAATAAATAATTTCACAGTATTTTTCAATAGCAGCTACTTGTTCCTGGTTTAAAGACTGATAAGCTGTCTGGCTCATCACAAGGAATTTTTTGCCTGCTTTATTCTGCACCTGAAGCATATTTCCTGCAAACTGCTGCATTTGTTCTTCTGAAATTTCAACGATTTCTTTTCCTGAATTCTTGATGGTTTCAATTACTTTTTCTCTTTCCAGCTCATCATCAATACAATCAAGGCAGATGACTACAAATTTATCTGCTACACACATCATAACATTAGTGTGATAAATAGGAAGCCTTTCTGTACCTACCGTCTGATATGAATGGAAAACCACCGGTGTAAAACCATATTTTGCACAGAATTCTCTGAATAAATTTTCATCTAATCTCAAAGAAACTGAACCGTATGCAATTTTATTATCGTGATCGAAGATCATACTTCCGGTTCCTTCCAGGAAATGACCTTGGGTTTCAGGAAATGACCAATCGTCAATTTCAGTAATATCAAATCCCTGGTCTTTGATGCTTTCAAGAATATCATCTCTTCTTTCCACTCTTCTGTTGGAGGCAAACATCGGATATAAAACCACTTTTCCGTCTCTATGAAAACTTACCCAGTTATTTGGGAAAATGGAATCCGGTGTATGAGGATCTAATGTATCTTTTATAGTAATCACATTGATCCCTTTTTCTCTCAGCTTCCCAACAAAGGTATTGAACTCTGCTAAAGCTTTTGACTGAATATCGGAACCTGTCTGTTCTACCTGAAAATAATTATTTTTTGCAGTTTCTGCGTTGTAACCGAATGCTATCGGTTCTATCATTAATACTGTATCTGTAGTTTGCATGCTTTTTTGAATTAAAAATTTAAAAGACTGAAAGATTTTCTCTCACTCTAAAACTCTCCTACCCTATAACTCTACACTCAACTATTCTCTTACAAGAGGCATTGTAGAGCATCTCAGCAGACCTCCCATTTTAGAAATTTCTCTGTAAGGAATTTCTTCTACGGTCATTCCCCACACATCTCTTAAATGGTTGTTCATTCTTGTAAATGCTTTGTCTGAAACTACTACATCCGGAGAAATAGAGAAAATATTCGGGAACATTTCAAACATTTCTTCATCGTTAATGTGGAAGCAGTTTTCTTCACCAAAAATATCGATGATAAGGCGATAATCGCTTTCGTCTACGAATCCGTTTTTGTAGATAATACATTTGTCTTCTCCTACCGGATTGAAAGTACAGTCCAGGTGTAAGATTCCTTCAAAGGGTACTTTATCATTTTTCTTCAGTTCAAGATCAATGATTCTTTTCTTCGGGAAGTATTCTTTTAAAATTTCAATGGCATACTCGTTGGTTCTTGCCGTTTTATAGTTTCTGTAATCTTCACTGAAGCAGGTTCCGATGAAAAGGAAGTCATTCCATACAATAACATCACCACCTTCAATATGGGCTGTTTCCGGAAGATTGATGATCTTTCTCCAGGCCACTTTTTCAAAAACACTTTTGTATGCTTCCTGCTCATCTGCTCTGTCTGCAATTACGTTGGAAATAATCATTTTGTCATCAATTACAAAGGCAACGTCTCTTGAAAAGACCTGGTTGTAATCTTCAATAATGCTTGGACGCAGTACTTCAACGTCATACTTTTTTAATACCGCTTCAAAAGCGTTCATTTCATTGATAATATCCTCTTCTTTAGGATAAATGTTGTGTTCGATTGAGTAATACGACTTAGCGTCATAACTTTCCTCTAGCGTGGGCACTGGTCCCAATGAATTAGGCTGGCCCAGAACTACTGATCTCAGCCTCCCCGTTTCGTTTTTAATGTTTAGTCTCATAAAGATTTATGCAATACTACAAATATAAGTAAAGGTCTCTATCTAGAAAATTTTTGGTCTATTTTATGCCTGAAATTTGACCTTCGCACACGTCTTCTTTCAGCGAAATTCTCCCCCTATCCAACAAACCGTAGTATAAAGCATACAAAAACATCTACAACCTACTACATTTCATCTACATAAGAATGGAAAAATAGATTTTTTTTACAATTTAACATCCTACATTAGTGATATAATTTTCGCGGAATTATACATGCTAAAACTCTATTATTAACATCAAAAAAACAAAGTCATGAACAAGACAAACCTTGTGCTGAAAAACGCACGAAAATTAGAAAGAGACCAGCAAAAAACTATTATCGGAGGTGAATTCACCGGCCCCAGAAAATGTTGTGAATGGGACGATGTAACCGGATCATGCTTCCTGTGGGTATGTAACAGATGTGGTTGTCCATAAAATACTGAGAAAGCCGTTTCATGAATTTTGAGACGGCTTTTTTAATAAGCCTACATCAAATTATATGTACAAGTTTTTTTGTAAAAGTAACTTTCAATTTCACCTTTCTGAGTCGTACTCTATCTTCTTTATTTTATGATAAAAAATTATTGAAATTCTATTTAATACAATACAACTTATTAAATTTCACATACATAATAATAAAAAATTCTTTTTTAAACAAAATAAATTCCTATATTAGTGATATAATTTATCATTAAATTATATTGTTTAAAACTTAACTATCAACATCAAAAAATCAAAATCATGAACAAGAAAAATCCTGTGCTAAAAAACGCACAAAAATTAGGAAGAGAGCAACAAAAATCAGTAGTAGGTGGAATAGGAATCTCAACAGGCAAAAGATGCTGTGAATGGGATCCGTCAGGAAAATGCACGCTCTATACTTGTGATAGATGCCAATGCCCATAAAAAATCAAAACTTAACTATTAACATCAAAAATCAAAATCATGAACAAGAAAAATCCTGTGCTAAAAAATGCACAAAAATTAGGAAGAGAGCAACAAAAATCGGTAATCGGAGGAATAAACAGAGAAAGATACTGCTGTGAATGGAATGAAGATGGCAGCTGCAGAATCTGGACATGTGGTAACTGCGTTTGCCCATAAAAAATACTAAACCTGCTTTTTTAAGCAGGTTTTCTTTTATCTTTTCTTATCAAGATGAATAGCAGATTTTACATTTTGACAAAGCCAATAGAATATTTTCTCTGTTCATTAATGAGTTAAAGTTCGTTTCTATTGATACTAATTATTGCTAATATTTGTGAAAAGCATTAATGTTTAAAGTTTCCCGCAGATAACGCAAATTTTCACAGATGTTTAATTTATTTTGCCAGAAGCATTGTTTGTATATGACTTCATTAGTTATCAGGCTAATCTCATTACTTATTATTCATTGCTTATATCCTAGCCCCGATAGAAACGGTTACCCCGCAGCTTACGCTGGAGAGGCCTGGCGCGAGGAGTATGAGTGGATAGCGGGAAATAGCTCCTCATATAAAAACAAAAAATCCCAAAGCGAGCCTTGGGATTTTGATATGGTATAAGCAAATATTATCTGCTTGCGATATCTATATAGTTTCTTTGTTGAGCACCTTGGTAAACCTGTCTTGGTCTTCCGATCGGGTCTCCTTTCAATCTCATTTCTTTCCACTGAGAGATCCATCCTGGTAGTCTTCCTAATGCAAACATTACTGTAAACATTTCTGTTGGAATTCCTAATGCTCTGTAGATGATACCTGAATAGAAATCTACGTTTGGATATAGTTTTCTTTCTACGAAGTATTCATCTTCAAGCGCTACTCTTTCTAACTGCATTGCAATGTCAAGAGCTTTATCCTGGATTCCTAATGCTTTAAGGATGTCATCAGCAGCTTTCTTGATAATTTTCGCTCTTGGGTCGAAGTTTTTGTAAACCCTGTGTCCGAATCCCATTAAACGGAAGCTATCGTTCTTATCTTTAGCTTTAGCAACGTATTTAGATACATCACCACCATCTTTTTCGATAAGCTCAAGCATTTCGATTACAGCCTGGTTAGCACCACCGTGAAGTGGTCCCCAAAGTGCAGATACCCCAGCAGAGATAGAAGCAAAAAGACCTGTGTGAGCAGAACCTACCATTCTTACTGTAGAAGTAGAACAGTTTTGCTCGTGGTCAGCGTGAAGGATTAATAATTTATCTAATGCATTTACAACTACCGGATCGATTTCGAAATCTGCGTTTGGTAATCTGAATGCCATTTTGTAGAAATTCTCTACGTAGTTTAGGTTGTTATCACCGTGGTTTAATGGTAAGCCTTGAGTTTTTCTGTAAGTCCAAGCACAAAGGTGAGAGAACTTAGCGATCATAAGCTCAGCAGCGTGATCCATTTCTTCTTTAGAGTTTACGTTAACCGCTTTTGGGTTGAAAGCAGTTAAAGCAGAAGTTAAAGAAGATAAAACTCCCATAGGGTGAGCAGAACGAGGAAAAACATCAATGATTTTTTTCATCTCGTCTGCGATGAAGTTATATTTTTTAATATTGTTCTCGAAAGAAGTATATTGATCCTGAGTAGGTAATTCTCCATGTAATAAAAGATACATTACTTCTGTGAAGTTAGATTTCTCAGCAATTTGCTCAATTGGATAACCTCTGTAGAATAATTCTCCTTTATCTCCGTCTAAGTAAGTGATGTCGCTAATAGTAGCTCCTGTATTTTTGTAACCTAAATCCAGAGTGATTAAACCTGTCTGGTCTCTTAATTTTGAAATATCAATCCCTCTGTCTCCGATAGTACTATCCACAATTGGATATTCATATGAATTACCGTCGTAATTCAATATTACTTTGTTGTCTGACATTATTTATTTATTTTTTTTAAATATACCACTTTCCATAAAATACGGCAAACAAAAATTATCGCTTGCCGTTATTTATAAATTCGATTATCTTTTAATTTTAAATGCTTCTAATCCTGGGAAAATTGCAGTTTC
This sequence comes from Chryseobacterium contaminans, assembly GCF_001684955.1. Classification (GTDB taxonomy): domain Bacteria; phylum Bacteroidota; class Bacteroidia; order Flavobacteriales; family Weeksellaceae; genus Chryseobacterium; species Chryseobacterium contaminans. The sequence continues at coordinate 66,634 of NZ_MAYF01000223.1, read as the reverse complement.
ACCAAGAGCTTCTTCAATTCTTAATAATTGGTTGTATTTAGCCATTCTGTCTGATCTTGAAGCTGAACCTGTTTTAATTTGTCCACAGTTCATTGCTACTGCTAAATCAGCAATGGTAGAATCTTCAGTTTCTCCGGATCTGTGAGACATTACTGAAGTGAACTTGTTGTTCTGAGCCATCTGTACTGCTGCCATTGTTTCAGAAAGAGAACCAATCTGGTTTACTTTTACAAGGATTGAGTTAGCAATTCCTTCTTTTACTCCTCTTGACAATCTGTCAACATTTGTTACGAATAGATCATCACCTACCAACTGTACTCTGTCACCGATTTTATCAGTTAACATTTTCCATCCTTCCCAGTCATCTTCCTGCATACCGTCTTCGATAGAGATGATTGGATATTTGTTCGCTAGTTCAGCAAGGTAAGAAACCTGTTCTTCTCTTGATCTGTGAGCTCCTTTATCTCCTTCAAATTTTCTGTAATCGTAAGTTCCGTCTTTGTAGAATTCTGAAGCGGCACAGTCTAATGCTAACATGATGTCATCACCTGGCTTGTATCCTGCTTTTTCGATGGCCTGAAGTAAAGTATCCAAAGCGTCTTCAGTTCCGTTGAAAGTTGGAGCAAAACCTCCTTCGTCTCCTACTGCAGTAGAAAGACCTCTTCCTTTAAGGATTGATTTCAGGTTGTGGAAAATTTCAGTCCCTTTTCTCAATGCATGAGAGAAAGAATCAGCCTTTACCGGCATAATCATAAACTCCTGGAATGCGATAGGTGCATCTGAGTGAGAACCACCGTTAATTACATTCATCATTGGAACAGGAAGTGTGTTTGCGTTTACCCCACCTACATATTTGTAAAGAGGCATTCCCAGCTCTGCAGCAGCAGCTCTAGCTACGGCTAAAGAAACTCCAAGGATTGCATTGGCTCCTAAATTACCTTTATTTGGCGTTCCGTCAAGATCACGCATGATCTGATCGATATAGTTTTGTTCAAAAACCGGCTGCCCAACTAAATTTTCTGCAATTACTTCTTTTACATTTTCAACAGCTTTCAAAACTCCCTTTCCCTGGTATTCTGAACCTCCGTCACGTAATTCTACAGCCTCATGTTCTCCTGTAGATGCTCCTGAAGGAACAGCTGCACGGCCCATGGCACCGTTTTCTGTAAATACATCCACTTCAATGGTAGGATTACCTCTGGAATCTAAAATTTGTCTTGCTTCTATGTAAGAAATTGCACTCATTTTTTATTTTTTTTAGTTTAGACAAATTTAATCAAAATTTAACTTTTAGGGGTATTTCAGGATGATCTTTTTGAAATAATTCGCCGTTAAATTTTAGTTAATTTATATTATGATAAACTGAATAAATTGTTTGTGTGAAATTGAGGTTTTAATCTGGGGGAATATATAAAAAACTCCCCAGATTTTATCAATGCCGGAGAGTAGAAATTGGTTATATAGTTTTTTATTTCATAATTTCATTTTTCCTAACCCAACTAATAAATTCAGCGCTACAATAAGATTTCCTTTCTTTTCATAGTTTCCATTAAAATCCTTACCAAACGAGAATGTCAGTCTTTGGTTTTTAGATAGTTCATATTCAAAATTAAGAAGATACTTCCAGGACGCCTCAAAGTCTGATTTATTCAGAATACTTCTGTACATACATTCTCCACTTAAAAGAAATCTCTCTTCAAACAGTTTGAACATCAGTCGTGAGCCCATATCTAAAGTATGCAGGTTTTCTTTTTTCAATGATGGATTGGCTAAAGATGAATCCGGATTATATAAATACCTGGCCATAAAAATAAATGTTGAAGGATTCTGCTTCCAGTTGTAACCACCCGTAAGCCACGCTCCCACTTTGGATATTTGCGAGTTATTGAATCTATTACTTCTAAAATCCAGGACACCTCCCATTGACATATCTAAGAAAAAACCAAAGCGCTCCAATTTAATATTCTTCGCAATGTTGGTTATTTCCTCTATTTTTCCTTCATCATCAATATTCTGTTGATGATAACTCTCTATCTTAACTCTTATTTCTTCTATCTGTTTTTCCAGGTCCCTATATTCTGCGGTATCTGTTTTCCCGGCATCTTCCAAAAGCCTTTTCTTTTGTAAAAGAGATTTGTTGGCAGCATCAAGCCTCGCTAATTCCATGCTAGTATCATTCCTATAAATTCTTCGGCTTTCTAATAATTGATGGACTTCATGAATTTTATCTAATGCGTTTATAGTTTCACTGCTTAATTCTCCTCTTTTAATAGAGAACTTTACCCCAAAACCTATTCTTGACCTTTCTTCTATATTCAGTTCTTCATCTGATTTAACTTCTTTATATGCTATAGAAGTTACAAATGTCTGTTTGAATGTTGTAGCAAAATCTGAATTGGTTCTTAAATCCTGATAATTTCCATTTAATTTAAAAGGAGCCAGATCCATCGCAAATGAAGTTGGTAAACTTGAGAAATTGCCAGTTCCCTCTCTTAACGAAACCATAATACTTTTAAGGTCCGTAGGTTTTTCAATATCAGAGTTGGCAATTCCCAGAAGATTGGCTCCCGGTGATGCCTGAGCTCTCAGCACATCTAAATCAATTCCTTTTTCTTCCTGTCCGGAATAAAAATGTGAAAGCAGAATGAGTGTTAATACAAAACTCAATTTTAGTGTTTTCATGGCTATTTTTAATAAAATGTAAGATGATGGGTATATAATGAAGCTCCGCCTTCTGTCTTTACTTCAGAAATATGAGTGTCATCATAAATAACTTTTCCTGCCTGTCTGATCTTTACAGTCAAAATAGTTTTATTGCTGTCCTTACTTGTATCCTGTATAAAAGATTCTATATTCAGAACCTGTCCAATCAGTTCCTTACATGTTCCTATTAAAATATTATCAACAGATCCTTTAATGAATTTACTTTCCTGATTGGTTCTTAACACTTTTAGAGTAGCAGATCCTGATTGTCCTTCGCCTCCAAAGTAAATTGAAACAGTAACCTGAGAGTTATCATCAGGAAGCCTTATATTTTTAGCAGCAACATATCTGCTGTCACTTTCCTGGTTTTCTGCTAAAACACTGTTCATCTGCAACTCCATAATTTTGAGATTGAGTAGCTGCGACTGCGTGTTTATAATTCTGGCCAGTTGATCTTTTTTAGTTCTCATGATTGTAATTTTTAAGATAATTAATCTATTTTCTAGGTGAAGGGGATAAAAGGCCTGCTAAAGCACCAATAGCTCCAGAAGAAATGGTGGCAAAAATAGTTACCAGCTGACTATCCGGTTCACCACTACTCCAGAAAGAGAGAAGAATAAGCCCTGCTATAATGGCTATGATAGCCAGCCCAAGCATAATAACAATAATCCTATAAATCCAGTAATCTGTATCTTTTGGATTTCTAATCTCCATATTTCTAATGGCTTCTACAGGATTGGTTTTAAATTTTTCCTGAAGATCACTGCTACTTTTCAACGCAGCTTCCAAATCTTCAATACTGTCATTAATTAAAGTTTTCATGGCTATTAGTTTTATTAACTCAAAGTTCTCTCTAAAAAACACACCTGTCAATTACACAAAAGGGTGATTATAAACAACAAAACAGCACCATTAGGAATGGTGCTGTTAATATAGATTTAGAAAATGATTACTGTATAATTTCAAAAGTCAGAATAGTTTTTGAGGTTGCAGATGAGATTTTACACTCTCCTTGCACTTCCTTCATCCTTCGTTTCATATTGCGAAGTCCGTTACCTTCCAATTTTCCTCCAGGAATACCGATTCCATCATCTTCAATCCTCATTAAGAAGTGATTTCCGATTTGGCAGAATGAAAGTTTTAAAACATTTGCTTTACTATGTTTATATACATTATTGACCGCCTCTTTTAAACATAAAAACAGGTTTCTCCGTAACTCTGTAGAAATTGAAGTATCAGAAATAATATCTTCACATTCTGAATGAAATATTATTTTCGTTTTCTTTAAGAAGTTTCCGGTGTACAATATAGCATACTCAATAAAGCTTCCTAATGTATCATTTCCTGAGTTCAGGCTCCAAAGCATCTCCCGCATGGAGATATTCATTTCTTCTGAAGTTCTCAGTAATTCATCGATATCATTCTGAAGCTCATTGTCCTCAATTTTATATTTCAGGAACTCAGCCTGAAGCTTCAACGCAGAAATACCGGCCCCCAGATCATCATGCATATCGTGGGAAATGCGCTCTCTTTCTTTTTCAATAGACCTTTGCTGCTCAAGTTCTTTTTGGAGAAGCTGGTTTTGATGCTCTGCTTCTTTGAGACGTTGCTGCTGAATAAAAAAAATCTGCCTTTTATTGTATAGAATAATAATCAAAACAATAAATACAACAAATATTATGAGCAAAATTGCTGCAATAATATAGGTTAATCTGATTGCATCTGGCAACTGCTTCATAATTAAACTGATTTTCTAAATTTGTTTAGAGCAATATAGAACATCGTATACATCAAAATATTCACACCATACTGTATATTCTTTAGAACCTGTAAAAAAGCAGGATCATTATCTTTAAAAAAATACATTGGGATAGATCTGAAAATAAAAAAGATGCTCCAAAAAAGCAGTCCGGATGATATCCAGAAATGAGGATCATCAGTGATTTTAACAGCATCAAAGTTTTTAATCCTGTTATAGAACCAGACCAAGGCATTAATAATAAAATAGAAGCAGACTAATATTCCCAGTTCATTGGCATAGTTTCCACCATAAAACTTTACAAACAATAGAATGTAAGTAAGGATTGTGATAACTAAAACAAGAGAAACTATTCTTAACTGTCTGGAAAATATCCGGCTATAGTATATATAAAAGAATATAATCATAAAAATACTATAATAATTAAACAGATAAGCAAAATCAAACTCTCTGATATAAATTTTATAGTGTCCATACAACTCCAGCCCAAGAGAAACCAATAGAAAAACAGCAAAATAATTTTGGCTGGAAAGTCCTTTCTTTCCAGCTAAAACTATTGACTTTACAGTGACTACAAAAAGTACTGTTAAATATAATATCTGAAATAACATTTTTATGGATATAATGAGCCCATATCATAATAGTTATCATTCCCCTTAAAAACTAATGTCATTTGATCTAAATGTGATTCAAAATGCGCCCTGTATTGGGCTTCCTTAATTATACCAAGTCTTTCTTCAGCTACTAATTTCTTTACATCACTAATCTCACTAAGATTTACAATAAATTTATCACAAGGCTCCTTATGTAAAGTATCTATTAAATCCACAATATGATAGCTGATAGAAACCGTATTTGTTTTATTTCCAAAATATGCATCCATGATTCGTTTACCATGTTCTTCATATGCTATCTTAAGGTCCTCAAAATCTTTATCTGAAATTTTAAGATCTTTCAATGAGAGCTGTTGATTACCATTGATGATAAGGTAATTTTGTTCTCCAATTGCTTTTTTCTCTTCCGTTTCTAAAGATGCTATCATATACATCATACTTCCATCAGAATAGGGAGTAACTTTTAATCTAGAATCTTCGGGGGATATTTCCACAAAAGTAAAGGTTAAATAAGTTGCCTTATTTTCTACCATAAGCTCCCGAATATTATCCAATAAAGCATAGCTTACCTCATAAACACCACCATTATTGAAATTAAAATTATTATTTCTCATAAAAGGTAACATCCCTTTTTTAGCTTTATTAATAAAACTTTCTGCCAGAACCGTTGCAACCCCAATAAGTTCCAGACCTTCAACCAGGTTCTCAAATTTATTCCCAATAGGACCTTCTGTATAAGTCATCGTGCCATTGATAGTTTCTTGATTTGTTTCATTAAAATTCTCCATGGTTTCTTAGTTTTTAAAATGGTTAAATTTATTAATAGCCTCCACTTTATTGCTGACGTGGAGTTTTCTGTAAATATTTCCAACATGCTTTTTCACAGTATCCATACTGATACACTTTTGATCTGCAATTTCTTTGTATAGGAAACCTTGCGAGAGAAGTTCAAGAATTTCCTGTTCTCGTTTGGTCAGTTCATCAAAACCTTTGATCTCTGAAAGTTTCTTTTCAAAGTGCTGAAGGACTCTCCTAGCAATAGAAAAACTCATAGGAGCTCCACCGTTATACACATCCCGGATAGAAGAGAGTATTTTATCCATACTTTCACCCTTAACAAGATATCCCATGGCACCTGCTTTTAAAGAATTAAAGATCTTTTCATCATCTTCAAAACTGGTGCACATGATGAAATGGGTTTCGGGCATTTCTTTTTTAAGCTTTTCAATGATTTCAATACCCAGCATATCCTGGAGCTGGATATCCATCATGACAACATTGGGCGAAAGGTCAGGTAAGTTTTTCAAGGCATCATTGCCATCGAAGAATTGGCCAACAACTTTCATATCCTTTTGATAATTGATCACCTTCTTCAACGCATTGTTGTAGTTTTTTTCGTCTTCTACTATGGCAATAGAAATGCTCATGTCTTTATTATTTGAAACAAATTTCAACAGAAAACAAATTGTAGTCAATTACACTTTTGTGTAATCTTGGGAGTGAGTTTACAGTTATGGTTAGTTTTTAGTCTTATTAAAATTAATTATTTTTCCATTTCAAAACTATATTTTTTTAATAAATTTTAACAAATCAACCTGTCATTGTACTGACAATGATTTTGTTACTAAAAACTGAATATCATTTTATATTATTAAAAGAAAAAGACAAAATTATTTGTCCAAAAAGTGAAAAAATCATCATATTGTAAGGCATGATTTTTGCAAAATTAAAGGGTAAAAATCATATTGAATATCAAATAATATAATCATGAAAAAAAGTCTTTTAGCACTTAGCGCTGTTCTTGCATTAACTGTAATCAGCTGCAAAAAAAGTGAAAGCGGAAATAAGAGTGTCATTAAAACAGATAGCTCAGAAACAGTAGTTACAGACAACAACGGAAAGATTGATTCTGTAACCCAGAGTTCATCAACAGTAGATGTGAATGGTAAAAAGTTTGAAAAAACAGATTTTGTTTACAAGGCTACAGATGGAACATTGGTAAAAGTAGTTTTCAAAAATGATCCGAAAGAAAGTACAGTAGCCATTACCAGCAATAAAAAGACGTTTACCCTTCCTAAATCGGAAACTAAAGGAGACGAAACCATCTATAAAAAAGATGATATGACCGCAAGGGTAAAAGGAGACAGTCTTCATCTTGAACAGGGTAATAATATTATAGAATTAAAAAGAACCAAAATATAAAATAAAGCCGTCCCAGCAGGGACGGTTTTTTTATACTTTTACACAGACATAAAAAAAAACCATCCGGATTTCGGATGGTTTTCTATTGATATCTGAATGAATATTATTCTTCAGTTTTTTCTTCAGTAGTATCAGCTTTAGCTTCTTCTACTTTCTCTTCTACTGCAGGAGCTTCAGCAACTACTGCTTCAGCTTTTTTAGGTGCAGCAGATGATCTTCTGCTTCTTCTTGTAGCTTTTTTCTCCTCTGCATTCGGGTTGTAAAGCTCGTTGAAATCTACTAATTCGATAAGAGCAGTATCAGCAGCATCACCTGGTCTGAATCCTGTCTTGATGATTCTTGTATAACCACCGTTTCTTTCAGCGATTTTAGGAGCTACAGTTCTGAATAATTCAGCAACCGCAAATTTATTTTGAAGGTAAGAGAATACTACTCTTCTGTTGTGTGTAGTATCTTCTTTTGCTTTTGTTAATAGAGGCTCAACATATACTCTTAAAGCTTTAGCTTTAGCAACAGTAGTGTTGATTCTTTTATGCTCAATTAGAGAACAAGCCATATTAGAAAGTAAAGCACTTCTGTGAGAAGCTGTTCTTCCTAAGTGATTGAATTTTTTACCGTGTCTCATTATTAATTATTTATCAGCGTCTAACTTATATTTTGCAACGTCGAAACCGAAGTTAAGACCTTTTGAATGCACTAATTCTTCTAGTTCTGTCAAAGATTTTTTACCAAAATTTCTGAATTTCATCAAATCAGACTTACTGTAAGAAACCAATTCTCCAAGAGTTTCTACTTCAGCTGCTTTAAGACAGTTAAGGGCTCTTACAGAAAGATCCATATCTGCTAATTTAGACTTAAGTAATTGTCTTGTATGAAGAGTTTCCTCATCATATTGGATAGACGCTTTTACAGCTTCAGTTTCAAGAGTGATTCTCTCATCAGAGAATAGCATGAAGTGATAAATTAATATCTTAGAAGCTTCTGTTAAAGCATTCTGAGGGCTGATAGACCCGTCAGTTTCTATATCTAATACAAGTTTTTCGTAGTCTGTTTTTTGCTCTACACGATAATTTTCAATGCTGTATTGTACTTTCTTGATCGGCGTGAAAATAGAGTCAATAGCAATAGTACCTACAGGTGCATTGTTCGACTTATTTTGTTCTGAAGGAACATATCCTCTACCTTTTTCAATATTGAAAGTAATTTCGAAAGTTACATCAGTATTTAGGTTACAAATCACTAAATCCGGGTTTAATACCTCGAATCCGTTGATCGATTTTCCTAAATCACCAGCAGTAATAATCGTTTGACCTGAAACTTTAGCAACAACCTGCTCATTAGCCTGGCCTTCTGCTGAAGCTTTTAATCTTACCTGCTTTAGGTTAAGAATAATTTCGGTAACGTCTTCGATTACTCCTGGAATAGTTGAAAATTCGTGCTCTACACCTTCTATTTTGATAGATGAAATAGCGTATCCTTCCAGAGAAGAAAGCAACACTCTTCTCAAAGCATTACCGATTGTAAGCCCGAAACCTGGTTCTAAAGGTCTGAATTCAAATTGACCTTTAAATTCATCAGAGTTAAGTAAAATTACTTTATCGGGTTTTATGAATTGTAAAATTGCCATATTATTGGGTTGAGCAAAAATTTGATTAAAAAATTATTTAGAGTAAAGTTCGACGATAAGGTTCTCCTTGATGTCTTCCGGAATCTGGATTCTTTCAGGAGCAGAAATGAAGGTACCTTCTTTCTTCTCATCGTTGAATTGTAACCACTCATAGTTTGACTTAGAAGCCAATGCATTGGTAACAACTTCAAGAGACTTAGACTTTTCTCTTACAGCGATTACATCACCAGCTTTTACCAAGTAAGAAGGGATATTAAGGATTTCTCCGTTCACAGTGATGTGTCTGTGAGAAACTAATTGTCTAGCTCCAGATCTGGTTTTAGCAAAACCTAATCTGTATACTACGTTATCCAATCTTGATTCACAAAGTTGTAATAGAACTTCCCCTGTTACACCTTTACTTCTGTGTGCTTTTTCAAATAAGTTAGCAAACTGTCTTTCTAAGATACCGTAAGTATATTTAGCTTTTTGTTTTTCAGCTAACTGAACTGCATATTCTGATTTTTTAGCACCTCTTCTTTTATTAGGACCGTGTTGTCCTGGCGGTTGGTTCTTTCTTTTTTCGAAGTTTTTATCATCTCCGTAGATTGCAGCACCAAACTTTCTAGCAATCTTAGTTTTAGGTCCAATATATCTTGCCATAATGGGTAAATTCTAAAAATTAAACTCTTCTTCTTTTTGGTGGTCTACATCCGTTGTGTGGCATAGGAGTCACGTCAACGATTTCTGAAACTTCAATTCCTGAATTGTGGATAGATCTGATCGCAGATTCTCTACCTGCACCTGGACCTTTCACAAACACCTTTACTCTTCTTAAACCAGCTTCGTGAGCTACAGCAGAGCAATTTTCAGCTGCCATCTGAGCAGCAAATGGAGTATTCTTTTTAGAACCTCTGAATCCCATTTTACCGGCAGAAGCCCAAGAGATAACCTCTCCGTTTTTATTTGTTAAAGAAATGATGATGTTATTGAAAGAAGCCTGAATATGAGCTTCACCAATAGCTTCAACTTTTACTTTTCTTTTCTTAACTACTTTAGTTTGTTTTGCCATAATTCCTAACGATTATTTACTAGCTTTTTTCTTGTTAGCAACAGTTTTTCTCTTCCCTTTACGTGTTCTAGAGTTGTTTTTCGTTCTCTGGCCTCTTAAAGGTAATCCAAGTCTGTGACGTATTCCTCGTTGGCATCCTATGTCCATCAATCTCTTGATGTTCAATTGCACTTCAGATCTCAATTCTCCTTCTACTTTTACGTTTTCAGAGATATATGTTCTGATTGCAGCCAATTCATCGTCATTCCATTCGTTGACTTTCTTGTCTTCGCTGATACCGGCAGCTTTAAGGATTTCAGAAGAAGTACTTCTTCCTACTCCATAGATGTAAGTTAAACCGATAACACCTCTTTTGTTTTTTGGTAAATCAATACCTGCAATTCTCGCCATAATTTAATGTTAACCTTGTCTTTGTTTAAATTTTGGGTTCTTCTTGTTGATTACGAATAGTACACCTTTTCTGCGTACGATTTTGCAATCAGCGCTTCTTTTTTTAATTGATGCTCTTACTTTCATTTTGATAGTATTTATTTTTTACAAATGCCAAATGGAATGAGAATTCCATTTGGCTAATTGTTTTAATATCTAAATGTGATCCTCCCTTTTGTTAAATCATAGGGAGACATTTCTAGTTTTACCTTATCTCCAGGTAAAAGTTTAATATAATGCATTCTCATTTTGCCAGAGATATGAGCAATAAGAATATGCCCATTTTCCAGCTCTACACGGAACATGGCGTTTGAAAGTGCTTCCACAATCACGCCATCTTGTTCAATATGTTTTTGTTTTGCCATAAATTAATATCCAGTCGTTCTTGATAATTTAGACTGCATTAAGCCATCATAATGATGGTTCAGCAGATAAGTATTAATCTGTTGAACTGTATCTAAAATTACACCCACCATAATTAATAGGGACGTTCCCCCGAAAAATAGGGCAAACGCATCTGTCTGAACAAAGCTTCCATGCACAATTGCTGGAAGGACTGCAAAGATAGATAAAAAAATTGCACCTGGCAAGGTAATTTTTGATAAAATATCATCTAAATAATCAGCGGTCTCTTTTCCGGGTCTTACTTTCGGTACTAAACCTCCGTTTCTCTTCAAATCATCAGCCATCTGGTTTACCGGAATAGTAATCGCAGTATAGAAAAATGAGAAGATAATAATTAATAGCGCAAACAATACGTTGTACTGCCAGCTAAAAACATTCTTGAAACCTGCAAGAAAAGTATTAGACTCATCGAATTTTGTTAATAATCCTGGTACGAACATCAATGCCTGAGCAAAGATAATCGGCATTACACCAGCAGCATTTACTTTCAATGGAATCCATTGTCTTGCTCCCTGCATAAGATTTCTGTTTACACCTCCTCTTGCTTGAGCTCTGCTTACATACTGAATTGGAATTTTTCTAACAGCTACTGATAAGATCACTGCTAAAAGAACTACCAACATCCAGAATAATACTTCAACAAGGATCATGATAGATCCCATTCCTCCTTTTCCGTTCTGCACGGCCATCTCCTGTACGAATGCCTCAGGTAATCTTGAAAGGATCCCCACCATAATAAGGATAGAGATACCATTTCCGATTCCTTTATCGGTAATCTTTTCACCTAGCCACATTGCAAATACTGAACCAGCTACAAGAATAACAATACTTGGTAACCAGAACATGATTGAATTGGGCTCTACATAGTATGCAGACTGGAACTGAGCATACGGTAAGAATAATTGAGTAATAGAAGTTAAGTAAGAAGGTGCCTGTACCAGACAAACCCCGATCGTTAACCATCTTGTAATTTGGTTCAATGTATTTCTACCTGACTCTCCATCTTTCTGAAGCTTCTGAAGATAAGGAATAGCCATCCCCATCAACTGAACAATAATAGAAGCAGAAATATAAGGCATGATTCCTAACGCCATTACGGAAGCGTGGCTGAAAGCTCCCCCCGTAAACGACGAAAGCAAGCCAAGGAGACCTGCTCCTTGCTTGTTACCGCCTTGATTTTTATAATGCTCTAAGAGATCTCCCACCTCTGCAAGGTTAATTGCAGGAAGTGAGATATAAGATGCGAATCTATACACAAGGATAATCCCTAAAGTGAAGAGAATTTTATCTCTAAGCTCTTTAAGACTCCAAATATTTTTAAGTGTTTGTATAAATTCTTTCATTAGTAAGTATTATAAGGTAATTGCTTTTCCACCTGCCTTAGCAATAAGCTCTTCAGCAGATTTAGTGAATTTGTCAGCAGAGATTGAAACCGCAGATTTCAATTCTCCTCTACCCATAATTTTCACTAATTCGTTTTTAGAAACTAAACCGTTTGCTACTAAAACTTCTTTCGTGATATCTCCAGTGATGGATTTGTTTTCGATTAAAGTTTGGATTGTATCAAGGTTAATTCCTCTAAACTCTTTTCTGTTTACGTTTTTGAATCCGAATTTAGGTAATCTTCTTTGTAAAGGCATCTGTCCACCTTCGAAACCGATCTTCTGAGAATAACCAGCTCTAGATTTCTGACCTTTGTGTCCTTTTGTTGAAGTACCTCCTTTTCCACTACCTTGACCTCTACCAATTCTCTTTGAGTTGAAAGTAGATCCTGCAGCTGGTTGTATGTTATTTAAATTCATTTTAATTTCTCTTTTATAAAATTATTTTTGAACTTCAAGTAAGTGACCTACAGCAGCGATCATTCCTAAGATAGAAGGAGTAGCTTCGTGCTCTACAACTTGGTGAAGTTTTTTTAATCCTAATGCTTCAAGCGTTCTCTTTTGGGTTTTTGTTCTACCAATAGCGCTTCTTACTTGCTTTACTTTAATTGTTGCCATTGTTTTAATTATTAACCGTTAAACACTTTACTTAGAGAAATTCCTCTCATTCTAGCAATCTCTTCAGGTCTTCTGATATCCAATAACGCTTTGAAAGTAGCTTTTACTACGTTGTGAGGGTTAGAAGATCCTTTAGATTTTGAAAGGATATCGTGAATACCAGCTGATTCCAATACCGCTCTTACCGCACCTCCGGCGATAAGCCCTGTACCGTGAGAAGCAGGTCTTAAGAAGATATCTGCACCACCGTATCTAGCAGTAGTTTGGTGAGGAATAGTGTGGTTCATTACAGGAACTTTCACAAGGTTTTTCTTAGCATCTTCAACTGCTTTAGCAATTGCAGAAGCAACCTCTTTAGATTTTCCTAAACCGAAACCGATTACCCCATCTTCGTTACCTACAACTACGATAGCAGAAAATCCGAAAGCTCTACCTCCTTTTGTTACTTTTGTTACTCTGTTAACAGCTACGAGACGATCTTTTAATTCTAATCCTCCCGGTTTTACTCTTTCTATATTATCTAGTCCTAACATATTTTCCGAAATTTAATGATTAGAATTTAAGTCCTCCTTCTCTCGCACCATCAGCTAGAGCTTTTACTCTACCGTGATATACGAAACCGTTTCTGTCAAATACAATATTTTCGATTCCAGCAGCGATAGCTTTAGCAGCAATAGCTTTACCAACAGCTGTAGAAACTTCTGTCTTAGTACCTTTAGCATCTACACCTTTCTCTCTAGAAGAAGCTGATACTAAAGTTTTACCATTTTTATCGTCGATTAACTGAGCGTAAATTTCCTTATTACTTTTATATACAGATAATCTTGGCAATTCAGAAGAACCAGAGATTTTTCCTCTTACTCTTCTTTTGATTCTTATTCTTTTTTCTAATTTACTTAATGCCATAATACTTATAATTTATTAAGCAGATTTACCAGCTTTACGTCTAACAATTTCTCCTACGAATCTTACACCTTTTCCTTTGTATGGCTCAGGCTTTCTGAAAGAACGGATCTTTGCAGTAACCATTCCTAGAAGTTGCTTGTCATGAGACGTTAAAGTAATAATTGGGTTTTTACCTTTTTCAGTCAATGTATCAACTTTTACTTCACTTGGAAGTTCTAATACGATACCGTGAGAGAATCCTAAAGCTAACTCAAGCTTTTGACCTGCGTGAGATGCTCTGTATCCTACCCCTACTAGTTCTAATTGTTTTGTGAATCCTTCTGAAACACCAACAATCATGTTGTTAATTAACGCTCTGTATAAACCGTGAAGCGCTTTGTGTTGCTTAGAATCAGATGGTCTGTTTACATTAAGCTCACCATCTTTTTGTTCTAAAGTAATTCCTGCTGTAAGCTCCTGAGAAAGTTCTCCTTTTGCTCCTTTTACAGTTACTACACCGTTGTTTTCAGTGATGGTAACTCCAGCTGGAATTGTTATAATTGCTTTACCAATTCTTGACATTTTCCTCTGATTAAAAATTAATAAACATAGCAGATTACTTCACCGCCTACTTTCTCTTCTCTAGCTTTCTTATCAGTCATTACTCCTTTAGAAGTAGAGATGATAGCTATACCCAAACCGTTAAGTACTCTTGGAAGCTCAGCTGAACCTTTGTACTGTCTTAAACCTGGTCTTGAAGCTCTTTGAATAGACTTAATAGCAGGTTTGTTAGTTTGCTTATCGTACTTTAAAGCGATTTTGATCGAACCTTGAACAGCGCTATCCTCAAACTTGTAGTTTAAGATATAACCTTGATCAAATAAGATCTTAGTAATCTCCTTTTTGATTTTCGATGCAGGAATTTCCACCACTTTGTGGCCTGCGCTTTGTGCGTTCCTTACTCTTGTTAGGAAATCTGAAATTGGATCTGTTACCATTTTTCTTTTATAAATTATTGGTTAAAGAACAATCAGTTTTGCAAAGACTTGAAGAGTAAAATATCAGACTTCAGAAATCTTCAGTCTGATATTTTTATCTTTAGTATCTGAACAACTTAATTGTTCCGATTTTTATTAGTAGTTATTACCAACTAGCTTTTCTTACACCTGGGATAAGACCGTTGTTAGCCATTTCTCTGAAAGTTACTCTGGAAATACCAAACGTTCTCATGTATCCTCTTGGTCTACCTGTTAGTTTACATCTGTTGTGTAATCTTACAGGAGAAGCATTTTTAGGCAATTTTTGAAGTCCTTCGTAATCACCAGCTTCTTTAAGAGCTTGTCTTTTAGCAGCGTATTTAGCAACTAGTGCTTCTCTTTTGCGCTCACGCGCTTTCATTGATTCTTTAGCCATTTCTTAGTTCTTTTTAAATGGTAAACCGAAGTGAGTTAATAATGCTTTAGCTTCTTTATCTGTTTTCGCAGTAGTTACGAAAGTGATGTCCATCCCTTGGATTTTTTTCACTTTGTCAATTACGATTTCAGGGAAGATAATCTGCTCAGTAATACCTAAGTTGTAGTTACCTCTACCATCGAAACCATCTGCTTTGATTCCAGAGAAATCTCTGATACGAGGTAAAGCAGAAGAAGTAAGTCTGTCTAAGAATTCATACATTCTGTCAGCTCTCAATGTTACTTTAGCACCTACAGGCATTCCTTTTCTCAATTTGAAAGCAGCTTCGTCTTTTTTAGAGATTGTACCAACAGCCTTTTGACCTGTGATATTTGTAAGCTCTTCTACAGCATAATCAATGATTTTTTTGTCTGCAGTAGCATCACCTAAACCTTGTGATACAACGATTTTCTCTAATTTAGGTACTTGCATTACTGACTTATACCCGAATTCTTCCATCATTGCAGGAACAATTGTCTCTTTATATGCTTTTTTGGGTCTTGCTATATATTCCATGTGTTATTTAAAATTATAAAGTTTCACCCGTTTTTTTGTTGATTCTTACTTTCTTATCTCCTTCGATTTTATAACCTACTTTGATAGCTTTTCCGTCTTTACCAACTAAAGCTACGTTTGAGATATGAATAGAAGCTTCTCTTTCAACGATTCCTCCTTGAGGATTTGAAGCTGAAGGCTTAACGTGCTTTTTGATGATGTTAAGTCCTGCAACAACTACTCTAGGGTCTCTTCCTTCTTTCTTGATCACTTCAATAACTTCACCAGTCTTACCTTTGATATCTTTCTTACCAGTAGTAATGATTACGTTATCTCCTCTTTTTATTTTTAACTTTGACATTTCTTTAAAAAATTTTAAAAATTAAAGTACTTCAGGAGCTAATGAAATGATTTTCATATATTCTTTGTCTCTCAACTCACGAGCAACTGGTCCGAAAACACGAGTTCCTCTCATTTCTCCTGCTGCGTTTAGTAATACACAAGCATTGTCGTCGAATTTGATGTATGAACCATCTTTTCTTCTTACTGCTTTTTTAGTTCTTACTACTACAGCTTTAGATACCTGACCTTTTTTAGCGTTTCCTGATGGCGTAGAATCCTTGATAGTAACAACGATTTTATCACCAACTGAAGCATATCTTCTTCTGGTTCCTCCCAGAACTCTGATAACTAGTACTTCTTTTGCACCTGTGTTATCAGCAACTTTTAATCTTGATTCTGTTTGTAACATTATTACTTAGCTTTTTCAATGATTCTTACTAATCTCCATCTCTTGTTCTTGCTCAAAGGTCTAGTTTCTTGGATCAAAACTGTATCTCCCTCGTTGCATTCGTTGTTCTCGTCGTGTGCAGTATATTTTTTCGTTTTTAATACGAATTTACCGTACATCGGGTGCTTCATTCTCATCGTTTCACTAACAACAATGGTCTTTTCCATTTTATTGCTGGAAACCACTCCGATTCTTTCTTTTCTTAAATTTCTATCCATTGTAAAATGAAATTATTGTTTGTTAGTTAACTCAGTGTTTAGTCTTGCGATTGTTTTTCTCAAATCTCTGATTTGAATCGGGTTTTCAATTGGGCTGATTGCATGAGCCAATTTCAATTTAGAATATTGAGCTTTTGCTTCAGTTAATTGAGCTTGAATATCACCCGCGCTTAAATTTTTAATATCAGCTTTTTTCATTGTATTCAAAGATTATAGAGGTTTAACAAAATCGTTAGCAACTACGAATTTAGTAACTACTGGTAATTTCTGTGCAGCAAGTCTAAGAGCTTCTTTCGCTACTTCGTAAGGAACTCCACCTACTTCGAACATAATTTTACCTGGTTTTACTACAGCTACCCAATATTCAACAGCACCTTTACCTTTACCCATACGTACTTCCGCTGGTTTTTTAGTAATTGGCTTATCCGGGAAGATTTTGATCCATAGTTGACCTTCTCTCTTCATATATCTTGTCGCAGCAATACGAGCCGCTTCAATTTGTCTTGCAGTGATCCAAGCTCCTTCAGTTGCTTTGATCCCAAAAGTTCCGTATGCAAGTTGACTACCTCTCTGGGCATTCCCCTTCATCTTCATCTTGTGAACTCTACGGAATTTGGTTCTTTTTGGTTGTAACATAATTTCTAAATTTTAGATTTTAGATTTTAGATTTTAGATTTTTTTTAATTTTAAAAAAGTAACGGTAATTTAAAACTCAAAACTCTAATCTAAAATTTTAATTATTATTGTTATTGTTGTTGTTTTTTCTAGGTCTTCTGTTGTCTCTGTCTCCTCCTCTGTTTCCTCTGTCTGACTGACCTCCTTTTTTCTGTTGTCCCACTAGTGGAGAAAGTTCTCTTTTACCGTAAACTTCACCTTTCATGATCCAAACTTTTACACCTAGTCTACCATAAGTAGTGTGAGCTTCTGCCCAGTGGTAATCGATATCAGCTCTGAAAGTTGACAATGGAATTCTTCCTTCTTTGAAAGATTCTGATCTTGCCATTTCAGCTCCGTTCAATCTACCAGAGATCTGAACTTTGATACCTTCAGCACCCATTCTCATAGTACTTGCCATTGCCATTTTAACAGCTCTTCTGTAAGAAATTCTGTTTTCAATTTGCTTAGAAATACTATCAGCAACTAGTACAGCATCTAATTCAGGTCTTTTGATTTCGAAGATGTTGATTTGAATATCCTTACCTGTAAGTTTCTTCAACTCTTCTTTTAATTTATCAACTTCCTGACCTCCTTTACCGATGATAAGTCCTGGTCTAGCAGTAGTGATTGTAACTGTTACTAATTTAAGTGTTCTTTCAATATAGATTTTTGAAATACCACCTTTAGATAATCTAGCCTCAAGGTATCTTCTGATTTTGTAGTCTTCAGCGATTCTGTCTCCATAATCGTTTCCACCAAACCAGTTAGAATCCCATCCTCTGATGATACCTAATCTATTACCAATTGGATTTGTCTTCTGTCCCATACCTTGATTAATTTTCTTTATTACCTAAGATTAATGTAACGTGGTTAGATCTTTTTCTGATTCTATACCCTCTACCTTGTGGAGCTGGTCTTAGTCTCTTCAATTGTCTTGCGCTATCCACGAAGATTTCTTTAACGATAAGGTTAGCTTCTTCAATATCCGCACCTTCGTTTTTCACCTGCCAGTTTGCCATAGCAGAAAGAAGTAATTTTTCTAATTTGTTAGAAGCATCCTTCTTAGAATATTTTAAGATATAAAGAGCTTTATCTACCTGCTCTCCTCTAATGATATCAGCAACTAATCTCATTTTTCTTGGAGAAGACGGGCAATTATTTAATGAAGCTTTTACAACGTCTTTGTTAGCTTCTTTTCTTGCGATTGAACTATCTTGTTTTCTTGATCCCATGATTATCTGCTTCCTTTGTTTTTGTTACCACCATGACCTCTGAAAGATCTTGTTGGAGAAAATTCGCCTAACTTGTGACCAACCATGTTTTCTGTAACGTAAACTGGGATAAAAGATTTCCCGTTGTGTACAGCAATAGTTTGTCCTACGAAGTCTGGAGAAATCATAGATGCTCTAGACCAAGTTTTGATAACAGTCTTTTTACCAGACTCTATATTTGCCTGAACCTTCTTATCTAAAGTATGATGAATGAACGGTCCTTTCTTAAGTGATCTTGCCATAATTATTTTCTTTTAGATACGATGTAACGGTTAGACACTTTGTTTTTCTTTCTAGTTTTGTAACCTTTAGCTGGTTTACCGTTTCTAGATCTTGGGTGACCTCCTGAAGAACGTCCTTCACCACCACCCATTGGGTGATCTACTGGGTTCATTACAACCGCTCTTGTTCTTGGTCTTCTACCTAACCATCTGCTTCTACCAGCCTTACCTGATACAGTTAATTGGTGATCTGAGTTGGAAACTGATCCAATCATTGCCATACATTCAGTAAGGATCATTCTTGATTCTCCTGAAGGTAATTTGATGATTGCATACTTACCGTCTCTAGAAGTTAATTGAGCTGAAGAACCAGCACTTCTTGCTAAAATTGCACCTTGACCAGGCTTCATTTCAACACAAGAGATAACAGTACCTAATGGAATATTTTTCAACTTCATTGCGTTACCTACATTTGGTTCAACGCTTTCACCTGAAACTACTTTCTGATCAACTTTGATACCGTTTGGAGCGATGATATATCTCTTCTCTCCATCTGCGTACTCTAATAAAGCGATAAATGCAGTTCTGTTTGGATCGTATTCTACAGATTTTACAGTTGCTTCAACGTTTGCTTTGTTTCTTTTGAAGTCAATAATTCTGTATTTCTTTTTGTGTCCACCTCCGGTGTAACGCATGGTCATTTTACCTGTATTGTTACGTCCACCTGACTTTTTAATACCAACTACTAGAGATTTCTCTGGTTTGTTAGTAGTAATTTCCTCAAAATTGTTTACAATTCTGAATCTCTGTCCCGGGGTGATAGGTTTTAATTTTCTAACAGACATTACTATTATTTATAATTAATAATTAATTTACAGCAAAAATATCGATAACCTCACCTTCAGCAAGTTTGATTACCGCTTTTTTCAATTTGTTTGTCTTTCCTACTTGAAGACCTTTTTTAGTGTATTTTGAAGAAACCTTCGGAGCATAAATCATTGTGTTAACGTCTGCTACTTTTACACCGTAAGCTGCTTCAACAGCCTTTTTGATCTCGATCTTATTCGCCTTAGGGTTCACTAAGAAAGAATAAGTACCTCTTAAATCTGTAAGGTAGTTAGCCTTTTCTGAAATAACTGGTTTAATAATAACTGACATGACTTATTTCTTTAAATTTTCCTGGAATTTTTCAACTGCACCTTCGAAGAAAATGATCTCACCAGCGTTAACTAAATCGTAAGAACTGATTTCGTTGAAGTTCATTACTTTAGCTTTAGGTAAGTTTCTTGAAGATAAATACACATTCTTGTTAGCTTCAGGAAGAACGAATAAAGATTTTTTACCGTTAAGTTCCAATGCATTTAATACATTGATGAAATCTTTAGTCTTAGGAGCTGCAAAGCTCATATCTTCTAAAACTTTGATGCTGTTATCTCTCATTTTCTGAGATAAAACAGATTTTTTAGCTAATCTCTTAAGAGCTTTGTTCAATTTGAATCTGTAGTCTCTTGGTTTTGGTCCAAATACTCTACCTCCACCTCTGAATACTGGAGATTTGATATCACCGTATCTAGCAGATCCTGATCCTTTTTGCTTCTTAAGCTTTTTAGTAGAAGCAGTAATTTCGCTTCTTTCTTTTGCTTTATGAGTTCCTTGTCTTTGTGCAGCAAGGTACTGTTTAACTTCTAAGTAAACCGCGTGCTGATTTGGCTCAATTCCGAATACTGTTTCGTCTAGAGTTACTTTTCTTCCGGTCTCTTTTCCTGATGTATTTAATACTACTAGTTCCATTTTCTGATAATTACATAAGAATTTTTAGCTCCCGGAACAGCACCTTTTACTACTAAAAGATTTTGTTCTTGATCAACTTTTAACACTTGAAGGTTTTGAACAGTTACCTGCTTACCTCCCATTCTTCCAGCCATTCTCATCCCTTTGAATACTCTTGAAGGGTCAGATCCAGCACCGATAGAACCTGGAGCTCTAAGTCTGTTGTGCTGACCATGAGTTGCCTGCATTACACCTCCAAATCCGTGTCTTTTAACAACACCTTGGAAACCTTTACCTTTTGAAGTTCCTGTTACGTCTACATATTCACCTTCGATGAATAATTGAACATTTACTTCCTCTCCTACTTTAGCATCTGCGAATCCATCGTGGAATTCAACTAATTTAGCTTTAGGAGCAGAACCAGCCTTTTTAAAATGGCCAGCTAACGCTTTACCAACGTTCTTCTCACTCTTGTCATCGAAACCTAACTGCACAGCTGTATAACCGTCGTTTTCTAAGGTTCTGACCTGTAAAATCGAGCATGGACCAGCTTGAATAACTGTACAAGGAATGTTTTTCCCTTCTTCGTTAAACAAAGATGTCATACCGATTTTTTTACCAATAATACCTGACATTGTTTATATTATAATAAAATTTATCCTTTATTTTTCTCCATTTTTCGGAAGTCTGAAGTGATTTCTACTTTTGATATAGGCACACTACGCTCCTAAAATGAGTGTGCAAATTTATGAATAATTTTGTAACCGACAAATATTTTGAGTAAAATATTTTGATTTTTAATCATTTAGCGATTCCGAACAAAAAACTATCCGAAATTTTGAAAATATTCTTTGAAGTTCAAAAGAAAATCACTAACATATTTTTTTCCAATATCTGATTTCCTTACGACCAGATAATGCTTTCTTTTCAAACCTTTACTCCCGATCTTTTTTAACTTCAGTTCATCGGATAGCCTGAAGGAGCTTAATGCCCATTTCGGCATACAGGTAATTCCCATATTAGCCTGTACCATTTCCAATGCTACTTCTGTTAAAGGAACTGCAGAAATCTTTACCGGCATTATTCCGTTTGGGTTCAGAAATTTTTCATAAACAGAAACCGTTTTCAACGGAAAAGAATGAATAATTAAATGAACATCCAGAAAATTATCAGCAGCAACATATTCCAAATCATTCAGAAGATTTTCCTGATGCATGACAGCAAAAATTTCATCTTCAAAAATCTCAATGCTTACCAAATCTTTATTACCAGAAGGCTTTGAAGTAACAACTGCAATGTCTATTTCATTGGATATTACTTTCTCAACAGGCTGATGAGTGGCTTCCAATACTAAGTCTACCTCAATTTCAGGATACAGGACTTTCATTCTCTGAATAAACATAGGCAACCCATGATAGAATGAGTAACATTCTGTACTGATTTTTATTACACCTGCTGCTCCGGCTCTTATTTGTTGAATAGCATTCAAGCCATTCCCAATACTGTCCATTACCGTACACGCAGTTTTATAAAGCACACTTCCCTCTTCAGTTAGCTCCCATTTGTTCCGTGTCCTGTAAAACACTTTAAAACCAAGCTGGATTTCAAGATCTTTAAGCTGATGACTTAGTGCTGACTGTGTTAAAAATAGTTTTTCAGAAGAACCGGCAATACTTCCTTCTTCTGCAATTGTTTTAATAAGTTTTAAAAACTTGATTTCCATAATGCAAAGTTAACAATCTAACAAAAAAATAATGTCTGAAAATATTTCATATAAAACTGCATAGTATTCAATTTCATTCTTAGAAAAAAAAGAAGCCTGAGCATAACTTTGCATCATAAACAATTTAAAATCATGCAAGAACAAATTGAATTCTACCAGAAAAAATTAATGTACGAAATGGATCCTTCAGACTTATATGAGGTATTTCAAAACAGCACCGACTATATTGCGGTAGATACCCGAAAACCTAGTGGCTACAACAAAGAACATATTCCATCTGCCATCAATCTTCCACATCGGGAAATGACAGAAGAGAACACACAGCATCTTGATCAATCAAAAATATATGTCTGCTATTGTGATGGAATTGGTTGTAACGCATCAACAAAAGGAGCTTTAAAAATGACTAAATTAGGATTTAAGGTTATTGAATTAATAGGAGGAATTGAATGGTGGAAATTTGACGGTTATGCCACAGAAGGAACTCATCCTACCAATGGCTCTACATTCGTATGCGCCTGTTAAACCACCTTTAAGAAATATGAAAATAAGATTTGCCGAAGAAAAAGACCTAAGCTCCATTATTGAACTCTGTAAAGCTCATGCCCAATATGAAAAGAGTTCCTTTAAGGAAGAGAACAAGATACAGTTGCTATCTAAATATATCTTCGATCCGGATTCAAATATAAAATGTCTGATTGCTGAATCTGATACTGAAATAATAGGTTATGCCACATTCTTCAAACAGTTTTCAACCTGGGATGCAGGCTATTATATGTACGTTGACTGCTTATTCCTAAAAGAAAACGCAAGAGGAAACGGAACAGGAAAACAAATAATGGAGTTAATAAGAGTTCTTTCAAAAGAACAGGACTGCCAGATAATTCAGTGGCAAACACCGAGCTTTAATACAGGGGCGATTAAATTCTACTCGCGGCTTGGAGCGGAAAGAAAAAATAAAGAAAGATTTTTCTGGAAAGTATAAAACGATTCATTTTTAATTTAAAATAGGGACTTTCTGAAACCAGACTGTCTCTATTTTAATTTTAAATAACCCGATAAGTAAAATACACTCTATTTTACAATAACAGTAACTCCTCTTTCTTCCAATGCAGACATATCTTCTCTACTGATCCCTTCATCTGTAATCAGATAATCCACTTCATCCAGCGAAGCTATTTTACCAAAACCTTTCTTGTTCAATTTTGAAGAGTCTGCAAGAACTACGGTCTTATCTGCGCATTCAATCATAACCTGATTAAGATGTGCTTCTGCAGCATTAGATGTACTGATTCCAAATTCCAGATCAATCCCATCCACCCCAAGAAAAAGTTTATTACATGAAAACTGTTTAAGAATACCTTCCGAGATAGATCCTACAATGGATGTTGAGCTTTTCCTCACTTCACCACCTAATTGAATGACATTAATATTAGGATTATTACACAATTCAATAGCTACTCTTAATGAAGAGGTCAGAACAGTAAGTGGACCGAAGTTCATCAGCATCCTGGCAAGATAATGCATCGTAGTTCCGGATGCCAATATGATACAGTCATTCTCCTGGATCAACGGAAGTGCTGCTTTAGCAATAGCCTGCTTCGCTTCCACATTGATATTCTCTTTTTCTCCTACATTTTTTTCATAAGCATACCTTACCTGCTTACTTGCTCCCCCGTGATTTCTAAAAAGAAGCCCCAGACTTTCGAGATGGTTCAAATCCTTTCGTATCGTAACCGAAGAAACATTAAGTTTTTCGCACAGATCCTGAACAAGAACATGTCCTTTATCATCCAGTTCCTTTAAGATTTCATCATGCCTTGGTATTAACTTCTCCATTTTATTCGTTTCCTCAAAATTACCGTTTTTTTTCGATATCTTAAAATTTCATTTATTTTCTTTTTGCTTTCATTTTTAATTTATATATTTGAAAACGAAACATAAACGAAACATTTATGAAACGAAACGAAGAACTCAGTAAATTAACCAGTGTAAAAGAATGGGACTTTATAGTCATAGGAGGGGGAGCCAGTGGTTTAGGTTCAGCATTAGACGCGGTAAGCAGAGGATTTAAGACTTTATTGCTTGAATCTCATGACTTTGCGAAAGCAACATCCAGCAGAAGTACCAAACTGGTACATGGTGGAGTAAGATATTTAGCACAGGGAGACGTAGGATTAGTGAAAGAAGCATTAAAAGAAAGAGGGCTTTTGGCTAAAAATGCAGCACACATTGTAAAAAACCAGTCTTTCATTATTCCTAATTATACCTGGTGGGGTGGAATCTATTATAAAATAGGTTTATCCGTGTATGATTTTCTTGCCGGAAAATTAAGTTTGGGTAAAACGAAATACATCAGCAAATCAAAAACTATTGAAAAACTTCCTACTATTGAACAAAATCACTTAGCGAGTGGTGTTGTTTACCAGGACGGACAGTTTGATGATGCGAGACTTGCTGTTAACTTAACGCAAACTATCATTGAAAAAGGAGGTAGCGCAGTTAATTATGTGAAAGTTATTAATCTTCTGAAAGATGACAAGAATAAAATTATCGGTGTAGTTGCTGAAGATCAGTTCTCCAAGCAGCAATATCAGATTCTTGCAAAAGTAGTTATCAATGCTACCGGTGTTTTTACGAATGACATCCTTAATATGAACAATCCTAAGCATGGTAAACTTGTGGTACCAAGCCAGGGGATTCACCTCGTTTTGGATAAATCATTCCTGAAAAGTGATGATGCCATCATGATTCCAAAAACGTCAGATGGAAGAGTATTGTTCGTTGTGCCGTGGCATGACAGAGCTTTAGTGGGAACAACAGATACTCTTTTGGAAAACGAAAGTTTCGAACCTCGCGCTTTGGAAGAAGAGATCAGCTTCGTTTTAAATACGGCAAGACAATATCTGTCTAAAAAACCAACCCGTGATGATGTAAAATCTGTTTTTGCCGGACTTCGCCCTCTTGCAGCCCCAAAGGATGGCAGCAAGAGCACCAAAGAAGTTTCCAGAAGCCACAAGGTTATTGCATCTGACACAGGACTTATTTCTATCATTGGCGGAAAGTGGACAACTTACCGTAAAATGGCTGAAGATACTATTGACAAAGCCATGCAGGTACATAATCTGGGGAATACCACTTCCAAAACAGAGAACATGTCTATTCATGGAAATGTAAAACCAGAGCAGGTAGACAGAACCAATCATTTATATGTATACGGATCCGATATTCCTGCGATAAAAGCTTTACAGGAAAGTAATCCACGTTTTTCACAGAAAATACATCCAGACCATCCGTTTACTGTAGCAGAAGTGGTTTGGGCAGCAAGAAATGAAATGGCAGAAACCATTGAGGATGTATTGGCAAGAAGAGCCCGCCTGTTGTTCCTTGATGCAAGAGCTGCTATAGACAGTGCACACAATGTGGCGAGAATCATTGCTGAAGAAAAAGGATATTCTGAGGAATGGGCTCAGCAACAGGAAAATGAATTCATTGAATTGGCAAAAGGATATTTACTAACGCCTTACTCACCTAAAGTTATCAACCTTAATTAATCACTATATGAATGAAAAGTTAATCCTCGCTTTGGATCAGGGAACTACTTCCTCCAGAGCGATTCTATTCAACCATAGCGGAGAAATCAAATATGTATCTCAAAAGGACTTCAGACAAATCTTCCCTACTCCGGGTTGGGTAGAGCATGATCCAAATGAAATATGGTCATCACAAATCTCCGTTGCTGCAGAAATTATTGCCAAAGCTGGTATTTCCGGGCTGGAAGTAGCAGCTATAGGGATTACGAACCAACGTGAAACGACAATTGTTTGGGATAAAGAATCCGGAGAGCCTATTTATAATGCTATTGTATGGCAGGACCGAAGGACTTCCAAATATTGTGATGAACTGAAAGAACAAGGTCATACAGAAACGATCAAAGAAAAAACAGGTCTTGTATTGGACGCTTACTTCTCTGCAACCAAATTAAAATGGATCCTGGACAATGTTGACGGAGCAAGAGAAAAAGCAGAAGCCGGAAAGCTATGCTTCGGAACCGTTGATACCTGGCTAGTATGGAAGCTAACCCGTGGAAAAATGTTTATCACGGATGTTTCGAATGCCAGCAGAACCATGCTTCTGAATATCCATACATTGGAATGGGACAATGATCTATTGGAACTTTTTAATATTCCTAAAGCTATTCTTCCTGAAGTAAAGCAAAGCAGTGAAGTGTATGGTGAGACAGCCACTACTCTATTCTCTACCAAAATTCCAATTGCAGGGATTGCTGGAGATCAACAGGCTGCTTTATTCGGACAGATGTGTACTTCTCCGGGAATGGTAAAAAACACTTACGGAACAGGATGTTTCTTATTAATGAATACCGGAAAAGAAGCTGTTGCTTCTAAAAATAATCTTCTTACTACTGTAGCATGGAAAATCAACGGAGAGGTTAATTATGCTTTAGAAGGAAGCGTATTTGTAGGCGGAGCTGCTATTCAATGGTTGAGAGACGGACTTAAACTAATTGATTCTTCAGAGCAGGTGAATGACCTGGCTGCTTCAGTTGAAGATAATGGCGGCGTTTACTTTGTTCCTGCTCTTACAGGTTTAGGCGCTCCTCATTGGGATCAGTATGCCCGTGGAACGATTGTAGGAATTACCCGAGGTACCACTGATGGACACATCGCAAGAGCCACCCTGGAAGGAATTGCATTCCAGGTATATGATATTGTAAAATCTATGGAAGCGGATTCAGGAAGAGCAAGTCTTGAACTGAGAGTGGATGGCGGAGCTTCGGCAAGCAATCTGTTGATGCAGATCCAGTCTGATCTTTTTGGTTTTAAAATTACAAGACCGAAAACATTGGAAACAACAGCTTTAGGTGCCGCTTATTTAGCAGGTCTTGCAGTTGGCTACTGGAAAAACATTGATGAGATACAAGCTCAATGGATTGTAGATAAAGATTTCCACCCTCAATTGGAAAAAGAAAAAGTGGATGCCATGGTTCATTCTTGGAACAAAGCGGTATCCCGTGCTCAAAGTTGGATTGAAGATTAATTCCCTGACCTTAAAAATACACATATGACTCCATTTATCGCAGAAGTGATCGGGACGATGCTTCTAATTTTGTTAGGCAACGGCGTTGTAGCCAATGTTGTCTTGAAGGATACCAAAGGAAATAATTCCGGATGGATTGTTATTACCACTGCCTGGGCTTTAGCCGTTTTTGTAGGGGTAACCGTTGCAGGACCCGTAAGTGGGGCTCATTTAAATCCGGCTGTTACTATTGGCTTGGCGACTGCAGGAAAGTTTGCCTGGGATCTGGTTCCGTCTTATATTGCGGCTCAGATGATTGGAGGAATGTTAGGAGCTTTTTTAGTGTGGTTATTCAATAAAGATCATTTTGCCATTACGGAAGACGAAGGAGCAAAGCTGGCTTGTTTCAGTACAGGCCCTGCCATCAGAAAAGTTTCCTCTAACCTTATCAGTGAGATTATAGGTACATTTGTTTTGGTATTTGTTATTTTCTACATTTCAAATCCAAGTATTAATTTACAGGCAGACCCTAATGCGAAGGTTGGGCTAGGCTCTATAGGAGCCATTCCCGTGACATTTCTTGTATGGGTAATCGGACTTTCTTTAGGAGGCACTACTGGATATGCCATTAATCCTGCCAGAGATCTTGCCCCAAGAATTATGCACGCTATTCTTCCGGTAAAAGGAAGCAGTGACTGGGGCTATGCCTGGATTCCTGTGATAGGCCCTGTGATAGGAGCTGTGATCGCTGCGTTATTGTTCATAACCTTAAAATAGAAATACAGATGATGAAAATATTAAAAGGGATCTTCCTGCTTACTTTAGGTGCAGGAAGGTTATTTTCACAGGAAAGCAGTGAAACAAAGGAAACCAAAGAAAACAGGTTGGATTTTACTGCAAACATTCAGAACAACCACTTATGGAGAGGTTTGATAATTACAGACAAACCTGTTGTGATGGGAAATCTTTCCTATGCTTTGGATGCGGAGAAAAAATGGAAAGTAGGGATTTGGGGTGCTTCTGCCCTTGCGGATGATAAAGACAATACCCATTATAAGGAGATCAATTATTATGTTCAGTATTCTAACGGACGTTTTTATATTGGATTATGGGATCTTTATAATTCCAGAAATATCAATACCGCTGTTGCAGCAGATGACATTTTCAGCTATTCACAGAGAAGAACAGCCCATATTATTGATTTAAGAACCAATTATACTTTCGGGCCATCATTCCCGATCAATATTGAAGCAGACATTATGCTGTATGGAGGTGCCAATGCAGGAGAAGTAATTCTGGAACCGGATGGCAGCTATAAAAAGAACAGATATTCTACTTATGTACAGGCTAGTTATCCTGTCATCAGTGGGCAAAAAGTAAATCTGGATGCTTTTGTAGGCGCAGGATTTTCATTGAATGGAGATACTTTTCTGTATGGAAATGGAAAAAACAATTTTGACATTGTGAATGTTGGGGTAAAAGCAGGGAAAGTTCTTAAAATTACAGAACATTACAGTTTACCTGTTTCTATGATGGCTATGTGGAATCCTTCGAATAAATATGCGAGGATCCAGCTGGCTGCGACTGTTTTTTAATTTAGTTTTCAATTAAATTATAGAAAAGCCACTCCTTTTGGGGTGGTTTTTTGCTTGCTTGAGGAAAAGACCACCCCGGCAAAAATTCTTTGAATTTTTGCCACTCTTCCAGTCAAAGGAAATGGTTATATGAATTATTGTAGTTGCTGAGAAGGATGTTTGAGACTATATAGGATAAAAAATCACCGGGATTTTACGGTGCATAAATTGGACAGATATTTTTAAATTTGAAGAAAAAAATAATATGAAAAAGATTTTCAGTTTAATGATTCTATGCATCACCATTTTCACTTTTGCACAAACAAAACTACCTTTTACCGGTCATAGAAGTTTTGACCTTCTGAAAGGATACAGTGGTACCGGCACTCCTCATTATTACCTCAATATACAAAAGAACGGCGACGTAGTTTTTGGATACGTTCAGGTTAACCAGGCTGACTGGAAAGAAACTAAAGAAGAATTCAATGCTGGTAAATATGCTCTGAATAAAGTAATGAAGGTGGTGTTCAAGAAATATAAAGAAACCTTTTTTGTGAAATTCGGGAAAGATAAAATCTATCTTACGGATGAGAAAGGAAATATTCTAAACCTTGATGGCTGTTGTTCTGCCAAAGAAAGTATAGATAAAGAAACCTGTACTTGTGAAAGTGAACTCTATGAATAATGAGATCATAAAATAGCCGCTCCTTTGGAGCGGTTTTTGTTTACTTGGGGAATCACCGTGATTTTACGGTTCATTGTTTGTTTAAATATCTTTACTTTTGGAGAATCAACTATGCCCTATCACAGCATGAAAATACTAAACATTTTATGGGCCTTACTTTTTATTGTTTCCTGCAGTAAAAAAGAGAACCATCCTTATACATTTTATTACTGGAAAACGAATCTGAAACTGGATGAGGAAGAAAAGAAAGTTTTAAACCAGGCAACTGTTCCTTATTTATACACAAGGTTTTTTGATGTGGATAAAATTGGGGGAAAATTCCAACCTGTTGCCGTCATCACAAAAGACCAGAGTTTTCAAACGGACAAGCAGATTGTACCTACTGTTTTTATCACCAATCAAACCATATTGGGGATTTCTCAGGAAGAAATTAAGTTTCTGGCAGAAAGCATTCATCATTTGGTTCAGAAGAAAGCAGAGGAATATCATTTAAAAATCAATAATGAAATTCAGATTGACTGTGACTGGACTGCCGGAACACGGGATGATTATTTTAAATTCCTGAAGGAACTGCAAAGAGTTTCCGGAAAAGAAATCACCTGCACATTACGCCTTCATCAGGTTAAAGATAAAAAACAGACTGGAATACCTCCAGTGAATAAAGTGTATCTGATGTGCTACTCTACTTCTTCCCCATTGGAAAAAACGAATAAAAATTCTATTCTGGACGTCAATATTCTGAAAAGTTATCTTTCGAAAATGGAAGATTACCCCATTAAAAAAGTAGAAGTAGCTCTTCCTATTTATTCATGGGGAATTATTACGAATCATCTGGACAAACATAAACTTATCAATGCTTTATCTAAAAAGGACCTCGAAAATCCTAACTTCAAAAAGATTTCGGAATATGAAGCTGAAGTATTGAAAGACGGCTTCTACTTTGGAAGTTACCTGAATAAAGGTTTCAAAATAAAGGTGGAAGAAATATCGGAAGAACAATTAACTGATGTGATTGTTTTCCTTCAGAAAAAAATCCCACATTTTAATATTATTTATTATCAATTAGATAGTAAATTTGTGTTAGATCGAAAATTTTAAATCTTCCATAGATGAAGACATAGGATAGAAGCTCAACATCATAACCATTTCTGTCCGCACCATTGATTACAAAAAACTATATAAAAAACTAAAAAAACACTACACCCTATGAAAAAGTATATTCTTTCACTTGCGGTTGTATCTCTTTTCTACACCAACTCCAACGCCTGTGCCTGGTCGGATCCGGATTATGAATACTTCAACCTTTTTACGCAGAGTATTATTAAGGATAAGTCTTATCTTCCTTTTCTTCATACCTATTCTTCAAGATTCTTTGGTCATTATAATCCATCTATGATTCCTGATGATAATATTGAAACCTGGAAAAAGTACTTTAACAATCAGCTTGACTACGCCGAGACACAGAATCTGGTATATAAATTAAGCTTGAATGACCTGAACGCTCTTAAAAATGGGACTCCTACTAATCCTCTTTTACAAAAATTAGGAACTGGATTTTACCAGAAATATAAAGAAGGAATTGATTATTTGATTGAAGCCAAGTATCTGGAGCCCTACATGAGCATCAACTATATTGAAAGTGAAAACTCTTTTTACTATAACAGAGATGAAAACAGAAAAAATGCCACCTCTCTTGATTATAATAAAACGATCGCAGCCCTAACCTCTCTATATAACGCAGCCAGAAATCCTGAGATCAAGCAGCGCTACGGGTACCAGCTTGTACGTCTGAATCATTATACCAGAAACTATGACTCTGCCCTGCAGGCTTTCAAAACCTATATTGAACCCATCAAGTTAAAAGGCACGGTATATTATATGGCTCTGGATCAATTGGCAGGAGCTCAAAGAGGATTAGAGATGAATGGTGATGCCAACTGGAATTTCTTTCAGGTATTTATGAACAGTAAAGACCGCAAGGAATCTGCTTTTGTCTCTATGAAACTTTCGGATACAGCTTCTTTCAGCAATATTATGAAAAGAGCCAATACGAATGAGGAAAAGAACATGGCTTATTTCCTTTTAGGATATGAAGATTTCAACAACCCTATTCCTATCATGGAAAAAATGTTTGACATCAATCCGGATTCTGAAATCCTGAAAGTAATGGCAGTAAGAAGCATCAATGAGCTGGAAAGAAGCTATCTTCCTACCTATTATTACACTTCTGATGCTTACGGCAGGGTATCTGTCTACAGGGGAAATACTGAAACACATAACTCAAAAGATGTTGCTTCTGATAAGAAAACAACAGAAGTAAAAGAGGTGAAAGAAGAAAAGATATCTTTCTGGCAGAAAATTGTAAGGTTCTTCAAGAATCTTTTCGGAGGTTCTAAATCTGACACATCCGGTGATGGAAATAAAGCAGACCAGAGTGATGATGAACTATTGAATAATCCCAACAGAATTCCTTTTTACACTACAGGATACAGCGGGTATGATGACAACACTAAAGATTACCTTGATGACCTTGAAAAATTCACTTCCAAAGCCAAAGAAAAGTCAAAAGATGAATACTGGCAGATCGCAGATGCCTACCTTAAGTTTTTAAAGAAAGATTATAAAGAAAGTACCGAGATTCTGAACGAGATCAAAACCACCAATCCTGAATATCTGGAGGAAATCAAAAGAATGAAGGTTCTGAATGATATAGTTTCACAACCAAAAATAGATGCTGCTTTTGAAAATCATATGATGAAAGACTATGCGGAATATTTTATGGAAAAAGAAGTGAAAATGGACACTGCAAATGCCAACAGTTATTACGACTATTACGGACCTGCACCTTCCACTGCTGATTTCTTAAAAGATGTAATGGCTAACCGTTATCTGCTTCAGGGGGAAGATGGTAAATCATTCCTGATGAACAACACCCTTTCAGACCTTCAGTATAATCCAAATTCAAGTCTTGTAAAAAGTGTTGAGGAGTTCTACAGAAAGCCTAATAAGACCCAGTTTGAACAGCAGATTATTGCTAAAAATATGGACAGTGTAGGAAATATTGAGGCTTTCTTCAATACCATTTATGGCGACCGAGCTATGAGGCTTGCTGATTTTGGAAAGGCTAAATCATATTATGAAAAGGTCCAGAAATTCGGTGGAATACCAAGAGTGAATTATGACTGGAGCGAAAAGAGCGGACAAACTATTACTCCAAAACAATATGCCTCTTCTGAATATAATGGCTTCAATAATATTTCAAGTCTTGTTTTCGGACATAATGTGTGGGAAAGTTATCAAAGTGCTGCTTCTGAATCTATGAAGTCTGAAGGTTACAGTGATTTTCCTTTCATCAAAGATAATATGAACAAACTGGAGCTGACAGATGTTTTAATCCAGCTTAAGAAAATCGGAAATGGAAATGACGAAAAGGCTGCAAGAGCTAACCAGCTTATCGGAAACCTGCTATATAATACTTCCATTTTAGGATATTACCGACACCTTTTTGTTATGGATATTGATAACAGCAATGGTGGAAAATATTACTTCTGGAATAATGATAAAGGAAATCCTTATAAGTACTACTATAAAAACTTCATGGATACTTCTTATATTGAACCTGATAATTTTGATTTAGCCATCAACTATTATCAGAAAGCGCTTAAGCTTTCAAACAATAAAGAAGAGAAGGCTAGAATTTTATTCCAGATGGCCAGTGCTGAGCAAGGTAAATATTATCAGTATGAAGCCAAAGCTCCGAAAGATTTCGATTATTCTGATCCGAAATGGTCTGAAAAAGAAGATGCCCGTCAAAAGGAGCTGGACAATCTGAAGAATCAAAAATACAGAACGTATTTTGCACAGCTGAAGGCACAGTATTCAGATGCTGAAACTACAAAAAGTCTAATGGGAAGCTGTAGTTATTTCAGCTATTTCATGAGATAGAATCAATCATAAAAAAACCTCTGATGACTCAGAGGTTTTTATTTTTACTTTATTGTTCAATTATTTTTTGACAAACTTAGTTTTACTGTTGATCTCCTTACCATTAATTGCAATGAAATAAACTCCTTTTACCAAATTGCTTACATTAATCCTTCCATCACCTATTGTTCCTTTTAAAACCAATTGACCTGGAGTATTAAAAATTTCATAAATGGCACCTGAAGAAACATTCGTAACATTAAGAATATCCTCAACAGGGTTTGGATAGATATGAACAGTTTTTACATTATTACCTGCCTCAGAAACAGCAAGAACATTTGATACAGTAGCCTTCTTCACTGCATAAAATACGTTTCCAATTGCAGATACTCTAATATGAATACTTTTCCCAGCTAAAGCTGCAGGAATGAAAACACTTGCAGAACCATTATTTGGCACTGATGCCGCTAGGTCATTCCATGTTGTTCCATTATCTTCTGTATAATCAATTTTAACATTTGCTACGTTATATGGAGCTGCAGTTGTTCCTGAAACGGTCCATGCAATTGTAGAATTGGCATTTGGAGTAAGAGATGTTGTATTTACTGTAAATGCAGCAGCAGATCCCACAACAACTGTTTGATTTGCATACGCAGTCTGTGCCTGTCCTCCGGGTTTATTATCTCTTACGGTAACACGGAAATTAGTAGTTCTTGCTACTGTACTTGCAGCTTCAAAATCATTAGTATTCTTTACAGTTCCCCCCAAAACAGTTGATAGTTTAGGGAAATACCTTGTAGGGCTGCTGGTAGGTGTCCATGATCTGAAACTCGCCCCTGAAGCGGTATTTCCAATATTAGTTTTGGTTACACCACCGGATAAGGTACTTGAATTCACCTGTTCCCAACAATAAGTTAAAGCATCTCCATCCGGATCTGTGGCAGAAGCTGTCAATACGAATGCTGTTGATTTTGGAATTGTATATACAGTATTCATTGCAGCGACTACTGGTGGATTATTCACTATTGGAGTTTCCACATCAGCAGTTATAGCTGCCATGTTAGCTTGTATCTGATCTATACTTACACTATGGAAATATATATCTGAATGGGGTTGAACAGACATAGTTCCCCAAAGTCCTGCATATCCCATAATAGTGCTTCCGGTACCCGGTTCAACATAAGTATTGGATCCAGACTGCTCATCTCTACTAAACGTATGATTATCTCCAAGCTGATGCCCCATCTCATGGGCTACAAAATCAATATCAAAATTATCTCCCATTGGAATATCGTCTGCAGGAGAGGTGAAACCACTTCCTTTATAATTATCCGGAGATATGTATGCATAATAACTACCACTGGCATCCTGACAGTCACTTTGTGCAGCAGTATAAGAGGTAGTAGAGATATCATTGCTTCCTATACAGCCAATACAACCTGCATTACCTCCACCTCCTGTAGCACCAAATAAATGTCCGATATCAAAACTTTCATCAGTAACACCATAGTTTCCGCCATGCAAAGCATTCATTAATTCGTAATTCCATTTGCACATAAGATCGGAAGTACTGTAAGGGTCAGTAGCAGCGTTGGTAAAGATAAGGCCAGGTGCATTAATTGCGTTCACATGTACATTAAACTCTCTTTCAAATACTCCATTCACTCTTGATAAGGTAGCGTTGATTTGTGTAAGAGCTCCCACAATACCACCAAAATAAGAGGTGTACTCTCCTGTCACAGACATTGCCAGTTTAAGCGTGTGAAAAGTTTTGTTACTGGCTTTAGCGGTTGCCCCGGACTTTATCATTTTCTGAAGGTTGGCTACAGATTCCTTACTTTCTTTAGTACTACAGGTAAATGCGTGCCCATTCTTACTGGTTTTCCCATGTATAGAATAATAAGATTTATCTGCTGTAGCCGGCTCTATAAACTCATACTTACCATCAGGAGCAATCATCATAGACTGAAAGTCATTAGGAGCAACACTAAAACGGATATACTTTGAAGGATCATCAGTACCTATTCCCACATAAGATCCAAGTTGGTATTGTTTTGCTAAAGTTTCATCCATTACAGGAAAGCTATTCACTGTAAACCTTTCTATCTTACCTTCCAGATTAGGAATGCTTATCGTAACCGGTGCACCTTCTCCAATTTTAGATGCCTGCAAAAGCTGTGTTCTGATTTGATCTATATCAAGTTTATAATAAATAGAATGATCACTTTTCTTAATAATTCTCTGTTGTGGCACAGCTTTACTCCATTGTGCACTTGCCGCTGTTGCCAAAAGCAATACTGGCAAACATAGTAGTTTTCTTTTCACAGTAGTGGATTTTATATTCAATACAACAAATATAAAAATTAACTTAACACAAAATAAAATATATTAACAAATTCCAATTTATTAACAAAAAACAATGTTCATCATTAAATAAATATTATTTTTCCTGTTCCTGCTTCTGTAGCCATTCTTCATGCTTCCTTTTAAAGAACTCATATTTATAATCCTGGTTTCGCTGTGCAGCATCTATAGAATGAGAAGTATGGATATCCGAATCTTTCTTGGCAAACTGAGCTAAATTTTCATAATAGTGATGAAGCTGATCCAGTTCTGCTTCCGTAAGATCTTCAATATCTACAATTCTGTTACTTGCTTTTTCATGAGCCGCAATGATTTCATTCAACTTGATCTGTATGGCTTTTGAATCTTTATTCTGGGCTTTCTGAATAAGGAAAACCATGAGAAAGGTAATAATTGTAGTTCCTGTATTGATAACCAGCTGCCAGGTTTCTGAATAATTGAAAAAGGGGCCTGTAACTGCCCATGCCACAACCACAAATGTTGCTCCAATAAAGGCATACTGACTTCCTGTAAATTTTACGGCCCAGTTTGAAAATTTTTCAAAGAGATTGTTATTCTTATGATCCATTGGTCAGATAATTTTATTAAATGTATAAAATTAACCTGAACAAGTGAAGAGAATCTTGAAATAAGAATGCATGGGTATTATAAAAAAAACATTAAGACGGCTGAGCCATCTTAATGTGTACAAAATTAATTTGATATGAATAAATTAAAAAGTTAATACAAATTTGAGAAAGGAATCTGTCGTAATTCCTCCTTTCTAAACCGGTATTAATATCGTTATTACTTACTTTTAGCCCAAGTGAAAACTTTTCCGAGTAGCAGGTTCGCACTACCTATACAAAATCTCTTCCAATATTCTTTTGTAAGAACATTTTTATTGTATTTCATCAGTTTTTTTTTAAAACCATTGGGTTTAGAAGAAATAGTTCGCTCCAAACTGATATCTGATTCCATCGATTCTAAAACCAAAGTTTGTCGCCGGATCTGTTGTATCATTACGGATATCTTTATCCAACAGGTTATATACTCCAAAAGTGAAACGAACATGTTTGTTCAGTCTGTATACCGTTCCTAAATCTAATAAGAAGTAAGATGGAATTGGATATTCCTGTGCTTTTCCTCTGCTTACTCCCGGCTGGCTTACGCTTCTGTAGTTTCCTCTTGACCAGAATTCAAAGCTGTCATTGGCCTTCCATGATAAGTTTACGTTAGCCATATGCTTAGGAATTCTTGCATAGGGTTTATTGTAAAGGGAAGGAATTTCGTCAGATTTAATCTTGGTATCTGTATAGGTATAGTTTGCTTTTAATACAATATCCTTTGATACGTTTACTCCAAGATTGGCTTCAAGCCCCATGCTGTTTGCTTTACCAAGGTTTTCTCTGGTTGAGATAAAATCATAGATATGATTGTATAAAGCTTCAAACTGTTTACACTCTTCGCTGTTATTACATTTTCTAACTTCTACCAATTTGTTTTTAAAGTCTGTATTGAACCCTGTTACACTTAGGTTAATCACTTTCTTATTATCTTCAAACATTACCGTAAGCTCCTGATTAAAGCTTTTTTCTGGTTTAAGATCTTTGTTTCCAATGATTACTCCATCCTGGGTTCCACCACCGGTTACCTGTCCCCATCCTGGGTTTACCGCTCTCAAGCCTGGTGCTTTATATCCCCATGAAGCCCCTCCTTTAAAGGTAAAATTATTGGTAGCACTCCATACTAAATATCCTCTTGGTGTAAAGTTGGAACCATAGTTCTCATCATTATCCAAACGGGCACCTGTAACCAAGTGTAGTCTATCCACCAGCTTCCAGTTTCCTTCTGCAAAAGCAGACCAGTTCCAACGGGTTAGCTTGGTTACCACTTCGCCGTTTTCAGACTTCATTTTGTTTCCTAAATCATTCAGCCTTTCGTATCTATACTCTGCCCCAAAGCTGATTACATGATCTTTAATATTGAAGTTGTTGAGACTGTATGCCGAGAATGTTTCATATCTCATATCCCTGTTCGGGTTGTTGGTATTGTCATACTGGATATAAGAATTGGTATGGAAATTTGAATAATCTCCTTTATGACTTAATGCCAATACGTTTCTCTCGTAGTTATTGCGTGAGCTCTTTGCTTTAGGACCTAATGAATAACCCGGATTCTGGTTTCTTTCCTGGCGGTTATAATCGTAGCTTAGCTTAAAGGTATTTTTTGTATCTGGAGTAAGGCTGAATTCTGTACCAAAAGCTTTGATCACTCTTTCGGTAAATCCGCCTACAAATTTATCTTCATTTCTGTCCGAATAACTTCCTGTGACTTTCATCTGAAGAAGGTTTTTCACTAAAGATCCTGCGGCATAGCCATCAATCTGATAGGTATTTCCTGATTCTTTGTGTACCTGCTGTATCAAACTTGTTCCAACAGATCCTCTCCAGCCGCCACTAAGTTTCTTAGTGATGATATTGATAACTCCTCCCATTGCATCAGAACCGTATAAAGAAGACATTGGTCCTTTTACCACTTCAATTCTTTCAATGGTTTCCAAAGGGGGCATCCATCCCTGTTCAATACCAGGACCATCTGAGTTTGGTCTTGTTTCTCTTGTATTGATTCTTTTACCATCAATTAAAACCAGGGTTTGGCCAGATTCAGCTCCTCTTATTGAAAAATCACTTGTACTTCCTCCTCCTGTAACGAAAACTCCGGGAACATCCTGCAATGCATCCGTGATATCCCTGTAAGCTCTCTTTTTAAGGTCTGCCTGGGAAATCACTGAAATAGTTGCCGGAGTGTCTTTGATCTTCTGAGCATACCCTGAACCCGTTATTACTACTTCATTAATTTGGTTACTTTTTAACGTGTCCTTCGTTTTCTGACCGCTTGCCAAAGCTGATCCTAAAACAAGTAAGGAAAAAGATACTGTTCTAAACATCAATAATTTTTTTGCAAAATTATTATTTTTAATAATTCTAAATAAATAAACAAAGGTGAGATATGTCACCTTATCTGCAACCTTCAATATGGGATCAATAATATCATCATAACTCTGATAAAAAAATACCAGCACAGTGATCTAACCATTAAAAATAAGCTCCTGATACCCTCTAATGATTATCAATAATAAAAAGCAAAAAAATCAAATTCATCTTAGAATAAATTTGATTTCAATAGCTTATAATATGATAAGTGAAATAATGGGTATAAAAAATCCGTCCCTAAAAAGGAACGGATTGTATAATCATTGCAAAGTATGCAGTTATCACACTTTAATTTCAACGTCTACACCTGAAGGAAGTTCTAATTTCATTAGAGCATCAACAGTCTTAGAAGAAGAAGAGTAGATATCCATTAGTCTCTTGTGAGCTGATAATTGGAACTGCTCTCTTGCTTTCTTGTTTACGTGCGGAGATCTCAACACTGTGAAGATTCTCTTATTCGTTGGCAATGGAATTGGACCGTTTACAACAGCACCAGTAGCCTTTACCGTTTTTACGATTTTCTCAGCAGACTTGTCTACCAAGTTGTAATCGTAAGATTTTAGTTTTATTCTGATTCTTTGTGACATTTCTTTAGTTTAAAAATTAACCTTTTGCTTTAGCTATGATTTCTTCAGCAACGTTTTGTGGAGTTGGTGCGTATTTCTCTAATTCCATAGAAGAAGTAGCTCTTCCTGATGAAAGTGTTCTTAGAGTAGTTACGTATCCAAACATTTCAGAAAGTGGAACAGAACCTTTGATTACAACAGCACCGTTTTTCTCTTCCTGGCCACTGATAGTACCTCTTCTCTTGTTAAGGTCACCAATGATGTTACCCATATATTCTTCCGGAGTTACAACTTCCAGTTTCATAATAGGCTCCATAATTACCGGTTTAGCAGCTTTACCAGCTTCTTTAAATCCTAGCTTAGCAGCCATTTCGAAAGAAAGAGCGTCAGAATCCACTGCGTGGAAAGATCCATCTTTAAGAGTAACTTTAATACCTTCAACTTCGAAACCAGCCAATGGACCGTTCTTCATTGCAGCTTTAAATCCTTTTTCAATTGCAGGAACGAATTCTCTAGGAACGTTACCACCTTTGATCTCATTGATGAATTCTAAACCAACTTTACCTTCGTCTGCAGGTCCTAGTTCAAATACAATGTCAGCAAATTTACCTTTACCTCCAGATTGTTTTTTGTAAACCTCTCTGTGGTTGGCAACTCTTGTTAAGTTTTCTTTGTACTCTACCTGAGGTTGTCCTTGGTTTACTTCAACCTTGAATTCTCTCTTCATACGGTCTACAATGATATCTAAGTGAAGCTCACCCATACCAGAGATGATCGTTTGTCCAGAAGCCTCGTCAGTTCTAACAGTAAACGTTGGATCTTCTTCAGCCAATTTAGCTAGAGCGTTACCCATTTTATCCTGGTCAGCTTTAGTTTTAGGCTCAACAGCGATACCGATTACCGGATCAGGGAAAACCATCGATTCAAGAACGATTGGGTTTTTCTCATCACACATTGTATCACCAGTTTTGATAGACTTGAATCCTACTGCTGCACCAATATCACCAGCTTCAATATATTCTACTGGGTTTTGCTTGTTAGCGTGCATCTGATAGATTCTTGAGATTCTTTCTTTATCTCCTG
This sequence comes from Chryseobacterium contaminans, assembly GCF_001684955.1. Classification (GTDB taxonomy): domain Bacteria; phylum Bacteroidota; class Bacteroidia; order Flavobacteriales; family Weeksellaceae; genus Chryseobacterium; species Chryseobacterium contaminans. Next base: position 26,154 of record NZ_MAYF01000223.1, on the reverse strand, counting down.
AACGAGAGTTCAAGATATAAGAACCTGCATCAAGTCTTCCAGAGTAAGCTCTGAAGAATGCCAATCTTCCCACGAACGGGTCAGTAGCAATCTTAAATGCTAGAGCTGCGAAAGGCTCATCTACAGATGGCTTTCTTGTAATTTCAGCGTCTGTTCTTGGGTCAGTACCTTTGATATCATCTTTATCCAATGGAGAAGGCAAGTATTTACATACTGCATCCAACATAAACTGTACTCCTTTATTCTTGAATGAAGAACCACAAGTCATTGGGATAATAGATAAATCGATAGTAGCAGCTCTCAATGCAGCATTGATTTCTTCTTCTGTAATTGAGTCCGGATCTTCAAAGAATTTCTCCATCAAAGTTTCGTCATACTCAGAAACAGCTTCTACTAATTTCTCTCTATATTCAAGAACTTCATCTTTCATGTCTTCAGGAATTGGCACTACTTCGAAAGTAGCTCCTTGTCCTGCTTCATCCCAGATGATCGCTCTGTTTTTAATTAAGTCAACAACACCTTTGAAATCTTCTTCAGCACCGATTGGTAAAACGATTGGAACTGCGTTAGATCCTAACATTTCTTTAACCTGGTTTACCACGTTAAGGAAGTCAGCACCTTGTCTGTCCATTTTGTTTACGAATCCCATTCTAGCAACTTTGTAGTTGTCAGCAAGTCTCCAGTTTGTTTCAGACTGAGGCTCTACTCCATCTACTGCAGAGAATAAGAACACTAATCCATCTAATACTCTTAAAGATCTGTTTACTTCTACAGTGAAGTCAACGTGTCCCGGTGTATCGATAATGTTGAAGTGGTAAGGTTTAGTATCAGCAACAGGTTTTCCTTGATCTGTTGGGAAGTTCCAAGAACAAGTAGTTGCAGCAGAAGTAATAGTAATACCTCTTTCTGCTTCCTGCTCCATCCAGTCCATTGTAGAAGCACCATCGTGAACCTCTCCAATTTTGTGGTTTACCCCTGTATAGAATAAAATCCTTTCTGTAGTGGTAGTTTTACCTGCATCAATGTGCGCAGCAATACCAATATTTCTTGTATATTTAAGATCTCTACCCATTTCAGATTAGAATTTAAAGTGTGAAAACGCTTTGTTAGCTTCCGCCATTTTGTGAGTATCAGTTTTCTTTTTGAAAGCTGCACCTTCTTCTCTTGAAGCAGCTACAACTTCATTAGCTAATTTCAAAGCCATAGACTTATCATTTCTCTTTTTAGAGTAGCTAATTAACCATTTCATTGCCATAGAAATTTTTCTATCAGCTCTGATTGGCATAGGAATCTGGAAGTTAGCTCCACCTACTCTTCTAGAACGTACTTCTACGTGAGGCATAACGTTTGTTAATGCATCTTTCCAGATTTCAAGGGCTGTTTTTTCAGAATCTCCTTTTTTAGTTTCTACGATATCTAATGCATCATAGAAAATTTTGAATGCGATAGACTTCTTACCGTCTAGCATTAAATTGTTTACGAATCTCGTTACCAATTGATCATTAAATTTCGGATCTGGTAACAACGGTCTTTTTTTCGCTTTTGTCTTTCTCATTGCTTCTGTACCTTATTTAATGATTATTTTTTCTTACCTTTTGCAGGAGCTGCAGCAGCTTGTCCTGGTTTAGGTCTCTTAGCTCCGTACTTAGATCTTCTCTGTGTTCTTCCATTTACACCAGCTGTGTCTAATGCACCTCTTACGATGTGGTAACGTACTCCCGGTAGGTCTTTCACCCTTCCGCCTCTAACCAATACTATCGAGTGCTCTTGAAGATTATGTCCTTCGCCCGGGATATAGGCGTTAACTTCTTTACCGTTTGAAAGTCTTACCCTTGCTACTTTTCTAAGTGCAGAGTTAGGTTTCTTAGGTGTAGTAGTATATACTCTCGTACATACTCCACGTCTTTGTGGACAAGAATCAAGGGCAGCCGATTTGCTCTTCTTGGCAAGCGTGGCTCTTCCTTTTCTTACTAATTGTTGAATAGTAGGCATTTAATTGCTTTTTATTTTAGGCTGCAAAAATAATAATATTTTTTTAATTGACAAGCAGTTATGAAATTTTATTTTACAATAAATTTTCTTCATTCATTTCCAAAACCACCAAAAACCTCCATTACTTTTATATTGTTGAATCATTGTAAGCAATGGAGGTTAGTATCAAAAAATCAAAGTTTTATTTAAAGGCATCCTTAATTATTTTTCCTTTCATGTATTGCGCAGGAACCCCTAAGAGTTCAGCCATTGTACTGGCAATATCAATTTGTTCATAGTTTCCTGTGCTAATGGTAGTATTCTTTTTAAAATCCGGGCCCATAGCAAAAAATTCAATATGTCTGCATCCTGCACAATCGTCGCCATGCTCTGCAAAGCCTCCGTTTGCATCTAAATGTCTACCGTGATCATTAGAAACGATAAGTGTAGTTTTATCCTTATAAGCAGGCAATGACTGGATGTAATCCCAGATTTCTTTTATGGAAGCATCTGTAGTTTTAATGGCTTTGATATATTCATCCCATTTATTGGCATGGCCATAAGAATCAACGTCTTTAAGATTGATTACGATAACATTCGGGCTATATTTTGTCATAACCTCTTTGGTTTTTGTCATCGTAATAAGGTCATCACGATATCCTGTTCCGTTTCCGCTCACTCCGCAGTCTACGCTTGGCTGGAATTTCCCTTTCCAATCTGCCAGTTTACAATCATTCAAAACTTCCAGTTTATCTTTAGAGGCAATTACCCATGCTTTGGTTTTATCTGCTCCGGTGAACTTCAACCACTGCTGCATTATAGATGGAAAGCCTGGTAATTCTGTCCCATTATTTTTGATATTCTCATACACTCCCGAACACATTGCGCTGTGCCCAGGGTTCGTATTTGTAGTTCCGTTGTTTTTAAAATTACTGATAAAAACACCCTGATTCAATAAGCTTACCCTGTTAGGAATATTTTCTTTGTTGGCAGCTTCCCAGGTTTCAGAAATGCGGGGACCGTCTACAACAAGAAGAATTACATTTTTAGTTTGATATTTAGCCTCTGGTTTTGTAGGCTGAGTGGGTGTCTGTGTTTGTGCATCTGTATCATTATTACTGCATGACAACATGAATAATGATAAAATAGAGTACAGGAAAAACTTCTTCATTGCTTTTTACTTGATATTATATTTCGAGTGCAAAGCTAGACAACACAATCTCCGGATTCATTAAGAAATTGTTATCTATTCCTTAAGAAATTAAAAAGAAAGTCAACAATACGGGAAATAAAGAACCTCTGAAAAGAAGAAAAATTTGTATCTATTCTATTATTGTAACGGTAACATTTTTATTCCAATTAAATGTTTTGATATTTTGTTTGAGCTCTTCCAGATTCCTGATGTTTATAGAATACAGGGAAACTTCCAGCCTCGCGACTGTTATCTTATCTTCAATTTTTAGAGTGGCTGCCTTTTTCCAGTAAGAGGGAACATATCCCTGCAACCAGCCTTCATATACAACAGCAATCTCATATTGATGGTCCAGACAATATTTACTAAGAAAGCTCCCAAATTCTTGGTCAAATCCTTTTTTATTTTCATTGAAATGAATAGTTTCTACAGATCCAAGGCCTGCAATATCCAATAAATGAATATTTGTATAATAACTGATTGCTCCAATATCATTCGCTACTACTTTAGATGTATTATAAAACTGATGCAGAAATTTTGCAGATTGTATCTGTTGTTCATAAATATTCTTTCCGCCATTACACATAATAGGATGAGCAACCCAGCATTTATATATCATCAGTAAAACATTAGCCGAAATCAAAAGGCTTACCATTTTTTCTTTTTTAATATAATCCACAACATTGAAGAACAAGCCTTTGCATTTTGGTATCAATACCATGCAAAATCCTGTGAGAATATAGGCTTCATACCTTAAGAGTCCTTTTAAATCAGCAAACATAGCATGGCAGACCATCACCAATGAGAAGACAATTAATAAAAAGTTATCTTTCAATACTTCTTTTAATGTTTTCGTCTTCAAGTCTCTGAAGATGAATATTGCACACAGCAAGAGAGGAAAAAAACCTATTTTATAAAAACTAATATTCAGTAAAAGATTGTCCAGTAAAATTACCTTAATCTGGTTTAATATTTGGGCATCAAAACTTAGTTTTGTTCCTTTTACCACTACTGAATTTGGAAAGAAATAACCATCCTGCTGATAATTATAAATACAAAATATAATAATGGGAATGAAACCTAAAAATAAAATGAATACTGTTTCTTTCCATTTTCTCACCAAAGCAAACATACAAGCCAGAATGACAAAATAGAACATACTTTCAAAACGGACTACCCCCATCAACAACAAGCTTAAATAAAATCCAAATATTGCGGATTTACTCTGGTTATAATGATAAAAGCAAAAGATATTAACAGCAAATAAAAACACCTGGAAAACATGCTCCATTCCTGAAAGGAGGTTCAAAGGAAGCACAATAAAGAAAGTTGTAAAAAGTACTGCTAAGACCGTTTTTTTAACATCATTAAAAATTTCAGCATAATATTCTGAGAGGATATAAAGAATCCCGACACTAAAAATAATATTGAAATACAAAGGAATCTGATCATTATTTCCAAAAATCTGAATCAATACACTAAGGATGTAAGTAAATAATGGAGAAGAAGAAGTAGAGGAAAACTGGTACCTCGTCATCCCCCATACGTCATACAATGCAAAATTCTTCGCCATGGCAAGGTGAATGTAGGCATCATCCATTAAATAGATATAGTTTCCGTCAGTTTTGAGAACTGAAATGATATAATACAACAGGCAAACTGAGAAAAAAAAGATAAAAGACAGCAAAAAGCTGCGTAAACCTATATTTCGGGCTATTTTCATTTTAACTTAAATATAAACGTGATAAGACCAATCAATTCAACCTATAATTTCAACTTTTCCCTTGTTATCATAGATAGAGCCTTCATTATTTGCAATATTAATACTTCCAAACTATTTTAAAAAATTTTCTTATAGTTATCATCTATTGATATCACAGGCTATTCGGCACGATATTTCGTAACTTTGAGATATATAAAAAGATAAACTTATGAAAAACGCTAGTATTATAGGGCTTAAAGAAGCCGACTGCAAGAAAATAGCAGAAAAATTAAATGTACTTTTAGCCAATTATTCTGTATTTTATCAGAACACAAGAGGCTCCCATTGGAATATTAAAGGAGATCAGTTTTTCACCCTTCATCCGAAGTTTGAAGAACTTTACAATAGCTTAGTTTTAAAAATTGATGAAATAGCGGAAAGAATCCTTACATTGGGAGCTACTCCTGCACACAACTACTCTGATTATTTAAAAGTAGCCACCATTAAAGAAAGCAAGGAGGTAACAGATGGCACTAAAAGTGTAGAACAAATCCTTAGCTCGTTCAAAGTAGTAATTGATCTTCAGAGAGAGCTTTTAGATATTACAGATCAGGCTGGTGATGAAGGTACCAACTCTCAGATGAGCGATTATATTACCGAGCAGGAGAAAGAAGTTTGGATGTATAATTCTTATTTAGGGAAATAAACCGATAAGATCATCAGAATATTTCAAAAAAATCGCCTTACATTTAGGCGATTTTATTTTTAATGTTTATATTTGCGTTAAAATTACACATATTATGAATGACGTAAGACTCAACTCTATCCTGGATAACGATTTCTATAAAATAACCATGCAAAATGCCGTGGTAAAACTTTTTCCAAGTTCTATTGTTAAATATGAGTTTATCAACAGAGGGAAACATCATTTTCCGGAAGGCTTTGATGTAGCTTTAAGAGAAGCCGTTAATAAAATGGCTGAACTTAAACTTACCAAGGATGAAAAGAAATTCATGGCCAGAACATGCCCTTATATAGATCTTCCTTATCTGGATTTTCTGGAAGGTTATCATTATGATCCGTCTGAAGTGAAAATCCGACAGGAAGGCGGAGATCTTTCTGTAATTGTTGAAGGACTTTGGTACAGAACCATTCTTTGGGAAGTTCCGTTATTGGCATTAATCAGTGAATTACACTATGAAATGAATCATATGGAGAGAGATGCCAATGAAGTAGTAATGAGTAAAACACTTGAGAAAGCAGATTCTTTAGGCAGGCTTGGGGTAACCTTTGCAGAGTTTGGAACCAGAAGAAGACATTCTTATAAGGTACAAAATTTGGTGATGGAAGCTCTAACACAGAAAAAAGACTCTACCTTCATCGGAAGCTCGAATGTACATTTTGCGATGAAATATGGGGTAAAGCCTATCGGAACTCATGCTCACGAATGGTTTATGTTCCATGCTGCTGAATATGGTTTCAAAATGGCTAATGAAATGGCTTTGGAACATTGGGTAGATGTTTACAGAGGAGATTTGGGAGTTGCTCTTTCCGACACCTATACTACGGATGTTTTCTTCCAGCAGTTTGACAAAAAATTCGCTAAGCTTTTTGATGGTGTACGCCATGATAGTGGAGATGCTCTGGAATTTGCAGATAAAACCATTGCTCATTATCAGAAAAACGGGATTAATCCGATGTTTAAATATATCATTTTCTCAGATGCTTTAAATCTTGAAAAGGTAGAAGAAATCACCAATTACTGCAGAGGAAAAATCGGAATCTCCTTCGGAATAGGAACCAACCTAACAAATGATGTGGGATTAAAACCTATGAATATTGTAATGAAACTTATCGGAGTACAGGCTCCTAATAAAGAATGGATCCCAACTGTAAAACTTTCTGATGAACATGGAAAATATACAGGTGATCCAAAGATGATTGAGCTGGCTAAAGAGTTTTTAAGAATAAAAGACTAAGGCAATCTCACCAGAACTATTAAATACAACCTCGTAACCATCGAGGTTTTTTTGTGTCATTTCCTCTTTTTGAAATTCGGTTCTCAGAGATCTGTAAGGTTTTATTATATTTATCAAAATAAAACAAGATGAAATCACAAACATTACTTATTGCTATCCTCTTCATATCATCATTCTCTTTTGCACAGGAAAAGACAACTGATAAGCCTAAATTTAATCAGGAATTAGCCACATCTCTAGGTGCTGACCAATACGGAATGAAGCCTTACACCATCGTTATGCTAACAACCGGTACAACAAAAATTGAGGATAAAACCAGGATGAGTTCTTTAATGAAAGGACACATGGAGAACATCGGCAAACTGGCCAATGAAGGAAAAATTGTGGTAGCCGGACCTTTGCTTGAAAAGAATAAGGAAAACTACCGTGGAATGTTTATTTTCAACACCAAGTCTAAAGAAGAAGCTGAGCAGTGGGTAAAAACAGATCCTGCAGTTCAAGCAGGAGTTTTCAGTTATGAAATTTTCCCTTGGTACGGTTCCGCAGCTCTGCCTTTGTATCTTAAGCATCATGACGAAATTGCAAAGGAAAATCCTTAATATTTTATCCCTTACAATAGAATAGGCTTTTAGTGATGAAAGCCTATTCTATTTTTAATAATCAATGCATATATAAGGTTTTCTTGCCTGTACACAGCAGTACGGGTTGCTGCAGAAAGTATATCCTGGCTTGCAAACTCCATATTCTAATGGAACTTCACAATTGGTGTACTCACCACCATTGATAGACTTTAACTCTTTTTCTGTTTAAAGCTTTTATATTTTTCATAGTTGTTTTTAGTTTTATTATTCCTACTCTAAGATTTTCGGACACCTCTTATTTTATTTCTCTCTAAATTGAAATAAATATACATTTTTATTATCAAATTACTACAGATTTTAATATTACCTTTAAATAAATAAAAGCTATCATGAAAACCATTGAAGAAGTCCTGACAAAATTGGATGAAATTATTATCTGGTGTAAGGAAAACAAAAGTCCCGCAGGTTATTTCGCCTGTACTTACCGGATTATGACCGCCCAGGTTTTAAAAGGAATCCAACAAAAGAAGTTTGAAGACAATCCGAGAATGACAACATTGGATATCGCTTTTGCACAACGCTATCTTGAAGCCTGGGAAAACTACAGCAATGGTAGAAAATGTACCCACTCCTGGTATATTGCCTTTGAGGCAACCAAAAATAAAGACCTCCTGATCTTGCAGCATATTTTTCTGGGCATGAATGCACATATTAATCTGGATCTGGGAATTTCTGCGGCATCCATTATGCCTTACTGTAAAATTAATCCGTTAAAAAAAGATTTTGAAAATATAAATAATGTGATTGCTTCCATCAATCAGAAAGTACAGGACTCTCTGAACAAAATATGCTACCCGGTACAACTCATCGATCAGCTTTCCAATGGAAAAGATAATGCCATACTGGATTTTGCGATTTCCAAAGCCAGGGATACTTCATGGGCAACGGCTGTGATTGCATCCAATACCCCTAATTTTCTGAAAGAACAGGTTATTAATATTGTGGATTATGCGGCGGCAAAAGTTGCGACACAAATCTTAAATCCCAAAATTATGACTCCTGCCCTGCTTAAAGAACTTAAAAAATGCGAAAGCAACGATATTGTAAAGAATATTGAGATTCTGGAGTCAACGAAAAACATGTAAAATAAAAAGGCCGGGATCTTCCTCATGGATCCCGGCCAAATAATGAACAAATAAAAAGAAACTACATTGTTTCTTTATGCTTTTTACGATAAGCATAATAGAACACAATCGGTAATATGGTAAATGACAGCAGCATACAGATAATTAATCCACCTACAATCATAATGGCTAAAGGTTTTTGGATTTCAGAACCCATTCCGTTGGACATGGCTGCCGGAAGAAGTCCCATAGATCCCATCAGTGCAATCATTACGACCGGACGGATCCTGCTTTTTACACCTTCTGAAATGGATTCTTTAAGGGACATTCTGTTCTGAAGATTTTCTTTCATCACTCCAATCAGAACAATCCCGTCAATGGTAGCTACACCAAAAAGGATAATAAACCCGATCCCTGCTGAGATTCCAAAGATGGTTCCTGTGAACCAAAGGGATAAGAACCCTCCTATGAATGCAAAGGCTAATGTAATGGAAGAGATCAAGGTATCTTTTATATTCCCGAAATTGAAATATAATAACATCAGGATAAGCACAAGAGAAATAGGTACTACCATGGCAAGCTGTTTGGCTGCTCTTTCTTTACTTTCAAATTCACCAGCCCATGTCATTTTATGGTTTTTAGGAAGCTTCACTTCTTTATCTACTTTTTCTTTGGCTTCTTTAATGGTACTTCCAAGATCACGCCCTTCAATATTGAATCCTACCCCAATATATCTGCTGTTTCCTTCACGATAAATGAATGAGGGCCCCGTATGATAATCAATGGTGGCAATTTCTTTCAATGGTACTTTTTTATTATCCTGAGTCGGAATCAGAATATCTCCCATTTTTTCAGGAGTGTCACGGTATTCTTTTTCGAATCTGAGCATCACATCAAACATTCTCTCTTCTTCATAAAACTTGGTAGCGGCCTGCCCTCCAATCGTCATTTCAATAACCGCCTGGGCATCTGCTGTGGAAACTCCATATTTTGCCATTTTGGAATCATGAAGCTGTATTCTGAGTTCCGGAAGTCCGATATTTTTAAAGACATTCACATCTGAAATCCCAGGAACAGTTCTGATGGAATTAGCTACCTGATTTGCATAATTTTCAAGCTGGAATAAATCATTCCCAAATATTTTAATAACCAATGGTGCCTTTACTCCAGCCACATATTCTTCTACGTTATCCTGAATAGGCTGACTGAATCCAAAATTGATTCCCGGATATTTTTCAAGAGAAACCCTCATTTGTTCAAGAAGTTCTTCTTTGGAAATTTTCTTTTTCCATTCATGTTCCGGTTTCAGCTGGATATTAAATTCAATATTAAAAAATCCAGTGGGGTCTGTTCCATCGTTAGGACGCCCGGTTTGGGTCATTACGAACTTCACTTCATCGTATTTCATGAGAATCTCCTTCATCTCTTTGGTGAGCCTTACGGATTCATCCAGATTGACACTATTCGGCAGTGTGGCACGCACATAGATGGCTCCTTCATTCAGCTTAGGCAAAAATTCTGAGCCATAGTTTGAAAATTTCCATCCACATACAGCAAGTAATGTTACAAAACCAATGATGAAACCTTTTTTATGTCGAACACTGAATTCATAAATTCTATAAATGTTCACCCTGAAGAATCTTGAAATAAAGTTCTCTTTTTCCTCAATATTTTTGGTTAATAAAAGCTTACACATGGCCGGAACATAGGTTAAACTTAATATTAATGAACCTAACAATGCATATCCAAGGGTAAATGCTAAAGGTGAGAACATTTTTCCTTCTACTTTCTGGAAAGAGAAAATCGGCATCAAGGCTACAATAAGAATTAATAAGGCAAAGAAAATATAGCTTGCCACACTTCCTGCACTCTTCTTGATGATTCCAAGCTTGGAAATTTTATTAAACCTTCGGAGTCCAATCTTTTTCGCCTTCAATTCGAGGGCAACAAATACATGTTCCACGATGACGAGTGTTCCTTCCAGCAAAAGTCCAAAGTCTAATGCTCCCATGGAAATAAGGTTCGCCGGAAGCCCCTGGATTTTCAACATAATAATCGCGAAAAGGAAAGCCAATGGAATTACTGATGCTACAATAAATGTTGTTCTCCAGTTATACAGGAAAATGAATACAATAATAGAAACCAGAATAACTCCTTCAATCAGGTTTTTGGAAACAGTGTGAACCGTTGTATTCACCAGTTCTGTACGGTCAATGATCGGAACAATCTGAACATCTCCCGGTAATTCTCCACCATTTAATTCCTCTATTCTGTCTTTAAGTCTTGCAATGACTTCGCTTGGATTTTCTCCACGAAGCATGATAACAATTCCTTCTACTACATCATTTTCTTTATTATATCCTACCTGTCCCAATCTCGGTTTTGCCGATACTTTTACTTCAGCAACGTGTTTTACCAAAATAGGAGTAGAACCTTTTACTTCAATCTGAATATTTTCAATATCTTCCTTCTTTTCCAAAAGACCAATCCCCCGCACTACATACGCCTGATCTCCTTTTGCCACTACATCACCACCTACATTAATATTACTCTTCGAAACTGCTTCATACACATCCAGGGGGGAAAGGTCATAATTGTGTAATTCTGTAGGATTAATTTTTATTTCATATGTTTTTTCTTCACCACCAAAGCTTACCACATCAGCAACACCGGGAACTGCCAACAGTTCTCTTTCAACCACCCAATCCTGAATCGCCGTGACTTCTTTAATGGGTAATTTACTTTTAATAATATAGCGGTAAATTTCGCCGGTAGCTCCTGACGGCGGTTCTATGCTATATTCTGCCCCGGAAGGAAGATCTACATTACCGAGTTTATTGGAAGCATATTGCTGTGCATAAAAATCATTGACATGGTCATCAAAAATCACAGTAACCACCGATAATCCAAACAGGGAAATAGACCTTACCGAAGTTTTATTCGGAATGGCATTCATTTCTTTTGAAATGGGCAATGTGACAAATTTCTCTATCTCTTCAGCACTTCTTCCCGGCCATTGGGTAATGACTCTCACTCTGGTATTGGTAACATCCGGAAATGCCTCAATGGGAGTGTGTATATAAGAATAGATTCCTCCAGCCAGCAACAAGAAAGTTCCTAAAAGAACGATCAGTGAGTTTTTTAAAGAGAAAGAAACTATATTCTGTACAAATTTTCGCATTACTTCTTAGAGGTATTTAATTGGTTTTTCAGATTCTCATAAATCAACAATCCGTTGGAAGCAATTACATTTTCACCTTGCTTTAGATTTCCTTCTACATATATATATTGACTGTTAGAAGCTATTTCCGTTACAGGTCTTATTTCAAGCTCGCAGTCTTTTTTATATACGACCACATAACTTTGGTTATTATCAAATATCAAAGCTTTCGCAGGAATAGCTAAAGCACTTTTATTTTGAGCATTAACAGGTAAAACAACATCTGCAGACATCCCTGGTCTTAACTTCATTCCGTTGTTATCCATAATGATTTTGGCCTTCAATACTCTTTCATTTTCATTAAAAACCTGGGAAATATTGTTGATCTTTCCTGGAAAACTATCATCCGGATACGCTAAAGTTTTTACCACTACCGGCTGATCTACATATACATGTCTCATATTGGTAGCATACACATTCGCCATCACCCAAACTTTATCAAGATTAGAAATGGTAAAAAGCTGATCTCCACCGGCAGTTACAGGCATTCCTTTAGAAATATTCTTACTGATTACATAACCATCTGCGGGCGCTTTAATCTGTAATGTACTTCCTCCTGCAGAATACAGCTGCATATTCTTTTGCGTCTTAGAGATATTAGACTGAAGAATCGTTACTTCAGCTCTTGCTTCCTGAAGATCTTTCTGAGAGGCAATATCATCTTTATACATTGCTTCTACAGAGGCCAGCTTTCTTTTAGCTACAGCAAGCTGAGCCTGTAATGTCTGGGTGTCATCCTGCATTTCATTAACTGCTGTACTTTTTACAGAAGCCAGAACCTGTCCTTTTTTCACATAATCTCCAAGGGAAAAATAAGTATCAGTAACTACTCCATCCACAAGGCTTACAAAGGGAACTGTTTTATCAGAATTACTTTCCACTTCTCCGGTAAGCGTGATACTTTCTTCAATGGGAAGCATTTCTGCTTTAGCCAGCTTAATATCTTTTTTAAGTTCCGTACTGATGCAATAACCTTTGTCCGTTTCATTCATTGATTTTTCATCTTTACAGCCCGTAAGTATTACCAGGGCGGATAGATACATTCCAGCGATATATTTAGTAGTGTTCATTTTCATAAGTAGATGTTCATATTTTTTAAGGTCATGCTTAAGAATGGTTTATAAATCCTGTCCAACAACATATTGCAGGTTCTCATAATATTGATTAAGCTCTTTTTTGGTATCCAGAATAATCATCTTATTGCCGATATAAGTATCAAGAAAATCCATGTATTCCAGCATACTGATATTTCTGAGTCTGAAGTTTTTCTCATGACTTACCAATAAACCATCCAAGGTAGATTCATAGGCTTCATCAATTTCTTCTGAAACCTGTTGGGTACGGATGTAGTTTCTGAAAACGGAAACAATCTCATTCTCAGATTTCAATTGATTTTTATGGGTTTCATTTTTACTTTTCTCAATTTCAAGCTTTGCTTCCTGTATATTTCCTTTGTTTCTGTCGAAAATGGGAAGATCTACTGAAACACCTAATCCGATAAAATCTTTCATAATATTTCCACCACGGTCATAGCCAATAGAAACAGCGACATCCGGAGTTTTCATCGCATTCTGAATTTCAAGATTTTTAGCAGCATGTTTTTCTTTATTCTTAGCAATCATGATATCAGGACGGTTTTCTTTTGCTTTTTCAAGCCATTGAGTAAGTTCAATTTCTGAAAGCTGTTTCTCCGGCATGGTAAATGAATCTGAAATGACCAGATAAGAATGGGGCGGGATCATTAATAAAGCTTTCAGTTCGACCTGCTGATCTTCTATTTCCTGCTTCAATGACACAAGCTTTTTCTTGAATTCAATTTCCTGCGCCTTTAAACGGATATATTCAGCCTTACTGATATTTCCAAGATTTAGTTGGTTGTTATAAGATTTCGTTAGTTTTTCAATAGAAGCGATCTGATTCTGATAAACCTTTTGCTGCTCCTGATTATACAGAATCTCAGTCATTGAATTTCTTAAAGTCTTTTTGAGTTCGCGTAGAACTTCCTGTAATTCGTATTTTTCGCCCTCTACCTCAATTTTCTGTAATTCAATATTTTTTCTTCGCTTCCCTGCGGTCTGAATCACCTGTTCTATTTCGGCAGAGATCTGGGTGTTCTTTCCCCAGTTTCCAATCAATGCAGGCTGTTCTTCAATATCATAAGTTCTCCAGAGATTAACTTCGCTTATGCTTAACTTAGGATTAGGCCAGTATTTAGCCTGAAGAGCTCTTGCTTCTGCCTGGGAAATTTCTAATTTTTGAGCAATAATATCCAGGTTATTGGCAAGGAAAATCGTTTCAGCCTCCTTTCTGCTGATCTTCAAAGTATCTGAAGCCTGTGCAGAAAAGAAACTAAAACAATGAATATAAAATAGTGTAAAAAAAATCTTCTTCAAGGTCTCTTATTTTAAGACCACAAAGCTATTCTCCTAATATTAGAGCCAATTTCGAATGAAATTAAAATTCAATTAGGCCAACATTAGAGTTTGATTAGAATAGGTTGGGATTTATTTTCAGCTCTCGCAGATTAGGGAAATTATGCAGATCTTTTTTAACACAAACTGCACGAATACTTTTCACAAATGACACAATTATACTTCGCAAAATGCTTATCCACGAACATTTGTGAAAATCTGTAGGAAATTAAAAATGAAAAGGAAAAACAAGCAGAACACTCGTCCCCACATCTACCTGAGAATCAATTCTCATTGAAATATTATGATGATCAAAAATATTTCTGGATAAAGATAACCCGATGCCGCTTCCTTTAATTCCATCCACGTTCTTTCCTCTGTAAAAGGTGTCTGTAATTTTAGCAAGGTCATCTGCAGGAATCCCCTTTCCCTGATCTTTCACCACAATATTCAACTGGTCTTCATTTTCGGATAAAATGATTTCCACAGGCTGCCCAAAGGAATATTTAATGGCATTTTCAACAATATTATATAATGCCAGATATAAAAGGGTTTCATTACCCGGAAACTCCAGTAAAGAAGGTTTTGTTACCTGAAGCTGGATCTTAATGGCAGAATTGTTTTCTTTGGCCTTGGCATCCAGTTTTTCATAAATCTTCCAGATCAATTCATCTACTCTTACCTGTTTGTGGGAAGATTCCAGTTTCGTCATCCCGGACATCAAAAGGAGATTATTGAGAATATTTTCAATCTCATAGACATTGTCCAGGGATTCTTTAGCTACTTTTTTATATTCTTCGGGAGTTCTGTCTTTTTGTGCAAATACTTCAAGGTTTCCGGAAATAGCGGCTAACGGAGTTTTAAATTCGTGGGAAACATAATTGATAAAATTCTGTTGTAACAATACATTTTCAGAAATTCTACCCAATAATTTATTGTAAGATTTAATCAGATCCTCAATTTCATCATTGGTATTGGTAGATGTAATTCCAGTAGAAATATTATTATACTCTACTTTATTGATTCTCTCCACTACATTAGAAATAGGTTTATACACTACTTTTGAAAGATAGCGGCTTAAGAAATAAATAGCCATCAACCCGATAATCAAAACAGAAAGCATAATAATCGCTAACCTCCAGATCTGCGATTGAAATGAATCATTCGGCGATTTTACAAAAACCACAAAGTCTCCCTGGTTATCAGGATAGAAAATCCCATAGTAGAACTGATTATCAGACATAAACTGAGTTCCTTTGTTATTTCTGGCAGCCTGTAAATGAGACGGCCGGATATTTTTATCATTCAGATTTTGTCCAAAGGTTACTTCATTATTCTGATTATAAACTGCTACCTGATTATTCTGAATAAGATTTTTATATTCCTGCTTAATTTGAGCGTGCCTGTCCTTGGGCAATTCATCTTTTTCAAGATAATAAATGGCAGAAATCAGAGCTGTATTCCTAAGTTTTTCAAAATAAAAGATCTTCGTACTGTCATAATAGGCAAAAAATATCACCGCAGATGTGATGATAGAAACAATGCCGAACGAAAGGCTTGAAATAAGAGTAAACCTGTTCCGAAGAGTCATTCTAATCTTTAATTAAATATCCTGTTCCCTTAACGGTATGAATAATTTTCTGTTCAGATTCATCAATTTTATTACGAACATAGGAAATATACACGTCTACCACATTGGTTGAACTGTCAAAATCTATTCCCCAGACATTATGCAGGATCTGGGTTCTGCTCAACACTTTATTTTTATTCTCCATCAGGAAAGTAAAAAGTTTGTATTCAGTAGGAGAAAATTCAATCTCCTTATCATTTTGGGTTACTTTATGAAGATCTGTATCAACTGTAATATTACCACAAGACAGTTGATTATCTTCTTTTTGATAACTCAGTTTATTCCGTCTTGTCAATGCTTTGATCCTTGAGATCAGTTCTTCAAAATGAAACGGTTTGGATAAATAATCATCCGCCCCAAGATCCAGCATTTTGATTTTATCATCCGGACTGTTCAATGCACTTAAAACAAGGATTGGGGTATAATTTCCTTTGAACCTGATGATTTGTGTAAGCTGCATTCCATCCAGACCCGGAAGCATAATATCCATTAATATAATATCAAAATCATAGGTATGAAGAATTTCTCTGGCTTTTTCACCAGAGTCTGCAAGCGTCATCGTATAGCCGGCTTCAGAAAGTCCTTTCAATAGGAAACTGCTAATTCTCTGATCGTCTTCTACCAATAAGATATTCATACTATTTCTAAAATTTCCCATAAATATAGGGATTCTGGTTGAAGAAAGGAAGTCGAGGTTTTTCAGCATGATATAAGAATAACCGATTATGATCTGAAACGCCCTCTTGAAATTCATTACCCCGTATTAACTTCCAGCCTTTTTTCCTAATTTTGAAGAATGGAGATGACTTATTTACTTATTGGATGTATTGTTGGTGGAGCCCTCGGAGCCATTATTTTATATTTTGCCCTGAAATCATCTATGGTTTCAAGAAGCGCTTATGATGAGTTAAATTTCCTGCACATTAAAAACAAATCAGACCTTGAAAATTCAAACACAAAAATTCAGGAGCTGAGTCAGAGCCTCAATAAAGAAAAGGAACTCAATATACAGCAGCAGGACCTTCTGAATGATCTGAAAAATGAATTTGCCAAGCTTTCTGCCCAACATTCTTCACTGAACAGTCAGTTTCAGGAGCAAAAACAATTAGTTTTAAAACAAGATTTTCAGATAGAAACCCTTATTGCTGAAAAACAGGATTTCTTTGCTAAAAATTCCGAGCTTTCTGCCCAGAACGACAGTCTTCAGCAATCATTGAATACCCAAAAAGAAGAGATCACCAAAATACAGGAAGAATCCAAACTCCAATTTGAAAACCTGGCCAATAAAATATTAGAGGAAAAAACCGAAAAGTTTACGACTTTAAATCAAAACAACTTAAAAAATATCCTTGAACCTTTTCAGGAAAAAATCACCGATTTAAAAAATAGGGTGAATGAAGCCTATGAAAAGGAAAATAAAGAACGTTTCTCTCTTGCTGAAAAAGTAAAGGAACTCGCTGAACTGAACCAACAGATCTCAGAAGATGCCAAAAAACTAACCAGAGCATTGAAAGGTGAAAGTAAAACCCAGGGAAATTGGGGAGAAATGATCCTTGAAAGTATTCTTGAAAAATCAGGATTGGTAAAAGGAAGAGAATATTTCCTTGAACATGAACTTCGTGATGAAGACAACAAAGCTCTATTCTCTGAATTTTCAGGTAAAAAAATGCGTCCGGATGCCGTAGTAAAATATCCGGATGAAAGAAATGTGATTATTGATTCCAAAGTTTCTCTTACAGCTTTCACAGAACTGGTAGATGAAACAGATCAGGATATTTATACCATGAAACTGAATCAGCATTTAAGTTCCATCAAAAATCACATTATGCAGCTTAGCCAGAAAGCCTATGATGATTATGGGAAATCTCTGGATTTTGTGATGATGTTCATTCCAAGTGAACCTGCCTATATTGCAGCGATGCAGGCAGACCAAAACCTTTGGAACTATGCCTATGAAAGAAGAATTCTATTATTAAACCCAAGCAACCTTATCACTTCTTTAAAACTGATTGCCGATCTATGGAAACGTGAATACCAGAACAAAAATGCTCTGGAAATTGCAGATAGAGGAGCGAGACTGTATGACAAATTTGTAGGTTTTGTGGATAATCTTGAAAAGGTAGGCCGTAATTTAGACCTTGCCAAGAATGTTTATAACGATGCTTACAAACAACTTTATACGGGAAATGATAACCTTGTGATACAAACTCAAAAACTGAAATCACTGGGAATTAAAAATAAAAAGGATCTTCCTCAGAGCCTTATTGACAATAGTAATTTGATAGAATAAAAAATTAAAGCACCATGAAAAAATCAAATCTCATCCTATTAATATGTCTTATTCTCTATTTGGCTTCACTTCCTTTCACAGCAGTATATGCAAAGGAACATGAAATGAGTGGTCTTGCCTGCGCACTGTTGGGCTGGGCAGAAATGCAAGGTGGCGGAATAGCCTGGATAGCTAACCCTCTTCTATTTATCGGAGTATTTTTTCTGTTATTAAGGCAAGTAAAAATATCAGCAGTCATCAGCCTTATTGCATTTGGCCTCACCTTTTGTTATTTATCTGTTGGAGAAATTACTGTAAATGAAGCTGGGCATAAATTTCCCATAACAGGATATGGGCCTGGATATTTTCTTTGGATGGCAAGTTGCTTCACTCTGTTACTCGGAAACATTGTTTTGATGGTTACGTCAAAGAAAATTCAAGATCAACATTCGGGAACAACAAACTATTAATTTTATAAAACGATTGATATGTTTTCCCTTACACCTTACTCATATCCTACCTCGAAATCAGTTAAGGAGATATTAATTTCTTCTGTAGCAGCAGGAGTTTTGGTATATCTTTTCCTGATTATCTTCCAGCCTTTTGGTACGGAAAACTTTCACCATCCTTACAAATACCTTATTCTCTTTCCCTATACTCTTATTTTTGGAGCTGCATTTTTTGCTTCGAATCTTTGTGTCTCCCGATTCAAGGATTGGAATATTGCATCAGAGCTCTTAAAAATATTCTTGATTCTGATTCTGGGATCTGTGCTTTCTTATTTTTATAATTCATTATTCATAAGCCATGTGGTACTTAGTTTTGAAAACTATGGGTACATGTTTCTTTATTCCTTAGCTGTAGGAATACCTATTTCTGCTATTTATATCTTATCAAGATACATTTATTTAAAAAACTCTCATGAGAATACTGTAAGAAATACAACTTCGCAACCCATTGAACCCCCTTTAACCTTAACAAAAACGATTCTTACTATTTCTGTCAATACTACTGAATTGAAAATTCCTGAAAACGATTTTATATGTATTCAGTCTATGGAAAATTACTGTACACTCTACTATTTAGATAACAATACCGTAAAAAAGATATGGCTCAGAATAAGTTTATCCAATATATTGAAACAGGTGCAGACGCAAACAATCAACAGATGCCATCGTTCTTATATTGTCAATCTTGAAAAAGTAAAAAACATAAAAGGTAATGCTCAGAGTTACAAATTAATTCTCCCGGAAATGGATTTTGATATTCCTGTATCAAGAAGCTTTATATCTATCATCATTCCCCGGCTAAAGCATCTTAAAAGATAAATGTTTGTCATTGGTCACTATTTCTTGATGTTCATCACATTCAATTGATCTCCATTCTGAAAAGCCACATTTTTGCTCAAAATAATTAACATGAGTAAAAATTTTCGCTTCTTTTCAATCTTTATCTTAGGGTTTATCCTGTATTATTTCTTTGATCTCTATTATTTTAAAAGCATTCTTTCTTTTATTAAAGAGCTGTTTCACAGTAAAGCTATAGCGCATGCACTCGCCTACTCCATTACTTTAGTTCCGATCATCCTTACACTGAAAATCTTATTTCCAAAAAAAAATATCCTTGACTTACTTTCTTTAAACCAATCGTCTATTAAAGGGTTAACTTTAGCTTTTATAGGAACTCTACCCATGTTGATTGGATATATTTTCCATTTCAAACCAGTTAATAAATTCAATTTTGAAACTCTTTTCATCAATACCATCTCATCTGCTTTTTTTGAAGAACTCATATTCAGAGTCTTTCTTATAGGAACTTTATACAGGTTTACCAGGCTGGGATTTCTTTCATCCATTCTTTTTGGATCATTATTATTTGCACAGGTTCATCTATATCAGAGCCAAAATATAATAGAACTTTTTGAGATTTTTGCCATTACATTTTTGGGTTCTGTGTTCTTCACTTGGGTATATTTTGAACTGGATTTTAATATCTGGATCGCTGTATTTCTACATTTTTTCATGAATCTGTATTGGGAAGTATTCAATGTTTCAGAGAATGTTTCAGGAAACCTTTATGGAAATCTTTATAAATTTTCATCCATAATTTTGATCATAATCATTGTCATATATCTTAAAAAAAAGACGAAGAGCCTATTTCAGATCACCTGGAGGAACCTTTTTATAAAAAGCAGCGAAGTACAATCATAAATTTTGCATAATTTTGCAAAATGTTGATAGAAAGTTTTCAAAACGAAAAAATAAAAAACGTCACTAAGCTACTTACTGACAACAGGTTCCGTAAAAAATCAAAGGTTTTTGTTGTAGAAGGGCAACAGGAAAACGCAAGAGCGTTACAATATGATTTTCAGCCTGTAGAATTCTTTATCTGTGAAAATATCTTTAAAGAACAACTTCCCGAAGGAAGAATTCACTATGTAAGTGATAAAGTTTATGAAAAGATTGCTTACAGAGGGAGTTCAGAAGGGATTATCGGAGTATATCAGGCAAAAGAAACTCCTCTTTCTTCTTATGTTCCAAAAGATAATTCCACTGTTATTATTGTGGAAGGGGTAGAAAAACCGGGTAATTTGGGAGCTATTTTGAGAAGTTGTGAGGCTTTTGGTATTGATGCATTGATTGTTGCCGATGGAAAAACCGATTTTTATAACCCGAATGTTATCAGATCCAGCGTTGGTTGTCTTTTCGGAATGGAAGTTTATCAGGCAGAAAATGAAGAAACGCTGGAATTTCTTCAGAAAAACAAATTCAACATTTATACAACATTGATGGATGAAACAGCTGAAGATCTTTATAAAAGAGATTTCACACAGCGTTCTGCCGTCTTATTCGGGACAGAACATTCCGGGTTAAGTGATTTCTGGATTGGAAAAGGGAAAAATACTTTGATTCCGATGGCTGGCAGTATAGATTCATTAAATCTTAGTAATGCGGTGGCCATTACCTGTTATGAGTCTTTAAGACAAAAGAAAGGATAAATAATATTAAGTTGATGTTTGATAGATTGTCTTGCATCAACTATTATTTTATATAAGGTTGCTCCACCATAGGTTTGTTATGAAGGTTAAAGGGGGCATTTAATGGTTTATGCTCAAAAGTCATGGTAAAACATTGAATACCGATTGATTATTCTAAATTCTATAGACGCAAAGAATTAGTGATTCGAATACTTTATTTTAGGAGGCTAAGTAATGCGACTTTGTCGCTGATGAAACTTTGTGGCTATGCGTTCGCTTCTTCAGATCGATTGAAAATCGATCCCTTCTTAGCTCACTTAAAATAAAGCATACGCAAACATGAAACTTTGCGTGAAAAACCTATTTCCACACCTGTTGATTCTAATTGGTAAATTTTTCTATTCAGATGAATTCGACTTTTTGTTTAGTCCACAACTTTTAAGATTGATCCCCATTTAATCATAAAGCACAAAAAAACCGTTTCACTGGGTGAAACGGTTCTTTTATTTTTAAGCTTAAGCTAAAATTATTTCTTAGCAGCGTCTTTTGCAGCATCTTTAGCAGCGTCAGCAGCTCCTTTAGCAGCATCAGCAGCACCTTTAGCAGCGTCAGCAGCACCTTTAGCAGCATCTTTAGCAACTTCAGCTCCAGCAGCAGTAGTAGCAGCAGCAGCATCTTTAGTAGCTTCTACAGCAGTAGTAGCAGCAGAATCAACAACTTTAGCAGTAGAATCAACTACAGTTGCAGCAGAATCAGCTACAGCAGCAGCAGAAGAATCAGTTGTACCTTCAGTAGCTGTAGCGTCAGTTTTTTTACAAGCAACTAGAGAGATTGCAGCGATAGCAGCTACGAATAATGACTTTTTCATAATAAATTAAATTTAATTTTGTTAATATTGTTTTATAAATTTTCTTCTGTTCTGTTATTTGAACAAGACAAAGGTATAGCAGTTAGAAAGTTTGTTTATGAAAAATAATTGTAATACCTTTGTAAAATAGTTTTACAAAAAAACATAACTGATAATCAATAATTTAATTATTTTAAAAAAAATTGACAGATTTAGATCTATTACACTTTGAACAGCTAAAAAAGGATGTCCAAGGTCAATATTTAAAAGAATATACCCCTTCGCAGGATGACATATCTAAATGGAAGGGTATAGATATCATATATTTTCAGGAAGACCTGCGCAAAAAAGCAAAAGGTAACATCAGCGAAAAGTCATTTTACACCTATTTCAAAACATCACCCGTCACTAAATTACCAAGGATAGATATGCTCAATTTATTGAGTATTTATGCGGGATACGATTCATGGTATGAATTTAAAAAGCAACATCTTTTTGCTGGAGAACTATTGCTGGAAAATGAAAATTTAGAAGAAGAGGAAATCAATGAATTGGAAAAAACAGTTTCTTCAGCTCCGGAACTTCCAAAAACAGAAATTCAGCCTAAAAAAGTTGAAATACAGCCTATCGAAATTCCTGATTTACAAAAAACAAATACTGAAAATCAAGAAGTTAATAAAAAACCAATAACAAACAATGAAGTTGAAGTTTTAACCATTCCTACTAAGAAAAATTTCTTTAAAAAGAATGCATGGGCACTTATTACTTCCGTTTTAATTGCCATAACAGGTTTGCTGGGGTTCAAAGATGTGCTTTTTTCAAAAACTTATACGTATTGCTTTATTGATAAAGACAGAGGAACCTTTGTTATAAACACCCTAGACATTATGGTGATCAAGGAAAATGAATCTCCTTTGATGTATAAAATAAAACCTGGTGAATGTTTTTCTTATTCAACAAAGGATAAAAACCTGAAGATGAAGATCAGTGCAGCATTTTATGAGCCACTGGAAGTAAGCAGAAACCTTGAAAATGCTCCTGAAGAAGAAAAAATTGAGCTTAAACCGGATGATTACAAGATGGCTGCTTATTATTTCTCAAGAAAAGATATTACCGGAAACTCTGAAGAACAGGTAGCTCTTATTAAACAGAAAAGAAATCAGCTTGAAAATCTAATCAGCAACAATGCTGTTATCTACCAGGTGTACGACAATAACACTTATGGTATTGAAAAAATAGACAAACAAAAGTATATCACCCTCGTTACTACTCCTACTACATCCCTCAAAAATCTGAATGTAATAGAAATGAAAAAAGACAACGGTAAGATCGTATCCATTAAATTCAAAATTGCGACTACAGATGAAAAGAATAAATAATTTTTTAATACTCACTATACTTCTGACTTTATTTGCCGCCTGTAATAAAAAAACAGAAGCCAGTGATCTAGATAAACTAAGAAACAGCAACAACACAAAAAGTTACCCGGCTGTACAAATGGATAGCATGCAGGCTATCAACTCTATTACCAAACAGAAAGTTCAGGAACTTCTTGACCTCTCTACCCTTTATGTAAGCGGCAACAGGAATACTGAAGTGGATAGCTTTATTTATTCCCAAATGGAAAGCTATTTCCACAAACCAGATTCTCTGACCTTCAGAAGAATGTTTAAGGAGCTTGACAGCATGAAAGTGAAGGCTGCAAAAGTAAATGAACTAAGTGTTTATAAAGAGTTCTATAAAAAAGATACCTTAGACTATGCAAAATTTAATGTAGAATATTTTGATGATAAGAATAAATCTTTGGGTAGCTTTGAAAAAAATGCCCAATACATATTACTGTCAACCTCCAAGTTGAAAAAGGAGTTTAAGTTTTACTTTTTAGATTTTTATTCTAAGCCGCTTAAAAAAGACAGTACTTCAGTAGGTGTGACCAAATAGTCAAGGGGAATATCATTTTCCCAGACATCATCAATAGAATCATCGGGGTCAAAATAATTGACTCCGATTTTTTTTGTCTCAGGAGATATACTCTGGAAAAGTCCGTCATAGAAACCTTTTCCATATCCTACCCTATTCCCGTTTCGGTCGCAGTATAAAAGCGGGGTAATCACATAATGAAAATCAACTTCTCCGGAATCTTCATTAGAAACAGGCTCAGAAATCCCCCAACTGTTAGTTTCAAATAGTGTATTGCTGAAAACTTCAATATTAATCAGTTTATCTGCAACAATTTTAGGCACATAAACACGTATATTCTGTGCTAAAAAATAATTAATGAAGATTTGAGTATCAATTTCATTAAACTTCTGAATGGGAATAAAAATATGGATCTTCTGCCCAGCATGAGGTTTAAAGTAAGTAATAAAATTCTGAAAAATCTTTTCAGATAACAAGAAAGCCTCATCATGTGACAAGGCTTTTCTTTGTTGCATATATTTTTTTCTTAGCTCAGCTTTCAACATAATTGTCATATTATTTTTACTGAACAGTTTCTTTATCCCTTATGCGTTTTCAGCAGGTTCAAGAATTTTATACAATTTGTCTGACAGACGAACTCTGAAAGGAATTTCAAAAGTAATCTGATCTCCTTGTTTTGCCGTTTCACAAGGACCTCCGTTTGCGTAGATCTGTGTAATTGTAAATTCCTGTTCACCAGTTGTAGGCCCTGAAATTAATACTTTATCTCCTACTGAAACCTCTTTATTTTCAATTAAAAACTGTCCGATCTTTGATTTTGAGAAATAATGCTCTGCTTTTCCAATCAACACTTTTTTAACTGCAATTTTCTGACGAATATTCTTAGTTTCAGCTTTTGCTAATGGAGCTTTAGGTAAATCTCCTGAGTTTTTAAACTTCAAAGCATCAGATTTTCCTTTTCTGAAGACTTTATTCCCAACCTGCAATCCTTTTCTTAGCTTCACCTGTTCCTCCCAAGGTAAATGGATGGTATCCAGACATTCTGTAGAACAGCAGTTTTCCATCGCTGCTTTACAATCATCACACTGGATAAATAAAAGGTGACAGGCATCATTAGCACAGTTGGTATGATTATCACAAGGTTTTCCACACTGGTGACATTGTGCAATAATATCATCAGTAATTCTTTCTCCTAAACGATGGTCGAAGACAAAGTTTTTACCAATGAATTTACTTTTTATTCCTTCTTCTTTAATCTGACGGGTATATTCAATAATTCCCCCTTCCAGCTGGAATACATTTTTAAACCCCTGATGTTTGAAGTATGCACTGGCTTTTTCACAACGGATACCTCCGGTACAATACATCAATAAGTTTTTATCTTCTTTGAAATCCTGTAGTTGTTCATTGATGATTGGTAAACTTTCTCTGAAGTTTTCCACATCAGGAGTAATAGCGCCTTCAAAGTGTCCTACTTCACTTTCGTAGTGATTTCTAAAGTCAACTACAATTGTGTTAGGATCTTCAAGCATATTATTAAACTCTTGAGCTTTCAAGTGAACTCCTTTATTGGTTACATCAAAAGTATCGTCATTAAGACCGTCCGCAACAATTTTGTGTCTTACTTTAATCGTTAACTTTAAAAAGGAGTGATTGTCTTGTTCTACTGCCACATTCAAACGAATTCCCTTCATAAAGTCGTACACTTCTAACGTATCGCGGAAAGCCTCAAACTGATCTGCAGGAACGCTCATCTGAGCATTAATTCCTTCATGGGCAACATAAATACGGCCAAGCGCATCAAGGGCGTTCCAGGCTATAAATAAGTCGTCACGAAATTTTTTGGGATCTTCAATTTTAGCGTACGCATAGAAAGATAAAGTAAGACGTTCCTTACCAGCTTCATCAATAAGTCTAGCTCTTTCTTCTGCGCTTAAGGTGTTATACAGTTGCATGCTATAAACGTTTTAAGTGAGAAAAATATTTTTGCAAAGATAAGTAATTTCAAATTAACGGCCTTTGAGCAACCTAATGATAATTGACAGCCCGGACATGGGTAATGAGTAATGAGTAATGAGTAATGAAAAATACTTTTTATATTGTTCTTATTATAATAAACATTCTGTCACATTTCATTTAATTTTTTTTTAAGTTTTGTTAACTCAGGGCTTAACAATTATGACATAATGTATAAAATGATATAATAGCCGTTAAATTTTAGTTAAAATTGAAACATAGCATACTAATTGCTTACTTATTTAACATTAAATTTGTTTACTCAAAAACATAAATCAGAAATTAATTAATAAACAAGAAAGATATACAATGAAG
>NZ_MAYF01000222.1 GCF_001684955.1 Chryseobacterium contaminans | reverse complement strand
TCCTTTTTTGAGGTTTGAAATGTTTCAGACTTATTATTTTTTTTGCAATAATAAAATAAAGTACATATCATAAAGAAGTATAGCGCTTTCATAGTATTATAGCTTATTTACTTATTGCTTTAGCTGCATTTTTTACTATTTTTCCAGATACATTTCTACAAAACGTTTATTCCTAAAAATCAAATTACAATCAGCGTACTGTTTACCATTTTTTACAATTAATTTAAACCCTTTTTTATCATTCAACAAAGTATAATCAGACTTCTTAAAATATTTTTTAAAAGTATTAATCGTTGTATTAGTATTTAGAATCAGAGAACTACCATTAACTTTAAGCTTTAAATTAAAATTCTTATTGGGTTTTACATAAGTTATAAATATTTCATCACTCAGATTTTCATTATAACTAAAAACAATATTTTTAGAAAAAACCGTATAAAAAATATCTTCAGATTTAAGTTCACAAAATGGTATATTTATTTCTTTTCCTGTAAATACTTTTGCATTCGTCTTAGTGTCATCAATATTTTTTCTAATATTTTTAAAATTGGTATATAACGGGTAATTATTAACCATAATATCTTTAAAGTCTATTGTATCATATTTTAATTGAGCATTTAGAACAATAGAGAAAAGTATCATGAGTATTATTTGTAATCTTTTCATTTTTCCTTCGGTTTTGTAATATTTACTTCTTGCCAAAACATAGTCAAACCATATTGTGCAGCTGATTTCAATCTTATTTTGTTTTTATTTGTCATACCCTTATAATTGTCTACAGCATACTTTTTTTGTGGAATATTAAAAAATTTCTGCCCAAACTTTGCTGAAACAGCCGATTTCCAAGAGTTATAATTGTCATTGTTAATATCCCAACCCATAACATTTACTTTAAACATAAATTTACCATTAGAAGAAATATCAGGATTATCATTAGGCAGATGTGTCTGCTCTGCACCATCCCATTGTTTTGCACCATTACTATAATCTTTTCCCTCAATTAACGCATTATTTCAGCTGCTATCGAGAAT
>NZ_MAYF01000221.1 GCF_001684955.1 Chryseobacterium contaminans | reverse complement strand
TAGCATGTAAGATCATAGCATGGTCAATCAATTGCAGTACGGATTTACCTGTTTTCTGTTTCAGGAAAGAAGCGAGATATTGCGGGGTTAAATGTAGATTTTCTGCATAGAATTTAACGCTGCGTTGCTGGGTGGCATATTTTGCAATGAATAGATAAAACTCATAAATAATTTCATGGGTACGGCTCTTTGTAAAGTGATGATGATCTGCCAGTCCCGAATAGGCTTCAGAAATCATGCACATCAGGGCAATTACAAGATGGCGGAGCATTTCAGTTTTTCTGGGGCTGGAACTTTTGTGGTAGAAGTTTTGGATTAATGTTACCAGTTCTTTTTGCAGTCCTGTTTCTTCAGGCTGTAACCTGATCACCGGCTGCCATCGGATTTGGTGGTTCATCACAAACTCGCGCAGGATCGGGAAAGCCGTGATAAAATCTAAGGAAAGTCCTATGGTTACTATTTCAGCATCTTCACTCAGGGATTTGGTGTCAATCATCAATTGGGGTTGTAAAACAGCAATATCACCTGCATTGAGTTCATATTCCAGAAAATGGATCTGAGCCTTCATGGATCCTTGTATCATGAACCCTAACAAAATCCCGTCAAATACCCGGGTATGTTCTGTATATTCCTTTCCGGGATGATTTTGCTGATACAGAATAACAATGCCTTCCATCTTTTTTGACGGATCAATATGGTACAGTTTATAGACATTGTCCGGAGTTAAAAATAAAGCCATATTCAAATGTCGGAAAAAATGCACATTTATTGCAAAAATGAAGGTGTTATCTTCAATTGTAGATTACAAATTGTATGTAATTGCCATTAAAAAGCAAATAAGAAGAAAGTCAATCACTCGCCCTCACAGAGATAGCAAGAGAATTTATTACTAATGAGATAAATAATAGACTGAATGGTAGCTACATTATTCTAACAAATTTTTACGGTTGTTATTGAAAATATCCGGTATATTGCCTTCAATCAATAAATCGAAAAACTTGCCGTAACCATTTTTTATTTTATATTCCAATTCATTTTGATAGAGA
>NZ_MAYF01000220.1 GCF_001684955.1 Chryseobacterium contaminans | reverse complement strand
TCCGTCCTGATGCCTATATTAATATCATTAATTCTGAACAATATCTTTCGGGAATTAAAAAGCTTGAAAAAGTCTGTGGATTTTCAATCACATCAGCTTCTGATCTGTTGGATGCACTTCAGGGCAGAATCAATTATTTTGTGGAAGCAGGAGCAAAAGTAGCCGACCACGGCTTTGAATATTTTCCGGATACCACAAAATGGAATCATAGCCTTGAAAAAGAATTTTCTGAATTCCTGAAAGGTAATCTTTCAACGTTTTCCGATCCGGATGCATTAAGCGGTTACATGCTGAAAGAGCTTTGCAAAATGTATGCAGAAAAAGGCTGGGTACAACAGTTTCATGTGGGGGCAACCCGAAACAATAATTCAGAAATGTTCAGAAAAATAGGTGTCAATGCAGGATATGATGCCATTGGAGAACCCTATTATGCACAGAGATTGAGCATTTTGCTGGATGTACTGAATACAGAAGGAAAACTGGCCAAAACCATTATTTACAACTTGAACCCAGCATTTAACGAGGTCCTGGCAACTCTTGCCGGAAACTTTAATGAAGGAGGCATAAAGTCCAAGGTACAGTTTGGAGCAGCCTGGTGGTTTCTCGATCAGCTCGACGGGATGACCAAACAGATGAATACACTTTCCAATATCGGTCTGATCAGCACTTTTGTCGGCATGTTGACCGATTCCCGAAGCCTGCTGTCATTCTCAAGACACGATTATTTCAGAAGGCTTTTATGCAATTTGTTCGGGAGTGAAATGGAAAGAGGTCTTCTTCCCGATGATGAAAAGTGGGTAGGAAAGATCATTCAGGATATCTGTTATCATAATACAAAAAATTATTTTGAAATATAAAACCATGCAGGATTCATCGAAAATATTATGTTTCGGGGAACTGCTTCTCCATTTTGCCCCGGATTCCGAAGGAAACTGGCTTAATGAACAGTCTCTGAAAATTTATGTGGGCGGTGCCGAATACAATGTAGCGGCAGCACTTTCCCAGTGGAAGAATTCTGTGAAATTATTATCAGCTTTACCTGAGAATTTTGTTGGAAATCAGCTAGA
>NZ_MAYF01000219.1 GCF_001684955.1 Chryseobacterium contaminans | reverse complement strand
TTTGACAAGGAGCAGCTTGTATATAGGCAGCTCCTTTATTTTTAATACCAGCCTCTTCTTGCAGCATTAATAATGGACCCGAGATTAAGAACCAGCGTATATCGGATACGTTTTGCATAATCTTTAAATCCAGGTTCAAATCCCAATGAAGATTGTATCGGAAAATAAACTTCCAGGAAATCCGGGATGATTCTTACTTTAATTCCACTATCCCAGATGAATTTAGCAGAACGATCCTTATTTTTATAGATCCCGGCATCAGCATATACATGAAATATTTTCCAAATGCTGGAGTCTATATTTGCAGAAGTAATCCATTGATTAACCGTTCCCGGAAGAAATGATTTAAACCCGCCGTCAGCTAAAATAAACTGTTGCGAAAGAAGGCCACTGCTGGCACTTTCTCCTAAAAGATTATAAGAGAATGTATAGTTGGAGACCCTTGAAATCCCATAGTTGAATAAATCATTGCGGGTATCGTTTCTAAGAAAATATCCTGCAAACAAACGGACACTTAGCTTTTGCCTTGGAGCAAATTCCCATCTGTAAAACCCTTCAGCTGTAATTTTATTGAAATCTTCCATACCTTGTGCACTCAGGCTGAAACTTTTTTCATGAATCATTTGACTGTCACTATAGCTATATCCCAATCCCCAAAGATTATATTTTTTGTAATCATCATTGGCAATCATTGCAGGGCTCAGATCTCTTTCAAAATAATTGTAGGAAACCCCAAGACTTCTGCTCACCGTACTCCTTGGATTTTTTCTAAAGTTAAGGGTTGAAAATACAGAACCTTTTCTGTATGCTAAGTCATAATCGTAATGGAAGTAAGATCCGGAAACACCAAATGTAATACTTCTGAACATACTTTCAGCAGGCAGGAAAGAGTAGGATACGCCTCCTGAACCCGTCAGTTTTCCTGTTCCGGTACTGTAAGTTGGGGTAAATGAGTACAGGAATTTCTGATCAAAAAACGATTGGTTTTTAAAGTTAGCTCCTAATAAAAACTTATCATAAGTATTGTTGAATCTGATCCTAGGACTTACGTAAATTTCGTTATATTCAGGATTTGGA
>NZ_MAYF01000218.1 GCF_001684955.1 Chryseobacterium contaminans | reverse complement strand
AGAGGAAACCTAATACTGATCCTGCATTGTATGCTCTCAAAATAAAAAAACAGATTGATCGTCTGATAAAAAAGGGCATTAAAGCTGAAAATATTGCAGTAGTTGGAACTTCTCAAGGGGGCTATATCGCTCAATATGTTTCTTATTATCAAAAAAATCCACAGCTGAAATTTGTTTTTATCGGAGCTAGTTTTAAAGATGATTCTCTGGAGAAAGATCCGGATTTCAGGTTGTATGGGAAAATACTTTCTATTACGGAAAAATCAGATGACGGGCATATCCCTTTGTCTCAGGAGCAGCGATTTATCAGATCGAATATAAAGAATTTTAAAGAGATTGAGCTTAATACAGGACTGAACCATGGTTTTCTATTTAAAGCTCTTGATGAATGGATTATTCCGACCAAAGAATGGATTTATGATAAGTAACTGCTTAAAAGTGTCAGATAAATTTAAAAAATGAATATATATTCTCGCAGATAAAATCCTTCTCCTTAAAGCATAGAGATTCTCAATTTCTTTGCACCATTGCGTTTTCCAACAATGTAGAGTAAACTTTGAAGCAGTGGCTATTTTCCACCAAACACAAAGCAAAAAGAAAATAAATCCCTATTTTTGTATTGCTCAATGAAAGACTACTACTATTTTCTCGGCATATCCCAGGATGCTTCAGATGAAGACATCAAAAAAGCGTATCGCAAGCTCTCTCTGAAATATCATCCTGACAAAAATGATAACGACGATTTTTTTGCAGACCGTTTCCGTGAAATTCAGGAAGCATATGAAACATTAAGCGATCCTTCCAGGAGGAAGACTTATGACCAGAATTTAGAAAGTCATCAAAGAAGTTTCAGATACAATATTCCACCTGCCATAAAGACTTTTACAGCCAATAAAATTCACGCGAAAAAAGGTGAAGAGATTATCATCAGCTGGCAGACCAGTAATGCTGATGTGGTGAAGGTTCTGCCTTTTGGGCTTGAAAAACCTTATGGAGAAAGGATCTTTAAGATCACAGAATTTAAAGACGGGAAATTCCAGTTATTGCTTCATGCAACCAATTCATTATTGCATAAAACCGTAGTTCAGGGAATTACCATTACCGAGG
>NZ_MAYF01000217.1 GCF_001684955.1 Chryseobacterium contaminans | reverse complement strand
TAATAGATAATAGATAATAGATAATAGATAATAGATAATAGATAATAGATAATAGATAATAGATAATAGATAATAGATAATAGATAATAGATAATAGATAATAGATAATAGATAATAGATAATAGATTGTCATTAATAAAAGACTGACTATTATCCATAAGAGATGGCTCCATCATTCCCATCCTTTGGAGGGGTGTCAAAAATTCTTTGAATTTTTGACGGGGTGGTTATCCAATCATTTCCCCTCTACTAAAATCTGTGCAAATCTGTTCCATCTGCGGGAAAATAAAAAAACATTCATCTATTTTTTATAACAGCCTTTCTATCCTATATCCACCATAATAATCATTCTATTTATATTATATAGTCTCTTTATTTCCCATTATATTCCGCTTTGCGCAATCTTTGTCAGCCTGTAAGGGTCTAAACAATGCCTTACTTAAAATATACTCCTCTCATTATTCTCCAACAAATAGAAGTCGATCAATAGAAACGGGCTTTAGCCCGTTTACCTAAATAAGGCATTTCCATTGGCTTTAGCCCAAACTTACCAAAGCCATATATATAAAAGGATATATAAGAATTAGCGGTACATCTATTTATATATAATGTATACCATTCATTACTCATATATAATAGTAATGTCCATTTTCCACCAATTTCCACCTTCCTATCTCCACAAGTCTCATTCTCCAAACAAATGTTTAAAATTTTTCTCTCAATCTATCAGCGTTTTAAGGATAAAATGTTACCTCAATATGAATTTTATGTTAAATAAGTTTGTTTTGCGTCGTAATAAGTTACTATCTTTGCCCCACTGAAAACGAGAGTAGATCAGTAAGCGCAGAAGAGCTTTTAGATAAGCAGGAACATTATAATACTTCAAAAGATAAAGACGAAAAAAACTTTTAATTTTTTTAATAAAAAGGTTGTAAGTTAAAATAAAGTTTCTATCTTTGCAGTCCGAATTAATCGGAGCGCAGGAGTGGATAGATTGAGGTTTTGGAAAGGATTAAGGTTACTTAAAAAACTTTAAAATTTCTTTCAAAAACATTTGGTCATTACAAAATAAAGTTTTACTTTTGCACTCGCAAATACGGAGCGACACTGACAGAGAGATTGCTTCGTTAAAAAGCGGA
>NZ_MAYF01000216.1 GCF_001684955.1 Chryseobacterium contaminans | reverse complement strand
CACCTTTTCTTTTTTATACCAAAGTAATACGACACTGAATATTATTGCAGTAAAATTGTTCATGAGGAATATAAACAAGGCTTTTTCCACCATACTTAATCCTTTCATTTTTGACAGGAAATTATGCTCTCCGCCATAATCCATCAACAGGACCGATACAATTACCGAAGTGTATACAGAAAGTTTAATAGGAGACAGGTAGTCGTGAAACCGATCGGATTCCTCTTTTTCCATTTCATGAACAGAAAGATCATAGCAACGGCGGGGATCCTGAAACAATTTAAAAATAGTTACCGGAACCAGCAGTATTTCAATGATAATCTGAAGACACAGTTTCTCGAAACTGTCGATTAATTTTTCGAACATACACCAGGTATTAAGGGAACGGGTTCACTATGCAATTTACTCATTTTTTAGATTGCATTTCCCCTATAACCAGTAAATTAGGTGTATTATTTTGGAAGTCCTTTCTTCAGGGCCACGTTAGCCTTTTCAACCGCTTTTCTTTCCTTCCAGTCCATATATCTTTTTTTATACCTTCCTTTCATGAAATTGTCAAAATTACGTTGAACAGCAAGGTTCCATAAGGAATGTGCTTTTACAGCCCAGCTTTTATCCCATGCACGAAGAGAAAGAGAGAATGAACCATCCAGGTATTTCATCCAGTGCCACCAGCCGGTAGGCATAAACAGGGTATCACCGTGTTCCAGATAACATTCTATTCCTTCAATACCATCCAGAGCCGGGAATTTTTCAAAATCAGGGTTGGCAATGTCATAATCTTCCAGGGCATAGGTTGCATAAGGAAGTTTATAGAGACGGGTTTTCCATTTATATTCAAAAAGAAGAACATGTTTTCTTCCATTGAAATGAGTATGGAAGATATGCGGCATATCGATATCGTAATGAAGGAAAGTCACAGAGCCTTTACCTCCGAAGAACATACTCGGATATTTATCTAAAAATCCACCCATTAAACTCTTAGGCGGGATGTAATCATCCAGTAGTTTGGGCGCAAATTTAATAGGATCGAAAAAGAAAATTCTGAGATCTGTAGGCTCCCGTTGAATCAGGTCTACATATTCTCCAAAAGGCATTTTGGTAGTAGGAGTATTAATAGGGGCTGCAGGATCTGCTTTGGCGCTGTCATATAAAGGAACAACAACGTCACCTACCACTTCTTTCATATACTCCAT
>NZ_MAYF01000215.1 GCF_001684955.1 Chryseobacterium contaminans | reverse complement strand
TTAATTGACAAAAAGAATATTTTTATGAAGGCCGTAGGAGTCGGAGCCTTGGTTTTTGGTTCCACTACCCTATTTTTCCAGCTTCAACACTCTTTAAATGCGCTTTGGGATGTAGAATCTGCACCGAAAAAAGCTTTACTTAAATTTTTACTGGATAGGGCCAACTCTCTTGGGATGATTTTAATTCTTGGATTCCTGTTGATGATTACTATGATTTTGTCTTCATTAATCAGCCTTTTCAATACAATCATCACCCAGTATTTTGGATTTGAAACCTATCTACTTGTTGAGGTGGTCAATTTTTCAATCGGGTTTGGGCTCGTCATGCTTTTATTTGCATTAATGTTTAAAGTGCTGCCGGATGTACAGATCACCTGGAAATCCGTTTGGCGGGGAGCCTTTTTAACAACCGCTTTATTTACATTGGGAAAATTCTTATTGAGTCTTTATTTCAATCAGGTTAAACCTACATCAGCTTTCGGTGCTGCAGGAACTGTAATCTTGATTATGATGTGGATTAATTATTCCTGTATGCTGATCTTTTTCGGAGCTAAATTCACTAAAGTGTATACCTACAAAAAAGGGTATAAAGTTGTATTATCTAAACATGCCCGATGGAGTGCAGCCAAGTTATATGCAGATAGTTTGAAGCAGCTGCACGAAGAGAAAAGTGAGGAGTCAAATCAAGATTCGTGATATGAGTTAAGAGGTCTTAAGTTTGTAACTTGAAATATCATTTATCTTTCAAGTACCTTCCAGCTTAGAATTTCTAAATCATTAGAGAATATGAGTCGTCCTAAAATAGGTTGACATAAATTAAACAATATTTGATCCGGAGAGATGTTTTATTTCTTCGGATTTTTTATGCACTTTATCTGGAGTTTGCATATTAAGGCTTAAATGTGGTCTTTTAGTATTATAAAGATAAATACTTTCTTTTACTAATGAGCTTAGATCTTTCATATTCTTTGTTCTATAAAAAAGGAATTCTTGTTTCAATATTCCATTAATCCTTTCTGCCAGTGCATTTTGATAGCAATCATAACCATCAGTCATTGACGGTTTGATTTCATTCTTATTCAGTATTTTCTGGTAGTAACCAGAGCAATATTGCAAACCTCTGTCTGAATGATGGATTAATGGATCACTTGAACTTCTATTTTTTATTGCCATTTTTAAAGCTTTTGCAACATTTTCAGTGTTCATATTTGAACTTAATGAATATCCCATTATCTTTC
>NZ_MAYF01000214.1 GCF_001684955.1 Chryseobacterium contaminans | reverse complement strand
CAGGATCAAACTCTCCATTGTATGTTTGTCTGACTCACTCAAAGTTTTAACGCTTTAGTTTTTCCTTACTTGGTTGTTATATTGTATGTCAATGATCTTTATATCTTCCGCTTTTTAACGAAGCAATTTCTCTGTCAGTACCGCTCCGTATTTGCGAGTGCAAAAGTAAAACTTTATTTTGTAATGACCAAATGTTTTTGAAAAAAATTTTAAAGTTTTTTAAGTAACCTTAATCCTTTCCAAAACCTCAATCTATCCACTTCTGCGCTCCGAATTATTCGGACTGCAAAGATAGAAACTTTATTTTAACTTACAACCTTTTTTATTAAAAAAATTAAAAGTTTTTTCGTCTTTATCTTTTGAAGTATTATAATGTTCCTGCTTATCTAAAAGCCCTTCTGCGCTACCGATCTACTCTCGTTTTCAGTGGGGCAAAGATAACAACTTATTACTACGCAAAACAAACTTATTTAACATAAAGTTCATATTGAACCTCATTTTTACACTTAATAGCCTGATAACATGGGTGAAAAATTTTAAACATTTGTTTGGAGAAGGAGACTTGTGGAGATAGGAAGGTGGAAATTGGTGGAAAATGGACATTACTATATATGAGTAATGAGTAATGAATGGTATACATTATATATAAATAGATGTACCGCTAATTCTTATATATCCTTTATATATATGGCTTTGGTAAGTTTGGGCTAAAGCCAATGGAAATGCCTTATTTAGGTAAACGGGCTAAAGCCCGTTTCTATTGATCGACTTCTATTTGTTGGAGAATAATGAGAGGAGTATATTTTAAGTAAGGCATTGTTTAGACCCTTACAGGCTGACAAAGATTGCGCAAAGCGGAATATAATGGGAAATAAAGAGACTATATAATATAAATAGAATGATTATTATGGTGGATATAGGATAGAAAGGCTGTTATAAAAAATAGATGAATGTTTTTTTATTTTCCCGCAGATGGAACAGATTTGCACAGATTTTAGTAGAGGGGAAATGATTGGATAACCACCCCGTCAAAAATTCAAAGAATTTTTGACACCCCTCCAAAGGATGGGAATGATGGAGCCATCTCTTATGGATAATAGTCAGTCTTTTATTAATGACAATCTATTATCTATTATCTATTATCTATTATCTATTATCTATTATCTATTATCTATTATCTATTATCTATTATCTATTATCTATTATCTATTATCTATTATCTATTATCTATTATCTATTATCTATTA
>NZ_MAYF01000213.1 GCF_001684955.1 Chryseobacterium contaminans | reverse complement strand
TTTTTATTTAGAATGATTAAAAATAAATATATACTTTTGTTGAATCATTCTAAATAATAATTTCAAAAATAAATTATGAAAACAAAACTATTATTGGCTTCGGTACTTGCTTTTACTGTTCAACAGACTGTTTTAGCACAGACAGATGCATTAGGATATACCCAGGCAAATATGACATTGGGAAGTGGATACCAAAATCGTTCATTCTTTAATTTTACTGATGGAAATATGGTTTCTCAACCTGCAAACTCGTGGGATGTAGCATTCTATAGAGTTTCTCCTTACACTACAGGAACAAGGGTTAATGATGCTAAGAATATTGAAGTATATACTGCTGCTACGAGCTTAGCTGAATGGGATAACATTGATATCAATAATGAAAGTTCATGGGGAGCACCCCTTTATAACCCGGATCAAACAACAGACTGGAGTCAGGGAGCTTTTGAACAAGGTCCTATTACATCTCCAAATCCTAATATTCCTTCTACAGGCTGGGGTGTTTATAATACATTGACTCATCATGTTCAGGGGAAAGCTGTTTTTGTTTTAAAATATGCATCAGGAGCCTATGTTAAGTTTGCAATTGAAGATGCGTTCGCAGGTTACACATTCAAATATTCTAAGTGGAATGGTACTTCATGGGGACCAACAGAAACAAAAACTGTAGCGAACGGAACAGATGATGCTTATTTCAACTATTTTTCGTTTGATACGGGAGCAAAAGTTCCTAATATGGAGCCTTCCAGAAATGCCTGGGACTTAGTATTTACAAAATATTATACTTTCTATAATGGAATTCAAATGTATCCGGTTGCAGGGGCCATTCAAAGTCCAGGACTGAAAGTAGCTAAAGCAGATCCTGAAACACAGGAAGTGGCGAACGGGACGATTCCTGCTGCTAATAATTTCTCCTCTAATATCACCTCTATTGGACATTCATGGAAAAGCATTACAACTTTAAAGAATAATGTTGTTTATTATGTGAAAAAAGATAATGATTATTACAGAATGTACTTCACACAAAGTGACGGTTCCAGCACAGGAAATATGTTTTTCAAGTATAAAAAGATTACGGGATCATTGGGAATTACAGAAGTAAGTAAAAAAGCTTCTTTCGGGATTTATCCAAACCCAACAACAGCCGATAAAAAAGTAACCGTATTATTTGACGTTAAAGAAAAGGCAAGCAATAAAGGAAGTGTAGAAGTATATGACCTTACCGGAAAGAAAGTATATGCTGCTGAATTAACCAATCAAACAGA
>NZ_MAYF01000212.1 GCF_001684955.1 Chryseobacterium contaminans | reverse complement strand
CAATGGGTGCTGGAGGAGTCTATTACAATGGTAGTAAATTGTACAGGCATATCAATTTAGTATCTGATAGGGTGAAAACGGAAGCAAGGATTACGGGGTATAAAGAAAGCTGGTCGAAGGATGGTGACGAGATTAATTATACCAAAATGTATTCTCCGGTTATCACTTATTATGATTCTTCCAATCATTCGTATATTCTTCATGCTGATTATAGCAGTAACAGCAAAGAATGGTCCAATGATGTAACCGTGTATTTTGATAAAAAAGATCCTTCCAAAGCCATTCTTGGTGGGTTTTGGAATCTTTGGTTCGGCCCATTTATATTCCTGTGTCTTTACATGATCCCATTAATAATTGGATTGCTTGTTCTAATATATTACATTGGAACATTAAAAAAGAAAAAACCGTTTATAACTTAAACGGTTTTTTCTTTTGATTTGAATGCCAGTAAAGTAAGAACTCCAATTCCTGAAAAAATAACACATGAAATTCCCAGATTTTGAATAAAACCTATACTTATCAAACCACTTCCTATCAATACATAATAAATAAGCCCCAGTAAAGCCCCTGCGCTTCCGGTTTCGTTTTTATAATGGATTAACGCTGTACTCAGAATATTCGGGATAGCCATACTGAAAGCCATCACGATAAAGAAGTAGGGAATCAGAAAATAGATTCCGTAACCGCTTAATATCCATACAAAAACAGAAGCTATAAATGAACCTGCAACACTTGCGTTGACTAAAATCCTGGGAGCAATATTCCTTAAAATCAGAAATCTGTTCAGCTTGGCCCCCACAAAAGTTCCGGCAGCTAATATAATGCTGCTGTATCCAAAAATATAAGATGAATATTGCTGTTCTTTGAAAATAAAAGGAGCCAGCGAATAATAGGAAAACAGCAAAACATTAAAGCTCATCACCAGTAAACAACATTTGATAATGTCTCGGTCTCTGAGCATTCGTTTCAATAAGCCAAACAGCATCTGAAAATTGATCTCTTTTCTGGAATGGTGGGTTTCAGAAACATTTTTTCTGGAAAGAATATAAAACACGACAGCTATCAAATACAAAGTGATAAAAACCCCTTGATGACCTATTGAAGAAGCAAGAACAGAACCCGTGGTCATTCCGATAATCGGGCTGATGGACAAACCAATTCCAATCCATGAAAATACTTTACTGATATGGTCTTTATCGTAAGTATCACGCAGAATGGTCTGGGTGACAATAGAACCTACAGCAATTCCAAAAGCAGAAACAATTCTGGCAGCAAGTAAAATCATAAAATCAGGAGCAAAAATAGCAGCAAAAGTCCCGATTCCATAGGTGATAAGCCCGTATTCTAATGACTTTTTTCTTCCGATCCTATCACATTGTATACCCCAAAATGCCACACCTAAAGCAAAAGCGATAAAATACAGACTTATTGTTAAGGTTGTAGATTCCTCATTCACTCCAAATGTTTCCTGAACCATTGGTAAAACCGGACTGTAAATGGTTTCTACAAATTGAGGAAGCATGACAAGAAGCGTTAAAAGCCATAGCGGATTTGTCTTTTTCATTTTTTTCTGCAAAGATTTGAAAATTTCAGTGTATATTTATAATGGTATAAAAACAAAAAATATCAAAAATAGGACATGGCGATATTGAAACAGAATGAAGAATTTGATGCGGATGTTATTCAAGAAAGAGTCATTGGAATTGCTTCTGATATGGTGATGCACGACTCCGGATTTCATGACCACAAAACCAAGGCACAGTTGCTGTATGCTCCTTCAGGTTGTATGACAGTAACGACTTCCGACAGACAGTTTGTATTGCCGCCATTCAGAATGCTGTGGATTCCGGCCAATGAAATTCACCGGGTAAACTTCCGGAATGTTGTCGCCTACAGATCAGTATACTTTGACAGTGAATATGCTGAAAAATATATGAGTTCAAGCCTCAAGGTTTTGCATGTCAATTCTTTATTAAAAGAAATCATTGAAAGAATCTGCTTCTGGGAATGGTCGTGTTTTAACCCTGCTCAGAAGAATATTTTAAATGTATTCTGGGACGAAATAGCAAAGGCTCCTGAAGAAAAGCTGGAGCTTAAAATGCCTGTTGACAGACGTTTTAAGAGAATCGTAGAAGAGTGGACAACAAGAACGTCCATGCCACCTATGCTGAAAAGCCTGGCAGAAGAAACCGCAGCTGTAGAAAAGACAATCACCCGTATTTTTAAAAAAGAGACCGGACTTTCTTATCAGGAATGGAGGCAGCAATGGCGTCTTCAACGGTCCATAGAACTTTTAGTAGATGGCAACTCAATAGGAGAGGTGTCTCATAGCTTAGACTTCTCCTCAGATAGTGCCTTTATTGAATTTTTTAAAAAACATACCGGTTCCACACCATTACAATACCTTATAAAAAACGAATAACCACCATATCTCCCAATATTTCAGTCGAAGGGCTGGATATTTCCCTCCTTTGGAGGGATGTCAAAAATTCAGTGAATTTTTGACGGGATGGTTTAAACTATTGTCCTTCAATCTATTTCTTGTCATATGCAAAGCCTTTTGAAAAATACTTTCCATAAAATTGTATAACCAAACTAAAATAGATACCATGAACGATTACACCAACACTATAGAAGTAAAAACTACAGCGAACAAAGCATACAATGCTTTATCTCATCAGATTTCCCTTTGGTGGTCAGAAATGTTTGAAGGATCTTCTGCCCAAACAGGAGATATATTTACAATACGATTCGGAGCTGATGTTTACAAAACAATGCGGGTGAAAGAAGCTACCCCTGATACGAAGATGATCTGGTATGTAGAAGATTCATTAATTGCCCTTCCGGAATTAAAAAACCAGAAAGAATGGATCGGAACAACCATTGTTTGGGAAATAGAGCAAATGGGAGAGAATACTAAGATAAAAGTTAGCCATCTTGGCTTACACCCGGATATTGAATGCTATGATATCTGTTCCAATGGCTGGGTACAATTCCTTGGCAGTCTGAAACTCTTCCTGGAAACCGGAAAAGGTACACCCTACAGAGAATAGCAAATATTACCCATATTATTTCCCACGGATGGTACAGATTTTCACAGATGTGAATGGTGGATGTAAACGGAATTTTGACTGACCTAGGAATTAGGAGCGTTAAGAAAATTTCAATGTAATCCGTTAAAAATTTCCACTGTCTGAACATGGCTCTTATATTGAATCGAAGAACTCGCAAATGATCCATGCGAGTTGGGAAATTTTAGGAGTACATTTAAATTTTTAGTGGATAATTCCAGTCTTGAACTTTTGTATACTGTTTGACTACGTTGAATCTTCGATTTCAAGACAAAAGTATAAACTTATAAAAGAAAATTGTTTTTTATGAATTTGAGAAGATCCTAAAGATCCTTTCAGGATGACAATACTTGTAGGAGAAACAAAAGGGGATTTCATATCATCCGGTATGACAAATATTGAATTTGAACAACAATAGGATGCTCAAAAGTTGTGGTAAAACATTGAATACCGATTGATTATTCTAAATTCTATAGACGCAACGAATTAGTGATTCGAATACTTTATTTTAGGAGGCTAAGTAATGCAACTTCGTTGCTGATGAAGCTTTGTGGCTGTGCATTCGCTTCTTCAGATCGATTGAAAATCGATCCCGTCTTTGCTCACTTAAAAAATAAAGCATACACAAACATGAAACTTTGCGTGAAAAACCTATTTCCACGCCTGTTGATTCTAATTGGTAAATTTTTCTATTCAGATGAATTCAATTTTTATTTAGTCCCCAACTTTTAAGATTGATCCGAACAATATTATTACTTACTATTTATTGCTTATTGCTGAATCCCCATAAAAAAAGAAGCTGTTTACTCGTAAACAGCTTCTTTTTGCATTTATTGTTGTCTGAATTATTTCTTCTTGTAAGCAGCGTCTTTAATTCTCGCTTTTTTACCTCTAAGATCTCTGAAGTAGTAGATTCTAGCTCTTCTAACTCTACCTCTTCTGTCAACCTCGATTTTTTGAAGTGCAGGCATGTTGATAGGGAATACTCTTTCTACACCTACATCACCAGACATTTTTCTGATGGTGAAAGTTTTTGTAGAACCAGTACCTCTTAATTGGATAACTGTCCCTTTGAAGAACTGAGTTCTAGTCTTTTGTCCTTCTTTAATTTCGTAATACACAGTAATTGTATCACCTGCTTTGAATTCAGGGAATTCTTTTTTCGCAATGTACTTGTCTTGTACGTACTTTAATAAATCCATTATTAATAAAATAAAATGTTAAAGCTAAGCAACTTACACGGTTATCGTCAGAGGTTGAATAACAGGTTGCAAATGTACAAAATAGTTTTTGAATACACCAAATATTTACTGTACTAAAAACTATAATTTTTTCATTCCGGTTTCATTAAAAAATTAACAGATTCTTTAAGATTCCATCAGACAGAGTTTATATGGGACTTCTACTTTTGCCCGAAATAAAAATCAGAGTATTGATTTTTTAAATTATTGATTCACAAATTAAAACTCTAGATGTCATTTTAAAATTAAGCGATTATGAAACACTATTTCTTCTTTTTTTGTTTCGTGGCCCAAATGGCATTCGGACAGGTTTTGTTCCCATATCTGCAAAACCCTACTCCGAATTCTATGATCGTCAATTGGAAGACTGCTTCCGACAACGAAACAACTGTAATCTACGGGGATTCCCCAACCAACCTGAATGTAACGGTAACCGGTACTACCAACATCTTTTCAGATACAGGATACAACAATAATTACTATTATCACACGGCAAAAATTACTAATCTGCAACCGAATACCAAGTACTATTATAAGATTAAAACCGGTACTAATGAATCTGCAGTATACAATTTCAGAACACTTCCTTTACCGGGACAGCCTGTAACAGCCAATGGAAAGATCCGTT
Organism: Chryseobacterium contaminans; assembly: GCF_001684955.1. Lineage (GTDB taxonomy): Bacteria > Bacteroidota > Bacteroidia > Flavobacteriales > Weeksellaceae > Chryseobacterium > Chryseobacterium contaminans. Next base: position 31,234 of record NZ_MAYF01000212.1, on the reverse strand, counting down.
TTCTTATCATGGGAGATAATCAGATCAAAGCAGAACCAAGATATGACAGCCTTACTTTGAATGCTTATAAAAAATTAAAAGAAAAGTTCGGAGCTGCTTCAGATCCATCAGATAATATTGCGCTTACTTTCATGGTAGGAGACCAGGTGGATGTGGGAACACTGGATCATTATGAGAATGTTCACTTTAAAAAGAATATCAAATTATCTCCTTATTTACCCATTCAAACAACTGTAGGAAACCACGAGACCTATGGAACTCTGGGAATGAATTCTTATTATGCCCATTTCTATATTGATGAGATCAGATATAAAGGTATCACTTCAGGAAACGAAAATTATTATGCCCAGCAGGCGGGAAATGTACTGTTTATCAGTTTAAGTTCTGAACATACAGGCTCTACACAGCAAATATGGCTTCAACAGATTTTAAATGAAGCGAATAATGATCCTACAGTAGACTGGATCATCTCATTAAGTCACAGACCTTACCAGGCAGAGCAGTATGTTGGAGATATTTCAACATGGGTAAGGAACAATGCGGTTCCGCTTTTGGTGACATCTGATAAATACCTGATGCACGTTGGAGCACACCATCACTTGTATCACAGAGGACAGCTTAAAAATACGCCTAATTACCAGATCATTTCAGGAGGAACGGCTTGGGATCAGTATTGGGGAATGTCTAATGAACAGGATTTTGATGATGTTCAGAAAACATTAACGGATTGGACCTATCAGATTGTTGAGGTAGATATTCCAACAGGAAAAGTAGATATAGAATGTTATTCTATTGGTGGAAAATATACCAAGAAAAATAACGAGCTTGTAGATTCTTTCCACAGGTATAAAAATCAGCCAAAGCCGACAAAACCATCTATCACCAATACATTTGCAGGGCCAATTACATTGCCTTTAACACTGAATGGAAGTGCTTTCTCATCATCTAACGGAGAACTTTTAAATACAACTCAGTTCTTAATCAGTAAAGCAGCAGATTTCTCTGTGATTGAAAAGGAATTCTACCGAGATTTTGAAAACTGGTTCGGAAAAGACGGAAACGGAAATCCGGATAAAACCAAAAACTTGAATGAAGGAGTAGATATTACAAAAGCAACTTTAGCTTCAAATTCTATCCCGAATGGTATTTATTATGTAAAAACCCGCTACAGAGACAGAAACCTTGAATGGAGCGATTGGAGTGACGTAAAACAGTTTGAAATTACGGGAAGTGTGGTTTCGAATCCTACCTTTACTTTAGATAAAACGGAATATGCCCAAAATGAACCCATTGTTGCTACTTACACAGGTGGTCCTGGAAACCAGCAGGATTGGGTAGGACTTTATAAAAAAGGACAGACTCCAGGAGGAGGTGCAACGGCACAAACTTATACTTATACCAACGGGCAAACAGCAGGAACTGCTACTTTCAATAATGGTTTGCCTAATAAAGGTCAATATTTTGCAGGATTTTTTGCTAATAACGGATATACGGATATTGCTCCAAGAAAAAGCTTCTATGTAGGCCCCAAAGTACAGTTACAGGCTACAGCAGATACATATCCGGTAGGAGGTACCGTAACCATTAATTTTACAAATGCTCCAAGTCTGCAGAAAGATTGGATCGGAATTTATAAAATGGGGCAGACTCCGGGAACCACAGCTTCTATAAAATGGAGCTATGTAGCCACAGCATCCGGAACGCTTAATTTCACAGGCCTTCCAAAAGGATATTATTATGCTCAGTACTTACTGGAAGACGGCTATAACGGAATCGGAGAAAAAGTATTTTTTAAAGTAGGAGATATCGTTACTGAGTTATGGATCAACAAACCTGTATATTTATTAGGAGAAAATATTACCGCATCATGGACGGATTCCCCGGGTATTATTAAAGACTGGCTGGGAATCTATCCTCAGAATATCCAAACACCGGATGATAACTTTGTTTCCTATACTTATTTTGATGGGGTAACGCAGGGAAGCAAAACAATTACAGGAAATGTAAATGGTGTACCAACTGCACCAGGCAATTATTATATGGTGATGTTTACCAATGATTCTTATACTGAAGTTTCAAACAGGGTACAGTTTCAGGTGAGCTCAGGAGCTTTAGGAGTAGAAGAGGCGAAGAGTACAGAGAAAAATGTAATCCTGTATCCAAACCCTACAAAATCTGGTGAACCAACGTTTATTAAGAGTGATTATCCGATTGAGAAAATTGAATTGGTATCTGCAGCAGGAGAGTTGCTGTATGAATCAAAGAATATTCATAACCAGCGTTTCTCTTTAGTGAATGAAAATCTTCCGAAAGGAGTCTATTTTGTAAAAGTCCATGCAAGAAAGCTGTTTACTTTAAAATTGATTATTCAGTAATCAAGCAACAAACATGATACAATAATCGGGCTGTCAGAAATGACAGCCCGATTATTTATCTTAATACTTTTTATATTTTCCCGCAGATCACACAAATTTTTCATAATCATCTGCGAAATCCGCTCAATTCGCGAGAAACAAAATCATTGTAAATAAACCACCTGCTCCATCAATTCAATGTTAATTGATCCTTCTTCACCATAACTGCCTTAAGGATTCAGTTTTCCGCAAACATCTGCGAAACCTGTGTATTCTGTGGGAAATAAAAATATGACATTAATTTTTAAACCTAAAAAAGCAGCTTCAGAAAACTGAAACTGCTTTTATATTATCAAATATCAACTGATCTTGTCATTATTCAAAATCATTGTACAACTGATCTTCCTGAATGATAATCTGGCTCTCGCTAGAGAAGCTATCACTGGTATCAGCCAATATTTTAGAGTCCTGAACAAGTTTACCTTCTGAATTATAAACCTTCAATAAGACCCATTTCCCATTACGTTCAAGCTCTTTTGCTCCGTAGTAATCCTTTATTCTGATTTTTCCGCTTTGAAGGATACCACTTTTTACTGAAGACTTATTGACAGGTTTGCCTTTTACATATTGTACAATCTGTCCCGTGAAATTATAGTCATATTCATCATCTTCATTGATCGGTTGGTTGTACGTGTACAGAATAGCGCCCTTATTGTCGAAGACTGTTGCATCGTAGGCGTTTTGCTTAGCATTCAGTTTCTTCTCGAATTTCAGCTTATTTTCTTCAGTATAATTTTTCGTATTCACCAGAACCCCCTCTTTATATTGCATTTCAGTAAGGCCTTCGTAGGCCGTACCGTTGTAAGGCATATCTTCCTTATAAGTTAGGGTAGATCTCAGTTTTCCGTCTGGAGCATAATATTTAATTTCCTGAGTGGAACCGTCTTTTAGAGTCTTTTCAGTAGTAAGTTTTCCCTGTTCATCAAATTCCTTATTAAGAATCTGTGAGCCTCCTTTATAAACATCTATGGTTGAAACATAACTATAATCATAGCTCAACTCATAATCCTCACCATCCATTGGTTTATAGCTATCAGTCTCTTTTTCGTATTGATAGTTTAGATTGGCGATTTGCTTTCCGGATTCGTCGTAAGTGGTTTTGGAACCGTCTTTTTTACCTCTTTTCTGTTCCTGAAGAATTTTTCCGTTTTTAGCATAGATAACACTTTCTTTAACAGTACCATCGCTTTTATATTTTTCAATTTTGGAAATCCTCATCGGATTGTAGTAATAGTCTACCAGAGTTCCATCGTTATTGGATTCAGAGCTGAGACTACCAAGGTATTTTCCCTTTTCGCCGTAATATTTATTAACGTAGTTACCGTCTTTCCCGTTAATAGTTTCACTTCTGATCCCTTTGATGTCTTCATCATAAATAATGGTTTGGGCAGGAGCAGAATTCTCATATAAAGTTAGTGTATTGTAATAATACTCATTTTCAGGATCTTTATAACTGATCATTTTTCCTGAGAAAGTACCGTCGGCTTTATAAATCATATCTTCTATCAGTCTGCCTTTTACATCATAAGATTGAGAGACTCCAACTTGTTTGCCGTTAGCATAGGTTACCACACTCATTACTTTTCCTTCAGGGGTATACCAGGTTACTTTACCATCAAAAACCTCATTGCTTGGAGTGGTGTCAGAGGCAAGACCTTCCATTTGAAGGGTTCCGTTTTTATAAAAATCTTTGATGAGAGTAAGCTTGCCTTTAGGAGTTGTTTCACGGTAGTACTCCATGTTTTCCTGGGTAGTCTTTTCCCAGTTTTCATCAAAATAAGTTTTTTCCTGTGCATATACGTTGATGCTGAGTACTAATGCAAGTAACGCTGACGTAAATAGTTTTTTCATGCTTTTTATTAAGTTCTGATTTTATGTTTGTGCTGATTTGCTTTTGAATACCAATATGAATGAAAATAAAAGGCAAAAGCATTGAAGAGACAGCGTAAGCCGTCAGAAATAATTTTACATATAAGATTGTGTTTATATCAATTATATCCGAAGATTAAAAAATATGTGGTGTTTATAATTTTAAGCTCCAAATATAAACCAATTTCATGAGATTTATAGAAAAAATGAACCGATTTGTTCACTTTTGGCTGTAAAAATCTGATTGTGATATTTTTAACTTGAAAATAGAGTTCCAGGATGGGATAGAGATTAAGATCTTTTTCCAGCCATCGCAGATACGATAAATTTTTATTAAATTTAGCCAACAGAAAAATCTAATATTTCATGATAGATAAAAGAGTAAAAAATGCAAAGGAGGCCATCGAAGGAATTAAAGATGGAATGACGCTGATGCTAGGCGGATTTGGACTTTGCGGAATCCCTGAAAATTCAATCAATGCCCTGGTGGAAAGTGATGTGAAAGATCTTACCTGCATCTCAAACAATGCTGGAGTAGATGATTTTGGACTGGGGTTACTGCTTCATAAAAGACAAATAAAAAAAATGATCTCTTCTTATGTAGGAGAAAATGCTGAATTTGAAAGACAGATGCTGTCAGGAGAACTCGAAGTAGAGCTTACTCCACAGGGAACTTTAGCTGAAAAATGCAGAGCTGCTCAGGCTGGAATTCCCGCTTTCTATACACCGGCAGGATATGGAACTGAAGTAGCAGAAGGAAAAGAAGTAAAAGAATTTAAAGGAAAGCCTCATATTCTGGAACATGCTTTTGACGCAGATTTTTCTATCGTAAAAGCCTGGAAAGGAGATTATGCCGGAAACCTTATTTTCAAAGGATCAGCAAGAAATTTTAATCATCCGATGGCCGGTGCAGGAAAAATTACCATTGCTGAGGTAGAAGAATTGGTAGAACCGGGAGAATTAGATCCCAACGAGATTCATATTCCGGGAATTATGATCCAGAGAATTTTCCAGGGTGAAAAATTTGAAAAAAGGATTGAACAAAGAACCGTTAGAACTAGAGAATAAATTTCTGAAGAATACGATTTACAATAAAAAGCGCTGAACATCTATCAGCGCTTTCTTTATTGAGTAAAACTTAACTTTTTTTATTGTCCATTTGTTGTACTGTCATTCTGAATAAAGCATCTTTATTTTTAAGCGTGTGAATATACATTCAGCTTCATAGGCGACTTGTCGCTTCTCTTTTGCTTCCTTAAAATAAAGCAGGAGAATCATTAGAACTTTGCGTTTTAGCCTACTCTCGTAATTTAATGACTAAAACACCCTAATTTTGCCTCTGGCATTCCGAACGACGGATCTCTAGATAAAAGTTTCGAGCAGTTAACACAGATTCCGCAGATTTTTATAAACTCATTATCCGCCAGATCTGCAAAATCAATGAGATAATAAAAAAATAAGCTTAGTTCATTTGAATGTAATAGAGCGAAAAGATAGTATTACCAATCTTAATGGTGTAAAATACTATTAAGATTGTGAAACGGTTGTTTTCCTTTCTCCAATCTGCTGTCTCCACATGGCATAATAAAGCCCTTTTTCAGCAATCAGATCATCGTGAGAACCTGTTTCTACAATTTGTCCGCGTTCCAGAACATGGATTTTATCTGCATGCATAATTGTACTTAAACGGTGGGCAATCAGAACAGTGATTTGTTCTCTTTCCTCTGAAATATCTTTTATGGTAGAGGTGATTTCTTCTTCGGTAATACTGTCCAGGGCAGAAGTGGCTTCATCAAAAATCAAGAGGTGAGGTTTTCTTAAAAGTGCTCTGGCAATGGCAATTCTTTGCTTTTCACCACCACTTAATTTCAGTCCGCCTTCTCCGATAACCGTTTCAATACCTTTTTCTGCTCTTTCCAGTAATGCTGTACAGCTCGATTTCTGCAAAGCGAGGGTAAGTTCCTGTTCAGTAGCTTTAGGGTTTACAAAGAGAAGATTTTCTTTAATGGTTCCTGCAAAAAGCTGAGTGTCCTGCGTCACAAAACCGATCTGATTTCTTAATTCATCAAAATCAAATTCTTTCCCATTAATTCCATTGTAAAAAATATTTCCTTCCTGCGGCCTGTAAAGCCCCACCAGTAATTTTACTAATGTACTTTTTCCGGATCCGCTGGGTCCCACAAATGCAATGGTTTCGCCATTTTTAACATCAAAAGAAATATTATTTAATGCTTTATACTGGGCAGATTGATGCTTGAAAGAAACATGTTTGAAAGCCAGTTCTTCAATCGCTCCAATTTGTTTTGGATGAAGTGGTTTTTCTTCTACATCCTTTTTCATCAAACGGTCGAAGTTTTGAAGTGATGCCTCTGCTTCACGGTAGGAAATAATGATGTTTCCGATCTCCTGCATAGGTCCGAAAATAAAGAATCCATAAAACATCAGGGAAAGGTACTGCCCGGGAGTTACAATGTTTTTAAAGATCAGATACAAAAGCGTCAGGGTAATCATCTGCTGAAGGAAATTCACCATCGTTCCCTGGATAAAGCTTAAAGAACGGATGCTTTTTACCTTTCTAAGCTCAAGTCCCAGGATTTTATAGGTATTATTATTCAGACGGATAACCTCCTGATTCGTTAAGCCTAAACTCTTTACAATCTCTATATTTCTAAGGCTTTCCGTAGTACTTCCGGCTAAAGCTGTTGTTTCAGAAACAATATTCTTCTGAATGACTTTAATTCTTTTACTCAATAAATTCGTGATAAAAGCGATCAGGAAAATTCCACAGATGTAGACAGGCATAATTGACCAGTGCAGACGGATCGCATACACCGAAACGAATATAATACTCACTAAAATCCCAAAGAAAATATTAATGAAATTGGTAATAAACTTCACCGAATCCTCTCTTACTTTAGTTAAAATAGACAATGTTTCACCGCTTCTCTGGTCCTCAAACTCCTGATAAGGCAATGCCATTGAATGTTTTAAACCATCCGTAAAGATCTTCGCTCCAAATTTTTGAGTAATAACACTCACTACATAATCCTGAAAAGCTTTGGCAATTCTGCTCACCATCGCTGTTCCGATCAATAAGCCTAAGAAATAGAATGCCCCGTGATATACCGAAGTTCCATAAAGGTATTCATCTATATTTCTGGGTAGAAGTTTTTCCTTGTCAAAAAAGTTGGGATGGGTAACCAATTGGTCCAGAATATTCCCTGTAATGGCAGGCGCAAATAAAGAGAAAACCTGGTTAATGGTGGCCAACAGCAAAGAAATAATAATCAACCATTGGTAAGGTTTAAGGTATCTTAAGAGTATTTTCATTCTAGTAAATAATGATGCAAAATTAATGATATTATTTTTACTAACGATGTTAATTATGAATGATAATGATCTGTTGTTGAGGAAGATTAAAAAATCAGGTTCGGGAAAAAGGAAGTTATACAGTTTATAAGTAATTATAAAGTAATATAGTCGTTTTCGGACCGATATTAACCTCCAGCCTCCAGCTTCCAACTTCCTGCTCCAACCCCTTTTGTATTCGGCTGAAAATAATTAAATTGCAGTCTAAGTTTTAATTATGCTTACAAAAGAACAAATTGCCAAAAGAATTTCAAAAGAACTGAGAGATCGTTATTATGTAAACCTGGGAATCGGAATTCCGACTTTGGTTGCCAACTATGTTCCGGAAGGCATTTCCGTAGAATTTCAGAGTGAAAACGGAGTGTTGGGAATGGGACCTTTCCCTTTTGAAGGGGAAGAAGACGCAGACATCATCAATGCCGGAAAACAAACTATTACCATTTTAGATGGAGGTTCATTCTTTGATTCAGCTTTTAGTTTCGGGATGATCCGCGGACAGAAAGTAGATCTTACCATCCTTGGAGCAATGGAAGTTTCTGAGAACGGAGATATTGCCAACTGGAAGATTCCGGGAAAAATGGTGAAAGGAATGGGAGGAGCAATGGATCTGGTAGCTTCTGCAGAAAATATTATCGTTGCCATGATGCACGTAAACAAAGCAGGAGAGAGCAAAATCCTTAAAAAATGTACCCTTCCACTAACTGGTGTAAACTGTGTGAAAAAAGTAGTAACTGAATTAGCGGTGCTGGAAGTAACTCCAAAAGGGTTCAAACTGCTGGAAAGAGCACCAGGAGTTTCAGTAGAAGACATTATCAAAGCAACGGAAGCAGATCTTATCATTGAAGGTGAAATTCCTGAAATGCAATTCTAAATACAATACAAACCTTGCCCGCCGCAAGGTTTTTTTATTTCAATTCCTATAACGTCCAGAGAATGAATAGAAATGTCATCAAGACCTTTTCTGTCATTCTGAATGAAACCGCGCGAAATGAAGAATCTCTCAAAACCATATTTTTTTCTCGCAGATTCTAGAGATTACGCAGATTTATAATCGCCATGAATACACGAATTCTTTTTTTATTCATGGCAAAATATCATATAGTTCAATCAACGGAATTGTTGCAATCATCATTCACTTGAAATCTATTCTGGTAGAAATACTTTTACTTCTTTTAAATAGAAGCTGATTGATTGAAATGACATAGGAGTCCGGAGCGTTAAAAAAATAATTTCTGTGAACGTTAAGAAAATTTTTCTGTCTGAGTGCGGGAAAAACTCTGATAATATAATTATATAGCTACCGCACGAGTTTAAAATTTTTAGAGAACAGAATTTATTTTTAGCAAAGGAATCCAAGTCTTGAATTTTTGTTTCTTTTGTTTCAAGACAAAAGAAATTAAGGTATAAATAAAAAAGGTTGCTTCACGTGTGAAACAGCCTTTTTATTCTATTTAAGTTTTAATTTATCTATTAGCATCCTGTGCTCCGAAAACCTTCTGTAATATGCTTGTGGTTCTCATTGCCGGTGTATTTCTGATTCCACTTTCCTTATCAGCTACCATTTTGAATACACCGTTAATGGTTTCTGTAGTCACATATTCATTAAGATCTGTGGTTACAGACTGTCCTGTAAATGTATTATATTTTGAAATCAGATTTTTCCAAACCGCATCAGCACCTACTTTTCCTAAAGAAGCCTTTACTTTAGGCTGGAAAGCTGTGAAGAGCTGAGACTGGGTTTTGCTCTGTAAATAGCTTGTTGCTGCATTATTACTTCCCAACAGAATATTTTTAGCATCTGTGATCGTCATAGAAGTGATCGCATTGGTGAAAATAGGTGCAGCTTCCGTTACAGCATCTTCTGCCGCTCTGTTCAATAATTTTACGCCTTCATCAGCAAGGCTTCCTAATCCTACAGAACGAAGTGTCATATCAACTTTTCTTAATTTTTCAGGCATTAAGATTTTTACGGCTTCATTTTTCAAAAAGCCGTCTGTTAATGCAAGTTTTTTCACTCCATCCGTTACTCCGATGCTTAAAGCTTCCTTTAATCCGGAAGAAATCTGAGTGGAAGTAAGATTTCCAACGTTAAGAGGAGATGTTGTGGTTGAAGTAGAGGTGGGAACTGTTGTTGTAGTCTTCGTATTTGTCGTTGTAGCAGTAGTAGAACCTTTGGTGGCCTGTGGATTGTTTAAATCAATTCCTGTTTTGTCTTTAACTGTTGATTTTAAAATATCAAGAAGTTGTGCCTGTGTAGAAATGGAAAGGAATAATCCGGCTGCTATAAAAATGCTTTTTCTCATTGTATTTTTTTTACAAATTTAGATGTTTAATCTTTTAAGTGACGTAAAGTATCAAAAAATAAACCATAATTTTTTCTGAATTGAAAAAACAGAGTATCGCTGATATAGATCTTTGATTTATAATTTATTTTAAAGTTAAAAAAACTTGTTCATGAATTGAGTTATTCACGATCTCCCAGAAAAGCAATTGTATTTTTTACTGCAAATTTTTATGGGTAAAATATAAAATCTGAACCATTTCAAAGTTTTGAAAAATAAGTATATTAGCTAAAACTTTAACCCTACCCAATGGTACGAACCTTTTTAGTATTTTTTGTGTTGCTTTCAAGCTTTATGTTTGCTCAAAATAAATTGAATGTAATTCCTTATCCTCAGAAAGTTGAATTTTTAAAAGGAGAATTTATCATCCCTGAGAAGTTTATTTTAGATAAAAATCTATCCAAACCGGAAAGAGAATATTATAAAAGATACTTAGGAGAATTTTTCACGCTTACCTATGGTGCAAAAGAAGAATTGCATCTGGTACAGGCATTGTTTCCACCATCTATTGTACCTTTAAGCAAAGAACAGGAGCAGGAAAACTATACTATTGAGATTTCATCAAGAAATATTACGATTAAAGCTTATACTGATCAGGGGCGCTTTTGGGCTCTTCAAACACTCATTCAGATTCTTAAACAATATAAACCAGTTGGAAAAATTCCTGCAATGAAGATCGAGGATCATCCTAAATTTGCATGGCGCGGAATGCATCTTGATGTCTGCCGTCATTTTTTCACGGTAGATGAGGTGAAACAATATATTGATTATCTTGCGATGTACAAGCTGAATACTTTTCACTGGCATTTAACCGATGATCAGGGATGGAGAATTGAAATTAAAAAATATCCAAAGCTTACGCAGATTGGCTCCAAACGTAAAGAATCAATGATTGGAGCTTATGTGGACAATACCTTCGATGGGAAACCTTATGGACCTTATTTTTATACTCAGGAGCAGATAAAAGAAGTAGTGAAATACGCTACGGAAAGACATATAACAGTGGTTCCGGAAATTGAAATGCCTGGTCACGCCCTTGCAGCATTATCTGCTTATCCTGAATTGGCCTGCACCAAAGGACCTTTTGAATCGGCTACCAAATGGGGTGTTTTTGATGATGTCTTCTGTCCTAAAGATGAAACTTTTACATTTCTGGAGAATGTTTTGGATGAGGTGATGAAGTTGTTTCCATCTCAGTATATTCATATCGGCGGGGATGAATGTCCTAAAACAAGATGGAAAGAATGTGCGCATTGCCAGGCATTAATCAAAAAGAATAATCTGAAGGATGAACATGGGCTGCAAAGCTATTTCATTCAGAGAATTGAAAAATATATCAACAGTAAAGGACGAAAAATCATTGGTTGGGATGAAATCCTTGAAGGAGGATTGGCTCCTAATGCCGCTGTAATGAGCTGGACAGGAGTAAACGGTGGTATTGAAGCTGCAAAAGCGAAACATTTTGCTGTAATGACACCAGGATCTTATTGCTATTTTGACCATTATCAGGGAGATCCACAATCTGAACCTAACGCTTTTGGTGGATTTACTCCTTTAGATAAAGTATATTCCTATAATCCTATTCCTGAAGAATTAAATGCTGATCAGGCTCAATATATTCTGGGCGTTCAGGCTAATTTATGGACTGAATATATTCTGGATTTCAAACAGGTAGAGTATATGATTTTTCCAAGACTGATGGCACTTTCAGAAGTTGGATGGGGAACTTCAGATCCTAAAAATTATAAAGATTTTGAAAACAGAGTGATCAGCCATTTCAAAATACTGGATAAAATGAATGTGAACTACGCAAAAAGTATTTACAACATTTCAGGAAAAGTAATCCCTTCAAATAATGGGATAGCTTACGAACTTTCTACTTCACAAAATCCAAACGGAATCAGATATACTTTGGACGGAACGGTTCCAACAATAAATTCCAAGAATTATCAGGCTCCTGTTTCCATTCCAAATTCTTTAACAGTTAAATCCGCTTATTTTGAAGGTGGGCAGCTGAAAAGTGCTGTTTCATCACAAGATTTTATCGTATCAAAATCAACGGGAAAAAAGATTACGTTAGAGCAGCAGCCAAGTGAAAATTATTCATTCGGCGGTGCATTTACATTGGTAGATGGTATTATTGGAAATGTAAAGAAACTGGGTAAAACATGGTTGGGCTTTCAGGGGAAAGACGTCGTGGCAACGATAGACTTTGGTCAGAAAACCGATTTTTCAGAAATCTATTTTAATACGCTGGAAAATAAAGGCAGCTGGATTCATCTTGCAAAATCTGCAAAAATTTATGTTTCTGATGATAATAAAAATTTTAAAATCATCAAAGAAATAGGAAAAGAGGATATTCAAAATGCTAAAGGAAAAATACAATTGAAGTTAGGTAAGCAGAATGCAAGATATCTGAAGATTATGATTGAAAATGCAGGAATTATCCCATCAGGAAATCCTGGTGCTGATTCAAAAGCATGGCTGTTTGTTGATGAAATTGGCGTAAATTAGCCTATTCAATTTTTTGCCATGCAGGATACCATACTTTCTTCAGAATTTTGCTCTTCACCAGATCTGGTTGAAAAACTCTATCAGTACGGAATCACCAAAAACTATCATGAAGGAGATATTATTTTAAATGAAAATGCATCTATTCGTTCCATTCCTATCGTTATGAAAGGGATGATGAAGGTAATCCGGACAGAAGAAGATGGGCGCGAGATCCTGCTGTATTATATTAAAGCAGGCGAGAGCTGCATCATGTCTTTTCTGGGCGGAATGCACCATGAAAAAAGTATTGTAAAAGCAGAAATAGAAGAAGATGCTGAAATTCTTTTTCTGCCTATAGATAAAGTTTCCTTATTTATCAAAGAACATCCGGAGTGGCTGGATTATATTTTCAGACTTTATCACAAACGTTTTGAGGAATTACTCGATATCATCAATGCCATTGCCTTCAAAAAGGTAGACGAAAGACTCCTGAATTTGCTTCATAAAAAATCTGAACTTACTCACTCAGATACCATCAATACAACTCATGAACAGCTTGCCAACGAATTGGGAACAGCTCGTGTAGTAGTATCAAGACTTCTCAAACAGCTAGAAGAAGACGGAAGACTAAAACTGGGTAGAAACAAAATCACCCTTTTGAAATCTACCAACTAGTTACAATTTCTCTTCTCCTTTCTCACTGTTAGTTAATAATAAACGCTCATATTCCCCTCCGCTGGAGGGGTGGCGAAAATTCAAAGAATTTTTGACGGGGTGGTCATCCAAACCACAAAAGTCACAAAAGTTCATAACACTTAAGTAAATATAAGTTATGATTCATACTGCTGAAAAGAGCACTTAAGCTTTATGAAAAATTATAGATTCTCACCTTTAGTGAACTTATTATGCAGCAGTTTCTAAACTCTCTTAAGTGAACTCAAGTGTTTTTAAAAAATAAGCTTTTGTGACTTTTGCGGTTTAAAAAAAATAGATATAGGTTTCAAAATTCTGTTATGTAACAAAAGTAACTGTAGCTTTCCTCAAATAACTCCAATTTTGCATCATAATAGTTGAACAAATGGAAATTATAGGATATGCAGCAGCGGTTTTAATTGGTGTTTCTTTAGGGTTAATTGGCGGTGGTGGAAGTATTCTCACTGTTCCCGTATTGGTCTATCTTTTTGGAATTGATACTTTATTAGCTACAGAATACTCTCTTTTTATTGTAGGAGTGAGCAGTGCGGTGGGTTCTGTTTCCTATTTCAAAAAAGGTTTGGTTGATTTTAAAATGGTCCTGATTTTTGGATTGCCCTCCATTATTTCAATCTTTTTAACCAGAATGTATCTGCTGCCTCTCATTCCGGAAGAACTACTCATTGTAAAAGGTTTTACAGTAACCAAAAATATTTTTCTGTTGTTGATTTTTGCAACGTTGATGATTCTTGCTTCCTATAAAATGATTAAACGTCCGGCTACCGGGGATGCGGATGGAAGTGATTTTAATAGAAATAAAGCTTTATTGGCGGCTGGAGAAGGAATCATAGTAGGTGTTTTAACAGGCTTGGTAGGCGCTGGCGGAGGTTTTATGATTATCCCTGCATTGGTTAACCTTTTAAAAGTTCCGGTGAAAACGGCGATAGGAACTTCACTCGTTATTATTTCTCTAAACTCCCTGATTGGGTTCTTTTCATCCATCAATACTGTAAAAATAGAATGGAAATTACTGACCTCCATTGCAGCGATTGCCATCATTGGAATTATCATAGGTTCACAAATCTCTAAAAAGATTGATGGTAAAAAACTGAAACCGGCATTCGGGTGGTTTATTCTGGTCATGGGAATTTATATCATCACCCGGGAAATATTTTTATAAACCAGTATGCTATAATATAATTGAACCACAAAAGGCACAAAAGCTTCATAACACTTAAGTAAAATAGAAGTTATGATTCATACTTTTGAAAAGAGCACTTAAGCTTTACGAGATCTATGATTTTCATCTATTTCTATAACAAATATGGTATAACAAAATTGAACCACAAAAGTCACAAAACCTTTATAACACTTAAGTAAATATAAGTTATGATTCATACTGCTGAAAGAGCACTTAAGCTTTATGAAAATCTTTGATTTTCATCTTTAATGTACTTCTTATGCAGTAATTTCTAAACTCTCTTAAGGGAACTAAAGTGTTATAAAAAAACTTTTGTGCCTTTTGACTTCGTCGAATCTTCGATTTGTGGTTAAAAAAAAAATTGGTTTCAAAATTCTGCTATGTAACAAAAGTAACTGTAGGAGAACACAGAAAGAAGGAACTTTGTACAAGACAACAAAATCAAAAATGAATACAATGAAAATAGAACAGATTTATACAGGATGTTTGGCTCAGGGCGCTTATTATATTACATCAGGCGGAGAAGCAGCTATTATTGATCCTTTAAGAGAAACCCAACCTTATGTGGAAAGATTAAAAAAGGATGGTGTACGGCTAAAATTTATTTTTGAAACCCATTTTCACGCAGATTTTGTGAGCGGACATCTTGATTTAAGCAAAAAAACGGATGCTCCAATCGTGTACGGTCCCACTGCAAATCCTGAATTTAAGGCTATCATTGCAGAAGACAACCAGATATTTGAGATTGGAGATATCAAAATAAAAGTCCTTCATACTCCAGGACATACCTTGGAAAGCAGTTGTTATCTGTTGATTGATGAAGAGGGAAATGAAAAGGCTCTTTTCAGTGGAGATACTCTATTTCTTGGAGATGTAGGCCGTCCTGATCTTGCCCAAAAAGCTACGGATATGAAGCAGGAAGATCTAGCAGGGTTGTTATATGACAGTTTATACCAAAAAATATTACCTTTAAATGATGATATTGTGGTATATCCCGCTCATGGCGCAGGTTCAGCATGTGGTAAAAATATGCAGAAAGAAACGGTTGATACATTAGGGAACCAAAAAGAAACAAATTATGCGCTTAATCAGAGCGATAAGGAAAGCTTTATTAAAGCAGTAACAGATGGACTTTTACCACCACCGGCATATTTTGGAATGAATGTAATGATGAATAAAAAAGGATATCATAGCTTTGATGAAGTCTTGTCAAAAGGATTACATGCTCTTAAACCTGAACAGTTTGAAGAAATAGCAGAAGCTTCCGGAGCCTTAATTTTGGATGTGAGAAACAATGGTGAATTTGCCAAAGAATTTATCCCACAATCCGTCAATATAGGATTAGATGGTGATTTTGCGCCATGGGTTGGAGCTTTGGTTGCAGACGTAAATCAGCCTATTTTGCTAGTGACAAAACCGGGAGATGAAGAAGAAGCGGTAACCCGATTAAGCAGGGTAGGATTCGATCATATTCTGGGGTTTTTAGAAGGAGGAATTGAAGCTTGGAAGAACAATGGAAAAGAAATGGATTCTGTGAACCGTGTCTCTGCAGAACAATTTGAAAAAGAGATTTCAGGTAAAGAAGCCAAGATTATTGATGTAAGGAAAGAAAGTGAATATGCTGCCGAACATGTAAATAATGCCTACAGCAAACCTTTGGCTTATATTAATGAATGGATTGATGAGATCCAGCCGGAAGAACATTTCTATCTTCATTGTGCCGGAGGGTACAGAAGTATGATGGCCGCCAGTATTCTTCAGGCAAGAGGATACAGAAATTTTACTGAGATTGAAGGTGGTTTTAAAGCCATCGCAGCTACAGGAGTTTCAAAAAGCAATTTTGTATGTCAGACAAAAATTTTTAAATAATAATAAATAGATATGTTGGAGATCATAAAAGAACCATGGCCATGGTATATAGCGGGACCTTTAATCGGGTTAACCGTTCCTGCTTTATTGATAATGGGAAATAAATCCTTTGGAATCAGTTCTTCGCTAAGACACATTTGTGCAGCTTGTATACCAGCCAACGTCAATTTTTTTAAATATGACTGGAAAAAGGAAGCCTGGAACCTGTTTTTTGTATTGGGAATTTTCTTCGGAGGAATGATAGCGGCCAATTTTTTACTGAACCCCTCAGAAATTACGGTTAATCCTGATCTGAAAAGTGAGTTGGCTGGCTACGGAATTACAGATTATACTAACCTTGTTCCAACTCAGCTCATGAACTTTGAGAGCCTTTTGACCTTAAGGGGATTCATCATGATGGTAGTAGGCGGATTTCTGGTAGGTTTTGGAACGCGATATGCGGGCGGATGTACCAGCGGTCATGCAATCATGGGGCTTTCCAATCTGCAATGGCCTTCATTGGTGGCTACTATTTGCTTTATGATAGGAGGGTTCCTAATGGCGAATCTTATCCTGCCGATCATCCTTTCCCTATAAGTTTAATTTTTAAGAATCAAATCAATGTTAAAAGAACAGGAACAAAATATTCATCAACAGGATGCCTTTTGTACAAATGAAAGCAAACTACAACACCCGTGGTATTATAATTTAAAATACTTGGCAGCAGGAATCATCTTTGGAATTATCTTCGTAAAAGCTGAGGTGATCAGCTGGTTCAGAATTCAGGAAATGTTCCGTTTACAGTCGTTTCATATGTACGGAATTATCGGGAGCGCCGTTTTGGTAGGAATGATTTCAGTGTGGCTGATTAAGAAATTCAACATCAAAACAATCCATGGTGAACCTATTACATTAACCCCAAAAAAGTTCAATAAGGGCCAGATTTATGGCGGATTGATCTTTGGCTTTGGTTGGGCGATTACCGGAGCCTGTCCGGGACCACTTTTTGCCCAGATCGGAACCGGAGCATTGGCTGTATCTGTTACCCTTTTAAGTGCCATTGCCGGAACCTGGGTCTATGGATATTTTAGAGATAAGCTACCACATTAATGCATAGATTCATTAACGAAAATCGTAGATTTTCAAAACCTTAAGTGTACTTTTTATCCATGCGCTTATTAACTTTAAAACAACTTAATTGTTAAAACTTTGTTGATACAAAACGAAAAAGACAGCGAATATCCATTCGTTGTCTTTCCGTACAAAATTATGAAAAAATGAAGTTTTGTGCACCCAGAGCCATATAAAGATTGATGCGTTCCATTTTGTCCTGAAGCTCCAGGTTGATAAGATTCATCTCATTTTTAAGAAGATCCCTTTGTTTCCGGATCAATATGAAACTGTTATTGGTTCCTACCTTAATTTGTTTTTCAGTGAGGCTGATATTGTTTTTCAGTTCATTGATGGCTTTACGGTTAAAACCGCTCTGCTTTTCAAGAGAATTCAGATTAGCTAATGATGATTCCACTTCATTCAATGCGTTCAGAACTGCTTTTGAATACTCTTCAACCACCTGTTTTTGCTGTGAGTTTTTTATTTCTATATTCTTCTTAAGCTTTCCACCATTAAAAATTGGAGAAACCAAGCCACCACCAACTCTCAGTAAAGGATTCGTAAATAATGAATTAATAGATTCCACATTACTGCCTGCCGTTCCCAGTGAAGAACTGATGGTAAGAGAAGGAAGCCTTGCTGCATTAGCCTGCTGAACCTCATAAAAAGCCTTTTCTATCTGAAAATGATAAGCCTGTATATCAGATCTGCTTTCTAAAAGCTCCAATGGAAAAGAAGAAGGAATGTTATTTTGTACAGGATTAAAAAAGTTCTGCGTGGTTAATTTTCCTTCAGGATATTTTCCGGTAAGCAGCTCAAGAGATCTCCTGGACTGCCTATTGGCATTTCTGATCTTTTCCAGATATCCTTCCAAAGAAATAATTTCGGCAGAGATATTAGATAAATCAAGAGCATTTGCAGTTCCTACTTTTTTCTGAATACCATATAGTTTTTCCAGCTCTTTAGTTTTCTGAATATAACCTTCAATCCTATTTTCCTGGATGTTTCCGGCAATATTGAGATAATACGCCTTTGCAATCATCGCAGCAATAGACTGGTGTAACAGGGTGCTTTTATGCTTGGCAGAAAAATAATCGCTGGTACTGGCCATTTGTGCCGATTTATTTTTACCCCATAAATCAATTTCCCAGCTTGCCTTTAGTGCAAGACGACTGATCTGGCTTTCACTTACAAGGTTGTTGGAGGTATTGGCAACGGCACTTACACTTGGATAAAGATTAGTCCCTGCAATTTCCATCGCCAGCTCAATCTGATTGAGTTTTTCTTTAGCAATGATAATATCTGCATTATATTGCATTCCCTCATTGATAAGTGCTTCTAGCTGTGGAGTCTTAAGATCCGTAATCCAATCATAAGAAAGAGATCTGGAATTGGCATTCCGGTCAAAAATCCATTCATCAGGAATGGTAATATGAGAGGCAATTTCATTTTTTTCCTTTAACTCAGCTATGTTTTCTTTGGTAGGTTCCTTGTAGCCTATGCATGAGCTAAGACTTACAGCCAGGATTCCTGCCATGATGAATCTTTTGTACATATTAATGAAGTTTTGGAATAACGAAGTTAATTTTACTGTTGATGCGTACCATTACCTTTCGGATAAGATGTAAAGGTTTGATATGATCCGAATAAATAACCGCTGTACCTCTCGCTCCAACCGTCAGTTGCTTTTGGTTATCTTCCAGAACAAACTTGGCAATCATTTTTCCATCCGTTTCCGGTAATTGTCTGGCAGTATCAGGAAGTCCTGCTGTAGAACCGTTTCCGCCAAGCATTCCTCCTGCATTGTTCATAATACCCTGGCTGGTAGCATCAATTACATACTCAAGTTTAGCCTTAACCACCTTTCCCGGTTCTGTTTTAAGAGCCAATTCTACTTCATCACCATTCTTCACAGCTTCAAGTTCGTTTTGAGCAAAGAATCCGATAACAGACTGCTGTTTCTGAATCAAAACAAACGCAGATTTAAACGGAGCCATAATAGCCCCTTCATTAAGCTGAACATTCGGAATAATACCATCAGTAGGAGCTAAAACAACGGTTTGAGACAAATTCCATTTCGCCTGATCCAATTTCGCCTGAATTTCCGATACAGAAGAGTTTTCTCCATTATAAGAAGCATTCGACTTGGTTTCAAGAGACTGTTGCTGAGCCTGTGCTGCACTGATTCTTGACTGTAAGTCCTGAACATTCGTCATTGCTTGTTCCAGATCAAATTTATTGGCAGCTCCAGCTTCCACCAATTCTTTATATTGATTCACTCTTTTATTGGCCAGATCAAGTTGTGACTGTAAACCCGCAATATTCTTTCTGGATGAAGCAATATCTGTATTGTAGGAGCTTACAGTAGCTTTCATATTACTGAGTTTTGCTTCCAGAGATTTAATCTCCTGTACATACGGCTCTCTGTCCAGAACAAATAAGGTATCTCCTTTTTTAACCTCCTGATTGGTTTTTACATATACTTTTTTAACTTTCCCTAAAACCTGTGTGGTAATATCCACACTTCTGTTTCCCACCTTCACATCGGAAGTAATAGGGCAGTAGTAATTAAGGCTTAATATTAAAGCGATAGATCCAAAAATAGGAAGGGAATATACCACAACCTGTGTGGTAAATGTCCAGGGAATTAATTTTAATTTTTTAATGAGAAGCCAGCAGATTCCGGCATATATGGCGATGAGTAATTCTAGCATGTTGATTAATTTTCAATTGTGTTAAGTTCTTCTTCTTCCTGCTCTTTAGGCGCATCAGGATTATTTTTAGGTTGATTTTGATTGCCGTAATCATAATTCGCCCAGATTAGGGCAACCGGCCATAAAAGGCCTCCAAACACAAGAGAAAGGAGGCACATACTCTTTATGGCGTTGAGCTGAGGATGATTCTTCTTTTCAGCTACTTTCTCCGGATAAATGTGAACTTTCCAGAAAAGGTAGATCCCGGCCAAAGGTAAAACAAGTAAAATGACCCAGGATGCAACATCAGCTATATGGTCTTCTATTCCTGTGGATGCCTGAACAAAATTGCATGAAAGTAACAGGCAGAGAAGGATGGATATTCTTTGCATAATATATTGGTATAAGGTATAATTAAAGGTATAACAAGAGGTAACCGGACTGTAAATGCCAGTCAGTTAGCTTACATCTTCATGAAGGGTAAAGATGATTGAATGTAATCCTTTTTGTGAATAATATTTTTCTCATTTTGCTTTTAATAAATTGTGTAACAGTATTTTGATGAAGCAAAAATAGATCGAATAAAGTGAGAAAAAGTATTCCTAAGTTATTTTTTTCTTTCGTTCCTTTTTTTATGAACCCTTGCGGTCATCCTTGAAAGTGAATTGGGAGTAATGCCCAGAAAATTGGCAATATACTTCCTGTTAGCATTTTGGGAAGTGAAAGGACGGCTTTCCAGGAACTCTTCATATCGGGAATGGGGAGAAGTGGAGCAAAGCTGTTCTGTGCGTACCTTTAGGGTGTTAATGATTTGTTTTAAAGATTTCAGATAAGCATTGTAAATTCCCCTGTGCTGAAATGCCGCTTCTTCAAACTCAGCTTTGTTAAATAAAAAGATCTGAGATTCTATAACAGCTTCAATCGTGTATTTTCTTTCACTTTCTCCTGAAAATGATTCCGGGCTTTCCATAATGGCTGCTTCTTTTTCTGATGGTAAGAAAAGATTCGTTTCATTGCCGTTTTCATCATCAAAGAAAAATCTCAGTAATCCGTTGGAGAGGATAAATAACTGATTAAAAGACTGTCCTGGTTCAGCCAGTGTTTCTTTTTTTCTAAGAAATCTGGGAGTGCTGAGGCTTATCAAAACATTAATTTCCTCATCAGATAAATCCTGGAAGAAAACAATATTCTTAAAAGTCTTAAATAAGTCCATTACGGGAGTAAAGATAAATAAAAATCAGATATAGATATTCGTTGCACGATAATAAGGATTTCAAAGAAGTTTTTTTTAGATTTGTTGATACTATAATTTTGTTATACAATGAACAATAACCGAAGAAGTTTTATCAAAAAACTGGGGATCGCAACCGCGGCACTCGCTGTAAATCCATTGGATCTGATGGCGAAAGAATTGCCTGAAAATAATACTGTTACCAATAAACCTATCGTTCTTTCAACCTGGAATTTCGGTATTAAAGCCAATGAAGAAGCTTGGACGATTCTTGGAAAAGGAGGAAAAGCCCTGGATGCCGTTGAAAAAGGAGTGAGGCTGGTAGAATTGGATCCTAAAGAAAGAAGTGTAGGTTATGGCGGCCGCCCGGACAGAGACGGAAGGGTAACATTAGATGCCTGCATTATGGATGATAACTACAATATCGGTTCAGTGGCCTGTATTGAGAATATTAAAAATCCTATCTCTGTAGCCAGAGCTGTGATGGAAAAAACACCTCACGTAATGTTAGTAGGAGACGGAGCATTGCAGTTTGCCCTTTCCCAAGGTTTCAAAAAAGAAAATCTTCTCACTGAAGAATCCGAAAAAGAATGGAAAGAATGGCTGAAAACAAGTCAGTATAAACCCATTGCCAATATTGAAAATCACGATACCATAGGAATGATCGCCCTTGATGCTCATGGAAGCCTTTCCGGAGCCTGCACTACCAGTGGAATGGCCTTCAAAATGCACGGAAGGGTAGGAGATTCTCCCATTATCGGGGCAGGTTTATTTGTAGATAACGAAGTAGGAGCAGCTACAGCAACAGGGCACGGTGAAGAGGTGATCAGAACTGTAGGAACTCATCTTGTGGTAGAGCTGATGAGGCAGGGAAGAACCCCACAACAAGCCTGTAAAGAAGCTGTAGACAGAATTGTAAAGATCAATCAGAGAAGGAATAAAAATCTTAAAGACATTCAGGTGGGCTTTATTGCCATCAATAAAAAAGGAGAATACGGAGCTTACTGTATTCAGGACGGATTTAACTTTGCCGTATACGACCAAAAAGGAAACCGTCTTGAAACCCCTGAATTTGCAGTAAAATAATACACAATTTTCTTATGGCAACGAATGTACTAATAAATTCATTCGTGGCTAAAAAACAGAAAATCTTTGATTGTCCAACACTATTTGTAAACTAATAATTTAGATTAAAAATAAGTGGTAAACCAAAAATAAACAGATAGACAGAATATGAAAAGAATGATGATCGCTTCCCTGTTTTTAATAATAGGATGTAAGGAAGAAAAGAAAGAAGCATTAGCTACTCAACCGGAACCTGAAGTGAAAAAAAATGTGGTTCAGGAAACGAGGCCTCAGACAAATGAATCGGAAGAAGCGAAAAAATGGTTAGAAAAAAGTATTGAAGACTACTTTAAAGCAGATCTTGGTAGCCTGGATAAAAACATGCAGAAAATAACAACCAAAGAGTATTACGACTATAAAACCGATGCTATGAATGTTGATATGGATGTTGACGGAAGCCTTACAGAGAAGGAATTTAACGATAAGTGGAAAGGAAAATTTGATACTAAAAAAGCAGGTGTAGGCGTTGGATTCTTAATCGCAGGGCAGGATTGGGATAAAGTGCAGGTAACCAAATGCGAACTGATATCTGAAAATGGGAATAATTATTTGTTTGATGTTGTTCTTAATGATAAAGCATTAAAAGCAGTATATCCTGTCAAAGTTAGGGTGAGTAAGGAGAATAATTCCTTCCTGATTGCCGATGTACTGCAAGATACTCCTGAATTTAATTAAAAGATAGAAAGACAATGTCAAAAATAGAAATAGCATGCTTTAATCCGGAATCAGCAATGATTGCTTTTGAAAACGGGGCAGACAGAATTGAATTGTGTGCCGGATTAAGCGAAGGAGGAACAACTCCCGATTTTCAATCTACAAAAGACTTAAGAGAGAAAATAAACATTCCAATCTTTGTGATGATTCGTCCGAGAGGAGGTGATTTTACTTATTCAGATGCTGAGTTTGAGCAGATGAAATCAGACCTGATCGCATTAAAATCATTGAATGTTGATGGTTTTGTATTCGGAATTCTGAATGAAAAGGATGAGGTGAATGTTGAGCAAAATAAAACCTTGGTTGAATTGGCTTCACCACTTCCATGCACATTCCATCGTGCTTTCGACAGAGCAAAAGGATTGGAAGAATCTTTGGAAAAAGTAATTGAATGTGGCTTTACAACCATTCTTACTTCAGGCCAGAAACCCAATGTATCTGAAGGAAAAGAAAATCTGAAAAAATTAGTGGCTCTTTCCAATGGAAGAATTGAAATTCTTGTTGGAGGAGGTCTTCGTTCCTCAAATATTGAAGAGATCAGGGAAGTTACAAAAGCCGGATATTTCCATTCTTCAGCAATTACGGATGGTGGTTCCTTTGCAAACCCTGATGAGGTAGTAGCTTTGAAGAATAAATAATCACTAAATAACTAACGTGTCATTCTGAGCGTAGCGAAGAATCTCAATACATTGTAGAGATTCCTCGTTCCTCGAAATGACAAAACTGCTATTAGTTTTTAATGATATGATGTAAATGATTTCATTTATTGATGGTAAACTTTACCCATTCATTTTTAGTTTAAATGCAAAGTTTTTATTTCACAAGCTGTTATATTTTAAGGAAGCAAAGTAAGGCGGCAAAGCCGCTGAATAAGCAGTTAGATATCGCTCGCTTCATCATAACCGATTGCAAATCGGTTTTCTATCTTAGCCCCCTTAAAAATAAGAAATACTCACAATAAAATCTTTGCGTTAAAAAAAATAAACATTGACAAATGACCAAAAATGAATTATTTTACAAAATACATAGATGTAATAGTAGAAGCTTATTGCTTTAAAAAAATTTAAACGCAAAGTTTTGATTTAACAAGCTCTTATATTTTAAGTGAGCAAAGTTGGGCGGCAAAGCCGCTGAATAAGCAGAAGGATAATATGCGCTTCGTCATAATCGATTGCAAATCGATTCTTTCTTCGCTTCCTTAAAAGTCATACATAATCAAAATAAAAACTTTGCGTTTAAAAAAATAAACACACACAAATGACAGAAAACGAATTATCTTACAAAATAATAGGAGCTGCTATAGAAGTTCATAAAAACTTAGGGGTCGGATTATTAGAAAGTGCATATGAAACTGCTTTAGCCTACGAATTAAGAATACAGGGTTTTAATGTAAAGCAACAAGTCGTATTACCATTACAATACAAAGAGGTAATCATAGAAAATGCATATAAAATTGATCTCATTGTAGAAGATAAAGTAATTGTTGAAGTGAAATCTGTACTGGAAATACATCCTATTTTTAATGCTCAGGTACTGACTTATTTAAAGCAAACTCAGATGAAACTCGGGCTCCTTATTAATTTTAATAGTGAACTCATTAAATACGGAATTCACAGAATTGTAAACAAAATTATTGATGCGTAAAACTTTACTTTTTGCTTTTATTCTCATTCAGAATGTTCTTTTTGCTCAGTATTCTGAGAGAAATCTTTCTTCTGAAAACTGGCAGTTCAAAAATTCAAAAGAAAAAAACTGGCTTCCAGCCAAGATCCCGGGAACGGTGCATCTGGATTTGATGAACAATAAAGTTATTCCTGATCCCTTCAAAGATGAAAACGAAAAGAAAGTTCAATGGGTAGAAAATGAAGATTGGGATTATCAGACCAGTTTTGATATTTCATTCAAAGAGTTTGATTATGATCATATTGATCTTGTTTTTAACGGATTGGATACATTCTCAGAGATTTATCTTAATGGTAAACTCTTGAAGAAAACAGATAATATGTTCAGAACCTGGGAAATTCCTGTGAAGGAGTATTTAAAACAAGGAACGAATCTTTTACAGGTAAAATTTAAATCAGCCGTTAATGAAGGAAAAGAGCTGGCCAAAAAAGTTCCGTTTACCATGCCTGAATCACCGCGAAGCTTCGTAAGAAAAGCCCAGTATCAGTTTGGCTGGGATTGGGGGCCAAGATTAGTAACAGCAGGAATCTGGAAAGATGTAAAGCTGGAGTTCTGGAGAAATGCAAAGATTAAAAGTGTTCAGGTTCAGCAGAAGTCACTCTCCGATACGCAGGCTGAGGTGTCATTCAATATGAATATTTTTGCTGAAGAAGAAGGAGAATATTTTACCTGGTTCAATTTAAATAGAGGAATGCATAAATTCCATCTCAATAAAGGCCAGAATACCATTATTCTGCCTTATAAGATTAAAGATCCTAAGAGATGGCAGCCTAACGGAAGAGGAAAGCCTGATGTATATACAACAAAAATTTCCTTGTATAAAAAAGGAGGAAGGATTATTCGGGATATCAATGTTACTTATGGATTAAGAGACATTGAACTTATCCAGGAGAAAGATGAAAAAGGAAAATCATTCTACTTTAAAGTTAATGGAAACCCTCTATACATCAAAGGAACCAACTGGATTCCTGCAGACAGTTTTTCTCCAAGAATCACCAAAGAAAAATATCAGAAGCTGATTAAAGCTGCTAAAGACGCTAATATGAATATGATTCGTATTTGGGGCGGCGGAATTTATGAAGATGAAGAATTCTATAAAGCTTGTGACGAAAACGGAATTCTGGTTTGGCAGGATTTTATGTTCGCGGGAAGTTTTTATCCTGCAGATAACGAGTTTTTGGATAATGTGAAAGAAGAAGTAAAAGATCAGATCAACAGGCTTCAAAACCACCCATCCATAGCATTGTGGTGCGGGAATAATGAAATTGATGAAGCTATTGTCAATTGGGGCTATCAGAAGCAGTTTAAATATTCGAAAGAAGATTCATTACAGGTTTGGAAAGATTATAAGAAACTTTTTCATGATGTTATTCCTAATACAATGAAGGAAAATCTGGCACCGGATAAAAATAAATATTGGCCAAGCTCTCCATCAATAGGATGGGGGCATAAAGAAAGCCTTACAGAAGGAGATTCTCATTACTGGGGCGTTTGGTGGGGAGAGCAGCCTTTTAAAATCTATAATGAAAAAGTAGGCCGCTTCATGTCTGAATATGGATTTCAGGGAATGCCAACGTTAGCTACAACAAAATCAATGTTTTCAGGAGTTTCTGATCTGGATTTACAAAATCCAACCATTAAAGCGCATGAAAAACATGCCAGAGGATGGGAGATCATCAGTAAATACATGGAACGGGACTATAAAATCCCGACAGGTTTTGTGAAATACAACTATGTTTCCCAATTATTACAGGCCAGAGGAATGCAGATCGCAATAGAAGCTCATCGCAGGGCAAAACCTTATAATATGGGAACATTGTATTGGCAGTTGAATGATTGTTGGCCGGTGGTTTCATGGTCATCTATTGATTATTTAGGAAACTGGAAAGCATTTCACTATCAGGTAAAACGAAGCTTTGAACCGGTATTGATCTCCGTTGCGGAAAATAATGATGCTTATGAAATCTATCTGATCAGTGATGTGTTAAAAGAAATAAAGGCTGATGTAAAATTCGAGCTTATTGATTTTGATGGAAAGCTGTTATGGAAATCCCATGTCATCAAGAATCTAAAGGCTGATGTAAGTGAAAATATTCTTAGCATCAATAAAACTGATTGGGCAAAATTTGATGTATCTAAAGCGGTTTTAAAAATAAGTTCAGACAATGGAGAGACAAAATTTGAAAAGCTTTTTTTTCCGGTAAGACCTAAAGATTTAAAGCTTTCAAAACCTAATATTATCATTAAAAAAATATCTCCAACAGAAATTGAAGTGTCTACAGATGTTTTAGCAAAAGACGTATACCTGATCGGTGATGCTCATTTCAGCGATAATTTCTTTGATCTGTTACCGGGAACTTCAAAAAGAATTACACTTTCCAGATCTTTGGAGAAAGTTGAGGTAATGAGTTTGTTTGATACTTTTTAAAAAAGATTATTTTGAATTACCATAAATTGGTAAATTAGGAGTATAAAAGTTACCATTTTTTGATAAATTTGATATGGAATTTAAAATCAGAATGCTATGGGACGTAATACATCTGTTTCTCTGGGAGATTATTTTGAAGATTTTGTAGATCATAAAATCTCAGAAGGTAGGTATAAGAATGTGAGTGAAGTTATTCGTGCTGGATTAAGACTGCTGGAAGATGAGGAAAATAAAAGTCAGCTTCTTAAAAATGCTATTAAGGAAGGATTTTATAGTGGAATTTCAACAGACTTTAATCCTGAAAATCATATTGAATCTCTAAGATCTAAAATCAAAAAATAATTTTTATCCATAAGACCATTGAAGATTTATTGAAATTTATGCATCAGAGGCTAAAATCTGCTTAATTCTGCATAATCTGCGAGAAAAAATCATAAGATCTAATAGGTTTTAAAAGCCTATTAGATCTAAAAAAATAACATTTTTCCATTCCCACCTCAAAAATCAGCCGTAACTTTGCACTACATTATTTCTTTACAGTTATGGTAAATTTTGTTCTGATTGCAGTATGTATTATTGCAGGAATGTTATTCAAAGCAACAAAATCTATCCACCCGGATGCCCATAAGGGGATCAATACCTGGATTCTTTATCTTGCTCTGCCGGCAGTTTCATTCAAATATCTGCCTAAAGTACATTGGACAACGGAAATGCTTTTTCCGATTGCAGCCACTTTTTTAATCTCTGTATTCTGCTTTTTTTATATGATGCTTTACAGTAAAAGCAGGGGATATTCAAGGCGCTCAAGAAGTACTTTAGAATTGGCAAGCGGGTACAGTAACACCTCTTTCATCGGATTTCCTTTGATTAGTGCTTTCTATGGTGAAGGTCTTTTGAGTATTGCAATCATATGCGACCAAACCATGTTTTTTGCCCTTTCAACATTAGGAATTATTGCGGCTGTGAAAGGAGGAAGCAAATCCGGAAAAGTGAGTGCAGCATTTATTTTTAAACGATTAATTACATTTCCACCATTAATAGGTTGTATTTCTGCCCTGGTATTGTCACAATTCATCGATTTAACTTTTGCAGAACCGCTTTTTGATAAATTGGCTGCTACAGTAAGCCCACTAGCCTTATTTTCTGTCGGTTTACAATTGAAATTTAATGGCTGGAAAAAACTGATTCCTCAAATGTCTGCTTCCATGTTGTATAAACTGATTCTGGCACCTGCAATCGTTTTAGGAATGGCTTTATTATTAGGAATAAAAGGAGATGTTGCAAAAATTACCGTTTTTGAAGCGGCCATGCCAACATTAGTGACTTCAAGTATTATTGCAGAACAGTTCAGGCTGAATACAAAGCTCACCAACCTGATTATCGGAGTCAGCATTATTGTAGGTTTTTTTACTTCAGCAATGTGGTATGAGATTACCCAGTTTTTCTTTTAAAATAAATGAAATTAAAAGAGTAAACTTCTTGTATTTACAAATGCTACAGTCAATAAACTGAAAATTGCCCTTCCTCTGGAGGGTGTCAAATTGAAAATTTAACGGGGTGGCCATCAAACCAACCTCTATTAGATGATCGTGCCACTGAAACGCTTTCAAAAGTTGCAGTTCTCTCCGGAAACCTCTAATTTTACACTTTAAATATTTCCCTTGCAGTACGCTCAAATTGTTTTACCGCTGAATTTAAAAGGATCCTTTACCTATAAGGTTCCAGAAGAACTGATGTCTCAAATTCAATTGGGAATGCGGGTTTTAGTACCATTTGGAGGAAAAAAGATTTATACCGGAATTGTTTTTGAACTTCATGATAATACACCGGATAACTTTGTAGCAAAGGAAGTCATTAGTATTTTGGACGAAAAACCGATACTTCCTGAAGAACAAATCCGTTTCTGGAACTGGCTTTCCGATTATTATCTGTGCAATCTGGGAGAAATCTACAGATTGGCTTTTCCTTCTTCATTAAAACTGGAGAGTGAAACCTATTTAAAATTAAAACCTGGTGTAGTTGTTGACTTTGAAAACCTTGATGTTAACGAAATGTACCTGATCCAGGCACTGGAAGTAAGACAATTGGTGAATCTTACAGACATTGAAGCCTTTATTCCCAAAAAGGAAATTATTAAAACCATCAATTCTCTGATCGATATGCAATATATTGAAATTGATGAGAAAATTGCAGAGAAGTATAAGGCTAAAGAAGTAGCTTATGTAAGAATTAATGATGAGGTTTTAAGTAATCAGAATCTAACAGAAATTCTTTTAAAACTAAATAAAGCCCCTAAACAGAAGGATTTGTTCCTTCTTATTCTTGAGAAACAAACGGAAAAACCTGATCTTCATATCAAAAAAGCAGATCTGTTTGAAGACGGTTATTTTGGAAGTTCCCACTTCAAGGCATTGGCAGACAAAGGCCTTGTGGAGGAATATTATATGCAGAAAGACAGGATTGAAAGTTATGAAGGTGAAATTGAAGAGATAGAAGAACTTTCCGAAGAACAGAAAATTGCAAAAGCCGAGATCGATGAAGCTTTTGAAGAAGGAAAAAACGTACTGCTTCATGGAGTAACATCATCCGGAAAAACCCATATTTATTTAGAAAAGATCGAAGAATGCATCAGAGAAGGAAAGAACGTTCTGTTTTTGCTTCCTGAAATTTCATTAACGAAACAGATTACCCAAAGGCTGGAGAAAAAATATGGCAGACAATTAGGATTTTATCATCAGAAACTGACTGATTTCGAAAGAGTAGAAGTATGGCGAAGAATTAAACAGAATGATATCCGTATCCTTGTTGGAACCAGAAATGCCTTGTTTTTACCCTATCAGAATTTAGGTTTGATTGTGGTGGATGAAGAACATGATTCTGCGTATAAACCAAGAGAAGTCACTCCTTATTTTAATGCTAAAGATGCTGCTTTGGTTTTGGGTGGTTTATATAAAGCCGGAGTTATTCTTGGATCTGCAACACCTTCTGTTGAAAGCTATTACAGGGCCAGAAAAGATAAAATGAAATACGTTTTCCTGAATGAAAGGTTCGGGAATGTAAATCTACCTGAGTATGAGTTGATTAATTTCAAAGAAGCTCAGGAATCTAAAAACGTAAACGGAAATTTTTCCTTAAGACTTATTGATGCTATCAAGCATACTCTTGACGAAAAGAACCAGGCCATTGTGCTTCACAACAGACGTGGATATGCCAATGTTATTGAGTGCGAAACCTGTGGCTATGTGAATTACTGTTCCAATTGTGATGTGGTAATGACGTATCACAAGGCTGCGAACGAAATGAAATGCCACTATTGCGGGCAAAGAGCATCAAAACCAAGAACCTGTCCGAAATGTAATTCCGAAAATCTGAATGAAAGAGGAGTAGGTGTAGAGCAGATTCACGAGGAAGTTTCTAAACTGTTCCCTGAAAATGAGGTAGACAGAATGGATATAGACTCTATGCGTAAGAAGTTCGCTTACGAAAAACTATATGAAAAGATTGAAGACAGGGAAACAGATATTGTGGTAGGAACCCAGATGATTTCCAAAGGTCTTGATTTTGATCATATAGAACTGGTCGCCATTCCTAAAGCTGATTCCTTATTATATGTACAGGATTTCAGAGCTGAAGAACGTGCTTACCAGTTGATTACGCAGGTTTCGGGAAGGGCCGGAAGAGTTTCCGGAAAAGGGAAAATACTGATTCAGACTTATAATCCGGATCATTCCGTTTTCCAGTTGATTAAAATGAATAATCCTGCAAAGATCTATAAATATATCCTTACAGAACGCCAGAAATTTCATTATCCGCCGTTTACCAAGCTGATTATGATTGAACTGAAACATACCCGAGATGATAAGGTAGACCGTGCTTCTCAGTTTTTAGGTTCAATCCTGAGAAAATACCTTCCTGAAGAATGTATTTTAGGGCCGGAAAGAGCTCAGATTGCCCGATTAAATAATTTATATCAGTTCCAGATTTTATTGAAATTACCCCGTGGAAAAAACTACGAGAA
>NZ_MAYF01000211.1 GCF_001684955.1 Chryseobacterium contaminans | reverse complement strand
TGCCTTCGGCTGTTGGAGTTTCTGTCAGTATAGGCTCTCCCTGAATCGTTGAAGGGAATGGAGGGTTAAAACTATATCCCGGATAGGTATCATAATAATTGACACTTAAAACGGTAGGTATTTCACCAACAAAGGCACCATCGGTATAGTATACTGTAATTCCGTTTCGGGTAAATCCTGTGGTACTTCTATCTTCAGTAATCACCAGATCTTTGATCTGATTCTGTCTACCTGCTCTATCTCCGCCTGTTAAAAAGCCTGTATAAGCAATTCTTCCCAGCTTATCATATTTGGTAATAAGCCATTTATTGGCAGCCCTTAGATTGGCGTCCT
Source organism: Chryseobacterium contaminans (assembly GCF_001684955.1). Classification (GTDB taxonomy): domain Bacteria; phylum Bacteroidota; class Bacteroidia; order Flavobacteriales; family Weeksellaceae; genus Chryseobacterium; species Chryseobacterium contaminans. The sequence goes on along the minus strand of NZ_MAYF01000211.1, from coordinate 955 downwards.
GAGAGAGAATTAACCTGTCTGATCTGTCATACACCATATATTCCCAGCCTTTGCCAGGAACTTTCTTTTCTACCAATCGATTCCTGCCATCATAGCGGTATTGATAATACAGATTTTCTACTGTCGAAGATTCCACAGTAGGAGCTGATGCCAGTGGGGGGACAACGAAGGCCAACTGGTCATATTCATTATATACATAATAGGTATCTGCATTTTCGGTAGCACTGATTGCTTTTCTGGATAAAATAAGCTGACCTTTACCATTTTTAAATTCAATGGTTTTATTTCCATCTTCATCAGTAAGTGTATTTTTATATAATTGAGAAGGCTGGAAATACTGAAGAAGCTGAACAGAAGTTTGAGTTCTTCCTTCAACCCAGGTCGTTGTAGTTTCATATTTCCTTACATAATCTTCCCAAATATTGGCTTCATAATCAAATTTTATGGGTTTATTGCTCCAGTCATTACCTACCTGAATTTGCTGCTGTATCCTATCTAAGGGAGAATTTTCCAATACTTTTTCTGAATAGATCTTTTCTGAGCCATAAGGGGTATTAGTGGCATTGGATAAAGGATTGGGAATAATAGCACCATTCATAGTCCCTGATTGTGGAATGGGAAGATAGTCTTTAACCTGTCTTCCAAACTGGTCATATTCAATATGGGTAACCACATCTTTTTCTGAAGGAGAAGCTTTTACATTGACAATCTGCTTGGGTCTTCCCAATCCGTCAAAATATTGGACAGTTTCTGAGGTTTTGGTTGGAGTGGTTCCGTTATAATCCAGATAGGTCTTGGATTGAATATAGTTTTCTCCCTGGCTAAGCTGGGCTTGTGCTGAAGAACTTATCAGCAACAGGCCTACAGGAATGAGTATTTTTTTCATCGTTTGTTAGTTTTTGTAGTTATATTTCATTTCCTTTACTATCTTTCCGTTAGCATCCACAACTTTTTC
>NZ_MAYF01000210.1 GCF_001684955.1 Chryseobacterium contaminans | reverse complement strand
CTACTATTTTGATAGGAGTTATAGAATTTTATATATATTTGCATCAACAAATTGGAATGGAAATGGAAAACAGTCTGAAAAACGAATTCGAAAAATTGAAGGAAGAAACCTCCGGGATATCTTCTGAAAAGGATATTTTACAATTACTGACAGAAAGATTTCCGGGTGGGGCAGTATTTTCAACAAGCTTCAGCTATGAAGATCAGGTCATCACTCATCTGGTTAAAAACCTGAATATTGATATTTTTACACTGGACACAGGAAGGCTTTTTGAACAGACGTATGAAACCTGGGCTTCTACCAAAGCTTTCTTCAAAAAAGAAATCAAAGCCTATTATCCGGATACTGAGGAACTGAAAAAATTTGTAACAGAAAACGGACCCAACTCATTTTATCAATCCGTAGAGCAGAGAAAAGCATGCTGCGCCATCAGAAAAGTACATCCCTTGAAATCTGCTTTAAAAGGATATAAAATCTGGATCACCGGCTTAAGAGCTGAGCATTCCCCAAACAGACAGAATATGCCGGCACTGGAATGGGATGAAGATAACCAGATCATTAAGTTTCATCCGCTTCTTCACTGGAGTACAGAACAAGTGACAGAATATGTAAAAATCCATCAGTTGCCTTACAATTATCTCCATAAAAAAGGATTTGTAAGCATCGGATGTGAACCCTGTACAAGAGCCATTCAGGAAGGAGAAGATTTCAGAGCAGGCCGATGGTGGTGGGAAGATGCCAATAAAAAAGAATGCGGTCTGCATATTCATCAATAAAAAAAGAAAAACATGTCAACATATCATTTAGATTACCTGGATCAGTTGGAAGCTGAATCTATTTACATTTTAAGGGAAGTCGCAGGACAATTTGAACGCCCGGCACTTCTGTTCAGCGGTGGAAAAGACAGTATTGTACTGGCTCATTTAGCCTCAAAAGCCTTCCGTTACGGAAAAATACCTTTTAAGTTTGTTCATGTGGATACAGGCCATAACTTTCCTGAGGTATTAAACTTCAGAGATGAGCTTGTTAACCAATTGGAAGTTGATTTAGTGGTTCGTAAGGTTGAAGACACCATCAAAAAGAAAAGCTTAACAGAACCTAAAGGAAAATTCCCAAGCAGAAACTGGCTACAAACCTATACTTTGCTTGATACCATAGAAGAATTTGAATTTGATGCCTGTATCGGAGGCGCCCGCAGAGATGAAGAAAAAGCCCGCGCCAAGGAAAGAATCTTCTCCGTTCGTGATGAATTTGGCCAGTGGGATCCAAAATTGCAGCGCCCTGAATTATGGAGCATCTTCAACGGAA
>NZ_MAYF01000209.1 GCF_001684955.1 Chryseobacterium contaminans | reverse complement strand
AGTTTTCTTTCCCCAATTCTTTCGCACTCGTTCCTGCTAAAACAATAGAACCGTCTCTGTTTAATTTCAAGTCTGAAAGCCTTTCTTGTTTCTGCCTGGATTCTCCAGCTACATGCTTTCTCCATTGTTCATTTCCATTTCCATCCAAGTACAATATCCAGAAGGTCTCATCTTCTTTTTCTATTCTTCCTTCTGCCTGTGTGTAACCGCCTAACAGAATTCCTTTAGAAGATTTATCGTCCGAAGAATGAATCACACTCATTCCCATCAAAATATCTCTGTTTTTAAAGTTGCAGGATTTTTGCCATTGTTCATCACCTCTTTCGTTAAGAGAAATCAACCATAGATCTGTTCCTTCTTCAATGCCCACTGTTTTGTTTCCTGATCTTTCGGATCTGGATTCACCACCAATGATATAACCATTTGCCGTTAATGCCAATGTTCTGATATGATCATCTCCTTTACCACCAAAGTTCTTTTCCCATTCTACTTTTCCGTTTTTGTCGAGCTTAACGATCCAGTAATCGCCTTCTCCGAAATTGCTGCTTTGTTTTGAGGCAGCAGATAGAAGGTTATGGGTAGCAGTACTTGCAGCCGAAGATTTTCCTTCAGGATTACGAACCCCGGATCCTGAACCACGAACCTCGGAGCTCCTTGAGTAAATTCCCAGTAAAGCTCCACCATCACGGGTAGGGATCATTTTCTCTACTTCATCCAACCCTTTTCCGCCTAAGATCAATTGAGAAAGTTCCTTGCCATCTTTATCCAATCTTGTAATCCATACATCTTTGGAACCATAACCTTTGGATGAGTTCTGTACATTTCCGGCCACAAAAAAGCCCAGGTCTGTACTTTGAATAACAGCTTTGGCTTCTTCATCAGATGAGGTTCCCAAGGTTTTCTGCCATAATTCATCCCCGAATTCATTAATCCTGATGAGCCAGATGTCTGATCCGCCTTTGGATTCCTCTTTTTTGTCCAGTCCCTTTCCTGAATAAGAGGTTCCTGCCAATAGAAACCCTCCGTCCTGAGTGGTTACGGTTGCAGATAAATAATCATGGTTATTTCCTGAGAAATATTTTTCCCAGGCTTCTTCTCCCTGCTGGTTTAGTTTAATCAAGTGGAAATCGTAACCGTTGTTTTGTCTACTTCCAGCCTCCATCTTCCAGCTTCCTGACTGTATAGAGCTTCCTGTAATAAGATACTGTTGATCAATGGTTGTCGTTACCTGGCTTAGAAAATCCTGGGTAGAGGATTTGATATCTTTCTGCCAAAGAACTTCCTGGGCAGACAGCCCCAGAATGGTGCATACTGTACATGCACTGAGATAAATCT
>NZ_MAYF01000208.1 GCF_001684955.1 Chryseobacterium contaminans | reverse complement strand
AGATCTCTTTATTAAGATTAGGTAAATAAAAAACTCAGGAAATTTTTCCTGAGTTTTAAGTTTTTTAGCTCAAAATGCTGAAAATCGACCTTCAGAAATGGCTTAAAAATCGATTATCTATCTTTTTTCGATAATGTATATCAAACTTGAAAATTCGTTCGAAAATGAGGCTTTTATGTTCGAAATTGTTCCGTAGATACTTCCTTTTAGCCAGAATAGAGGAGATTTTTTATATTTTTCGCTTAACATAGAGATGTAGTAAGAGTCAAGGATCAAAGGTTTGATCTTTCTCATTTTCCAATCTGGTTTTTTAGAAATCAGATTTTCCATTCCGTTTTTAGAAAAATGATAAATGTGTCTTGGTACATCATATGCCGCCCAATATTCTTTATAATGTTTAGCATCATAAGAAGTAGGATTGGGAACAGCAATAATAAGAAGTCCTTTGTCTTTTAATTTCGAATGAAAGATATTGAGCATTTCATCCTGGTTCTCTATATGCTCAAATACATGCCATAATGTAATTGCATCTAAACTTTTGTCTTCAATTTTTTGAATATCGTCAAGAATTTTCGCTTTTGTAATTTTCCCTTGTGCTGCTTTTCTTGCATCTGCATCAGGTTCAAAACCGAATGTTTCAAAATCATTTTCTATATACTTTACAAATTCTCCGGCACCGCATCCGTAGTCTAATACTTTTGATCCCTGTTGAATTCTTTCCACAAGAATATTTTTTTTGTAACGTAGATTAAAAGACTGAAGAAATTTGTATAATTTTTCTTTCAGGCTTCCGGAATCCTGGTGATGAGAAATGTAGTCTTCACTTTCATAATATCTGGAAATATTGGATGGAATAGGGGAGGTCTTATAAACCCCTTTAGTTTCTGTTTCTTTAATTTCAAATATTTCCTGTGAAAGAAAATGATCTTTTATTTTCATTGAATTTGCTATCTGTTATATTTTAATAAAATAGTAAGTATATACAAATTTAGTTTTTGTGGTATTCTTTAGTTTGAAGGTAGCTTAGAATTGTAGAGATATAAACTATAATTTAATAGTTCTTCATCATCGGAATGACCATCATCTTTTAAAGTGTATATAACTTAAAAAATTAAGATATTCATCAACTTTTTAAAAGCTTAATAAATACCTTAATTTTTGTTTTTATTGTAAAAAATGTTTCACGTGAAACATTTTTATTTTAACGTCCTAAATATACTAGTAAAACATTAATATCAGCTGGAGAAACCCCGCTTATCCTTCCTGCCTGTGCAATGGTCTTAGGACGTACATTAGACATTTTCTGTTTTGCTTCTGCAGAAAGGCTTGAAAGCTTCGTATAATCA
>NZ_MAYF01000207.1 GCF_001684955.1 Chryseobacterium contaminans | reverse complement strand
CAAGGTTTTTACCACCAGCAGTAGCAAAACCAGGATTTCCACCACCACCACCTTGGATTTCTTTAGCAAGATCTTTTACGATAGCTCCTGCCTGGTAATCTGCTGCCAGATCATCAGAAACTCCTACAGTAATCATTGGTTTACCATCCGCATCAGAAAGAATGATCGTTACCGAAGTTGGGATCTCTCTCTTCAATTGGAATACAATATCTTTAACAGAACCAGCATCCAGAGAAGTCTTTTTCACTAATAACTGTTTGTTGCCTTTCTGTTCGTAAGCATTCTTCCAGTCACTGATTTCTCCTTTTGCTTTTTCTTTTTTAAGAGCATCTACTTCAGATTTTAATGAAGCATTTTCCTCGATTAATTTCTCGATGGATCTTACCACATCTTTAGATTTCAGCAATTGGGAAAGTTCAATGATCTGTTTTTCAAGATTCTTGAAGTATTCTTCAGATTTATCTCCTGAAATGGCTTCAATTCTTCTGATCCCTGCAGCTGCAGAACCTTCAGAAGTAATTTTAAAATGACCAATTTCGCTGGTGTTTTTAACGTGAGTTCCTCCGCAAAGTTCCTTAGAGCTTCCAAACTGAATCATTCTCACATTATCACCATATTTCTCACCAAATAAAGCCATTGCCCCTTTTTCCAAAGCTTCCTTAATCGGAATGCTTCTGAATTCCTGTAATGCAATGCTTTCTTTGATCTTCTGGTTTACCTTTTCTTCAATTAAAGCAATTTCTTCTTCAGTCATTTTATTAAAGTGAGAGAAGTCGAAACGCAGATAATCCGGACCTACATAAGAACCTTTTTGTTCCACGTGAGTTCCCAGAACATCTCTTAAAGCTTCATGTAAAAGGTGAGTTACAGAGTGGTTGGCCTGAGAGTTCTTTCTGTCAGCAGCATTTACTTTAGCATAGAAAACGGCACCGGCATCTTTTGGAAGACCATTAATTAAAGAAATGATAAGACCATTCTCCTTTTTAGTTTCCAATACTTCGAAACTTTCTGTAGCGTTTTCAAGAACACCTTTATCTCCAACCTGTCCACCACCTTCAGGGTAGAAAGGAGAGCTGCTTAGTACCACCTGGTAAAATTCCCCGTCTTTATTTTCTACCTTTCTGTATCTTGTGATATAGGTTTCAGATTCAATCTGGTCATATCCAACAAATGTTTCAGGCTTTTCTTCTAAAGTAACCCAGTCATAAACTTTCTGAGCAGAATCTGCTTTTGAACGAAGTTTTTGCTTCTCCATTTCAGCCTCGAATCCTTTCTCATCAATCGTTAATCCTTTTTCCTCAGCAATAATTCTTGTTAAATCATCAGGGAAACCATAGGTATCATACAATTCAAAAACCTCTTCGCTTGGTAATACTTTCA
>NZ_MAYF01000206.1 GCF_001684955.1 Chryseobacterium contaminans | reverse complement strand
GTGGGGCTCACCTGTTCCCATTCCGAACACAGAAGTTAAGCCCACCAGCGCCGATGGTACTGCTAACGCGGGAGAGTAGGCCGCCGCCAGTTTTTATTTTATTTTTAAAAGTCTCATACAGCAATGTGTGAGACTTTTTTTTTGCTGTATACCCAAGACCAAGGCACCATACACAAGAAGCAATCAGTAATGGGATGCAATCCTTGATACTCCTCTAGCCAGTATCTTCTTTTACTTTTTCCATTTCCTTATCAAAGTCTTTACCTTTTACTTGTATTCTTTCTTCAGAATTTATCATTCATTGAGCAGAACTCTATTACCTGGTATCATTACTATTCTTATTGTACAGACTTTTGTTATCCTGTAAGGGATCTAAACATAGATGGGAACTCATGAATATAAAAATAATTGTGGATAGCGTTGCCTGGATCCCTACGGGATGACAAAGTTCGTGAGTAACGACAAGCTCAGGTAGCATATAAATATTCATCATTCATTACTCATTACAAAGAATATTTGCTCATCTTAAAAAGAATTACATCTATCACAGATCTATCCCTGGTAGCACTTTCTTACTATACCGTCAATGGTCATCCTATAAGAACCTAACTCTATTATTATTTTCCAACGAATAGAAATCTATCAATAATAGTGGGCTATAATCCTGAGCTTAGTGGAAGGGAGCCCGCTCAAATAAAACGAAGATTCTTCCAATGGCTTTAGCCAAACCTTATCAATCATAGATCTCAGGTCTTATCTTACATACAAGAATATCTACGGTAGCATAATTTTATAAAAATCTCTATTACGACCAAATACGAAAGATTTTCTATAATTTATTCATTATTTATTTCCAAACTTCTACTATGTCCAGGGAATTTTCACCAAAATTTTTTGGACCTTGCTTTCTAACATTAATAACCCTATAATTTTATCTTCGAATTTTTTAAGCCTAACAGCTATATATACTATATTTAGTTTTTCTTTTCATTTATCAGCTAATTAATGCTGATTGTGGATAACTATAACCTTATACATAAATTCAAATAAATCAGTTAGTTAAATGTATTACTTATACACAATAGATAGACTGTTGTAAACTTTATGTTAAATAAACTTGTGTAGGATGATATAAGTCTCTATCTTTGCCCCACTGAAAACGAGAGTAGATCGGTAGCGCAGAAGAGCTTTTAGATAAGCAGGAACATTATAATACTTCAAAAGATAAAAACGAAAAAAACTTTTAATTTTTTTAATAAAAAAGGTTGTAAGTTAAAATAAAGTTTCTATCTTTGCAGTCCGAATTAATCGGAGCGCAGGGGTGGATAGATTGAGGTTTTGGAAAGGATTAAGGTTACTTAAAAAACTTTAAAATTTCTTTCAAAAACATTTGGTCATTACAAAATAAAGTTTTACTTTTGCACTCGCAAATACGGAGCGACACTGACAGAGAGATTGCTTCGTTAAAAAGCGGA
>NZ_MAYF01000205.1 GCF_001684955.1 Chryseobacterium contaminans | reverse complement strand
ACAAAATATAGCTTGTTGTTAAAAACCAAAAAATTGAAAATTATCAGGTATTTTATTGCCAAAAGACAAAGATTTTTAAAAATTTTAATCCTATTTTTGTTAAAAGATATTCTTGAAAGACCCGAAAACTTTCAAGGAAACAGATCATAATGATCGTCAGTAGAATATTTAAAATTAAATATGAAAAAAGTACTATACACATTGATGCTGGTTGCAGTAGTTTCCTGTGGGAAAGTTTCCCCAAAAGGAAATATTGAAAAGAAAGATGTGGACGTTCCGGAATTTGTAAATCTGGATCTTAACGGGAAATTCCGTGTATTTTATGCCAGAGGACCCAAGAATTTTGTGGAAATAGAAACCTATCCCAACGTTGCCAGTAATCTGGACGTAGAGGTAAAAGACAAAACACTTACCATCAAGGAAAAAAGAGGAACAAAAGGGGTAGATTTTTATAATGTAACCATCTATTCAAAATATAATCTTGAAAAAGTATCTGTTTCAGACTCTGTTGAGGTGAATATTTCAAGCGAAATTAAAACCGATAATTTCAGACTGAATATGAAAAACAATGCAAGTTTCATGGGTTCTGTTAATACCAGAAGAGCAGAAGTGGAAATGCATAACAGAAGCCGTGCTAACTTCTTAGGATTATCCAAAGATGCAGTGATAAAAATTTCTGATACTGCAAGCCTCATTGCGCCTTACTGGAAAATTACCAATCTGAATATCGATTCTAAAAATGGAAACTATGCTGAGGTGAATGTAAAAGATTCTTTAAAAGGGAATATTCAGAACACTGCAAAATTTGTCTATTATAATGATCCGATCAGAGCATTTAAAGTAGAAAAGACAACGAAAGTTGAAAATAAGAAATTGGATTAAAAAGTTGGAAGATGGGAGTTGGAAGCTGGAGGTGCTTTTAGTTTACCAAACTTCATTTTCACTTTTTCATTATACAAAAAGAATAATTAAATAAAAGGCAGAAGTCTGAATTAGGGAATGCAATATCTTCCATCTCCCGGCTTCCTACTTCCCGCCTCATATAAAACAAAATAATAAATCAAAAGCTGAATGGTTAAACTGGGACAAAAACAACCTCCCTCTTCCAGCCCCCAGCTTCCAAACTAAACTAAATATGAACACATTAGAAAAAGCGAAACTTTGGTTAAGTGAGACCTTCGATGAAGAAACGAGAACGGCAGTACAGGCATTAATCGACAGCAATTCCCCGGATCTGGAAGATTCTTTCTACAGAGAACTGGAATTCGGAACAGGAGGAATGCGTGGAATTATGGGAGTAGGAACCAACCGCTTAAATAAATATACATTAGGACAGGCAACTCAGGGATTGGCGAACTATATGCTTCAGCAATTTAAAGGAGAAGAGATTAAGGTGGCCATTGCCTATGACGTTCGTCACAACTCAAAAGAATTCGGAAAACTGGTAGCAGATGTTTTAACAGCAAACGGAATTAAAGTGTTGCTTTTCAAGGATCAC
>NZ_MAYF01000204.1 GCF_001684955.1 Chryseobacterium contaminans | reverse complement strand
TTTTAAAATAACCATAAATCCATATTCTTTTATGAATAAAAAATTATTGTTTAGCTTCCTTGCCTTCCTTGGAGTGGTGAGTGTTAAAGCACAAAGAAACGAATTGGGGGTTCGTCTAGGTATGAGTAACCTAGTGGGTGATGTAGGAAGTACAAATTATATTTTACAAAAGCCGTTGGATTTAAATAGAATGTCGGATTGGGGGATCCCGTTTTATGGAGGTATTTTATATAGATTTAATTTTAATCCGCACCAAACTGTTAGATTGGATTTAGGATATAACCAGATTCAGTTTAGCGATAAAGCTGCGAAAGAAGAATATAGAAGAAATAGAAATGCATACGGGAAAAATAATGTATATGAAGCAAGTTTAATGTTTGAATATAACTTTTTCCCGGTTAATAATGAACAGATCAGTATGGTGAGCCCATATATTTTTGGAGGGATAGGTGCCCTAATGTTTGATGCACCTAAAGCTAATCTGGCTCACGATTTCAGAAGAGATCCGGATGGTGTTGCCCTGGCTCCAATTAATGAAACGGACTTTAAAACAAATACTGAATATTCATTAGGAAAAAAAGTTACTATGCATATCCCTTTTGGTATAGGTTTGAAATATAAATTTAACCATACTTGGGCTATATTTGCAGAAGCAACATTTAGATACACTTTGACAGATCAGCTTGATCATAGTAAAATTCTTTCTGAGGATGTAAAAAGTTCCTTTAATGCCGATATCCTGGATCCGGCTACAGGAGGTTCTTTATTACAGTCCGGAAACTATTATGCTGTTGCTAAGGAAAGAGAAGAAGAGTTTATTAAAAAGAGAAATATTGGGGATGATAGATCCAAAGACTGGTTAAATACTTTCAGTTTAGGATTGACGTTTTCGTTCGGAAGACCTCCATGTTATTGTGATTAATTAATATGTCGTTGATTAAAGATAAAATAAATTCTGAGAATTTACCAAAACACGTAGCCATCATTATGGATGGTAATGGGAGATGGGCTAAATCTCGTGGCGAAGAAAGAACCTTCGGTCACAAAAATGCCATTAATGCTGTAAGAAATGCTATTAATGCATGCAATGAGATCAATATCCCTTATTTAACACTTTACACATTTTCTTCAGAAAACTGGAACCGTCCTACTGAAGAAGTAAATACCCTCATGAACCTACTTGTGGAAACTCTGCTGTTGGAAGCCGAAGAAATCTTCAGTAAAGGATTGAGAATGCATGTAATAGGGAATCTTGAAAAGCTGCCTACTTTAGTAAGAGAGCAGCTGCAGCGTGTGGTAGAACTTACAAAAGAAAACACAAAAGGAAACCTTGTACTGGCGATCAGCTATGGCTCACAAAATGAAATACTGGAAGCCGTTAAAAATATCAGCTCAGATGTAAAAGAAGGAAAAGTAGACGTAGAGAATATAGATGAAAAACTATTCGAAAACTATCTCTATACAAAAGATTTTCCTCCTGTAGATCTATTGATAAGAACCAGCGGCGAAATAAGAATAAGCAATTTCCTCCTTTGGCAGATTGCTTATGCTGAATTACAGTTTTTAA
>NZ_MAYF01000203.1 GCF_001684955.1 Chryseobacterium contaminans | reverse complement strand
TAATTCATAAAAATGTAGAAAATGCAGGTGAACACAATCAGTTTTCAACCGAAAGAAAGCATCCGGTTTTCTTTGTAGATCTTCCAAGTAAAAATGTGAGTATGACGATTGGTGGACTCCTTCCGGGGCAACAGACCAACAGACACCGTCACACTTATGAAACCGTCCTATTTGTACTTGAAGGAAAAGGCTGGACAGAAGTGGAAGATGAAAAAGTGCATTGGGAAGCCGGAGATGCCGTCTATATTCCATCATGGGCCTGGCATAAACACCAAAATTTAAGTGATAATGAGCCTGCCAAATATATTGCCTGTGAAAATGCACCACAGCTTCAGAATTTAGGAGTAGCCCTGAGAGAAGAAGAGGGTAGAGACCTTTAATCTTCAGCTGGCAGAAAGTAGTAAAACAGATACTTCAGTTTTTTCATTTTAAAATACCCCGGTTTACTACTTTCTGTCAGTTTATTTCAATTGCATTACAACAAAACAATTATTATTTTAAACCAAGAATATATGAAAAACGTTCCATTTAAAGGAATTATCGCATATCCCATCACTCCGTTTCATGAAAACAATACCATCAATCTTCCGCTTTTTAAAGAGATGGTTGAAAAATTAATACTTTCCGGAAGTCATGGAATTGCCTCCCTGGGAAGCGCCGGTGTGATGCCTTATTTATCAGACGAAGAAAAAGAAGCCGTCACTGAAGCTACTATACAACAGGTCAATGGCAGAATTCCAACACTGATAGGCGTTTCTAACCTTACTACAGAGAAAACGATACACCACGCACAATTTGCAGAAAAAGCAGGCGCAGATGCTGTTATGATTATCCCGATGAGTTACTGGAAACTGACTGATGATGAAATTATAGCTCATTATGATGCTGTAGCCAGCAAAATCTCCATTCCCATTATGGCCTATAATAATCCTGCAACCGGTGGAGTAGACATGTCTCCGGCTCTTTTGAAAAGACTTCTTGAAATTCCTAATGTAACCATGATTAAGGAAAGTACGGGAGATGTACAGCGAATGCATTATTTACGCAAGGAACTGGGCGAAGATGTAGCATTTTATAATGGTTCCAATCCATTGGCATTGGCTGCTTTTGCTGCAGGAGCAATTGGCTGGTGCACCGCGGCACCCAATCTTATCCCGGAATTGAATCTTGATCTTTATAAAGCCATTCAGGAGAATCAATTGCATAAGGCTCAGGATATTTTTTACAAACAGGTTGAATTGTTGAAGTTTATTGTGGCTAAAGGGTTACCCAGAGCAGTTAAGGCAGGATTGGATATTTTGGGTGAGGAAAGCGGTTATTTGAGAAATCCTTTAAAGCCTTTAACGGAAAAAGAAACGGAAGAGCTGAGAAAGATTCTTAATGAAATAAGATACTAATGTTTGTTGAAAAACGCAAAGGCACAAGTTTTTTCTTTCATAATGTTTATTAAGGCGCAAGGATTTCATTTCCGATGAAATTGAGTAATACTATTTTGAACCATCTCATTTTAATCGCCATGAATGCACGAATGATTTTTTATTCGTGCATTCATGGCTAATAAAATTCTTTTTGTGTCTTGGCAAAAGTTAGATCGTTG
>NZ_MAYF01000202.1 GCF_001684955.1 Chryseobacterium contaminans | reverse complement strand
AGTTACGGTCAGGATTTTCAAAAAGTTTCTTATTGATAGTCTGCCTGAAAAGAACAATTTCATTGAATTTTTTTACAGAAACTCCCAAATGAGCCTGAAAAAGCCGGTTTAAGTGCTGCCTACTGACACCAACTTCCTTTGAAATTTCTGAAACTGAAAAATCTTCGTAATGATTGAAAATATAATGAATGGATTTTTCAAGAATAGCATGGTCAAATGGCTTGAATCTTTTTTCAAGGAAACCGTCCAGCAGCCTGGTATGAATATCGGTTTCTGTGGTTGAAAAAATTTCATTGAGTTCATGTTGAGAAAAGAACTCGTAATCTGTAATATAATCCGTAAAATCTAAGTTTTTATAAAACTGATGAATTCCCAAAGGATGAAACACCACTACAATTCTATAGACTTTCCCGAATTGTTTCACATGAAGAACTTTTTCCCGGATAGGCGTAAAAATTTGACATGGTGGAGCGGCTTCATCATAAATTACCTCTTTCGTTTCTAACCGGATGTGTGATTTGTAAAGAGAAATTGAGTTGTTAAAATGCGGAAAACATTCAAATTCATAGAGTACATTATTATTTTTAATGTCCAGATAATAATACTCCACATACTTTTGGACAATGGAGCTTTTGGGCCTGAATGTTTTAAAAGTATCCTTCATTTCTTTTACAATGAGTTTTCTTAAGGTATCAGCTAATAATCAAATATACGCAATGGTTTATTACTTTACAACAGATTCAAATTCTAAAAACAAAAAAACTGCTTCCCTCGGAAACAGCTTCTATTTTTATGATTCAGCAGAAGACTACTCTCCTGCCGGTTCAAACAATTCAATTTTATTTCCTTCGGGATCTATAATATGAACAAACTTTCCATATTCATACGTTGCAATTTCATCCAGAGTTGTAATGCCTTCTTTTTTAAGCTCCTCTACCAAGGCCTCAATATCCGCCACATGGTAATTGATCATAAAATCTTTTTCTGAAGGTTCAAAATATTGGGTAGATTCTTTAAAAGGACTCCATAAGGTATATCCTTTTTTATCAGAGTCTGCTTCTCTCCAGTCAAATTTAGCACCGTATGGACTGGTCTCCACACCAAGATGCGTTTTATACCAATGGTTTACCTGTTCCGGATCTTTACATTTAAAGAAAATACCTCCAATTGCGGTTACTTTTTTCATGCCTGTAGCTTTGTTAAGTTTTATATTCAATTATTTTGAAACTTCACAAATATATTAATGTTTCCGTTACAATACTCTAATTTATGTAAAGGATTAATAAGGTTTATTGAGTTGAAAAATCTTTGTGCCTTCGCGTTTTCCAACAAAAAAATTTCATTATTAATAACAAAAAAAGCGCACCCATTGGGCACGCTTGGTATGATTGAAAGCTAAATAATTAGTGTAATTCAGCTAAATATTTTTCTGCATCCATGGCAGCCATACACCCGCTTCCTGCAGCTGTAATAGCTTGTCTGTAGATATGGTCCTGAACATCTCCTGCCGCAAAAACTCCCGGAAGATTTGTTCTTGAAGAACCTTTTTCAGTTACAATATATCCGTTTTCATCAAGATCTACCTGACCTACAAAAATATCT
>NZ_MAYF01000201.1 GCF_001684955.1 Chryseobacterium contaminans | reverse complement strand
TCTACTTGAGAAACTACCCGTAATTTAAAAGCTATACTGTAGTCTCTTTGGGTGCGCTTTTCTCTTTTTAATACTTGTTCTTTCATAAATAAGTCGATTAGTTGTCAACTTATTTCAGGACGGGACAGATTAATGATAAAAGCCGGCTTCAGTTGAAGCCGGCTTTTTTATTTCAGTCTGTCCAGAAGATTTGTCCTGTAGCTATCTCCAATAGGAATTTCAAATTCAGGGAAAATGACTTTTTTAACCCCAATGCTTTTGATCTTATCTAGATTGACAATAAAAGATTTATGAATCCGTACGAATTTTTCAGAAAGCTGGATCTCCATAGATTTAAGTGTATCCAGAACTATATATTCATCTTTTTCCGTTCGGATATTGACATAGTCTTTGATACTTTCAATATACAGGATTTCATTGAAAGCTATACGATGTCTCTGCCCTGAAGACTTCACAAAGAAATGGGTATTTTCTTCCTGCGGAAAAGAAAAACGTTCCTGAACTTTTAATATACTCTTCTGAAACCTATCGAAAGAAATGGGTTTCAGAAGATAATCAACAACATTATGCTCATATCCCTCTAACGCATATTCCGAATAAGCAGTTGTTAAAATATACTTTTGATCGGCTCCTACAATCTTCATGAAATTAATTCCAGAGAGTTCCGGCATCTGGATATCCAGAAAGATAAGATCAGAATCATTTTTCTGCAGATATTCCAAAGCCTGAATAGGATTTTCTGTAGAGAAAACCAGCTCAAGGAAAGGTATTTTTTCCACATAATGCTCCAGAAGAGAGATAGCCAAGGGCTCATCATCAACAATAATGCACTTAATCTTATTCATTCCTTAAATCAATTTTTAAATCTACAATAAATTCTTTTTTAGAATTTTCAATCTCAAGCTGATGTTTTGGATATAATATTTCCAGTCTTTTTTTAACATTCTGAATTCCAATTCCGGAAACATCATCTTTCATTTTCTGGGTTTTATAATTTAAAAGATAGAAATGTAAAACCTCATCATGATCTGAGATTTTCATTTCAAAACCTTTATCACGGAAATCTCCATGTTTAAAGGCATTTTCCACAAAAGGAACCAGCAGCATCGGGGAAATCTTCAGGTGAGGATGCCGAATATCTTTTTCTATGATCAGGAGTTCAGGATTTCTGATCCTTAGTTTCTCCAGTGCAATCAGACTGTCAATATACCCAATTTCCTTATCCAGAGAAATGCTGTCTTTTTCAAGATCTTTTGTACTGTATCTCAGGAGTTGCCCAAGTTCTTCAATAGCAGTAAGTGCTTTATCCGATTTCTGATAGACAAGTGAGTAGATATTATTTAAAGAATTAAAAATAAAATGAGGATTGATCTGGGTTTTCAATGCCTGAAGCTCTGCATGTTTTTTTTCAATCAAAAGCTGTTTCTTATCATTTTCTGCCACTCCATATTTCTCAAGTATCCATAGAATACCGGCAATAAAAGTAGTGAGAGAACTATTGTATATATTATCAAAGAAATAGTAGAGCAGCCCTGTATTTTCATCATAATTGCGAAAGCCAAGAGTAGAAGGCAGAAGCAATTCCTCCACGGCATATCTCATACTGGCAAAGCACAAAAGAGTCAGTATAAAAACGAAAACTGCTGAATACAGTTTCTCGAGTTTAAAAACTTTTGGAAAAATAAAGAAATAGGAAATATAGAATGTGACAATTTTCACCATAAAAAATGTAACTCTCAAGACATGCACTTCCCAACGGTTAGTCTCCGGAACAAAAAAATTAGGGGTAATGACAGTTCCTATAAAATTGAACCCCCAATAAATAATTTGAAGCCAGATAATTTGCTTTTTACTCATATTCAAATATAAATCTCTAAAGGCATAATTCATCAATCGTTTTCGATAAAAACCAGTTTTTTCCCGATGAAAATTTTTTGATATCTATAATTATGTTCTTCATCTAAATGCTCTTTCCTCTCACCAGTGCTTCCTATACTTTTGTCAGAGAAATGTAATATAATCATCATTTAATCTGTCATTTATAATATGGAAAAGCATATTTTACTGATAACTGTCCTGTTCTGTTCTTTAGCATCAGCACAGACCAAAGATACCGCCGATGTTAATAAAATAGAAGCGGTTAGGGTAAGTAGTAAAAAGATTCTGGTAGAGCGTAAAGTGGATCGTCTTGTTTACAATGTTCAGAATTCTATGCTTTCCCAGGGAAGCTCCGGAACGGAAGTTCTTGCTGGTACACCTTTGCTTCAGGTAGATGAAAATAAAGGTATTCTTTCCATAGCAGGGAAAAATGGAGTTTCTGTAATGGTTAATGACCGGATGCTTAATCTTTCCGGGGCTGAACTGATCAACTACCTTCGGAATCTGCGCTCTGAAAATATTCTGAAAATTGAAGTCATAACCACTCCTCCTGCAAAATATGAAGCCCAGGGCAACAGCGGGATTATCAATATCGTTCTTAAAAAGAATCAGAATCTTGGATGGAGCGGCTACCTGACCACAAATTATACTCAAAAAACATATGCCGCTTTCAGCAGTGTGGCAGGCATAAATTTTCAGAATGAAAAAATTAAAGCTACTGTAAAGCTTCAGGGATATGACGGAGATAAGCGGTCTGTGGAGAATTATAAAATAATTGGCCAAAGCTCTTCTGTCAGCAGGGATGAAAGACGGGATATGAATGACGGATTAGGATTAAACGCCAATTTTGATTATTCACTCTCTAAAACTTCCAATATCGGACTGGTATATGATATTTCGAAAGGACATTTTAATATGGATATCAATTCACAGCAAAACTATTTTACCAGCAATATCCCAACGTTACAAACAGATACAGATTCAAAACACCGTTCTTCTTTCACTTCGCAAATGCTGAATTTATATTTTGATCAGAAATTCGGGGAACACAAGCTAAGTCTGGGAACTAATTATTATGGAAATCTTCCGGATACTGAAGTTAATTTCACCACAAGAAATATTGCTAAAAACTCAACACAGGTTGTAAGAAACCTTTCATCTGTAGACTATAAAATATATTCCGGCCAGGCAGATTTAACATTAAACTTCAAAAAAATACAGTTGGAAACCGGAGCTAAATACAGTCAGTTTTCTAATAATTCTGATATTGGATATTTTAATTTTATCAATGGAAATTATACCATAGATCCTGCAAAGAGTAATCTTTTTGATTATAATGAAAAAAATTATGCAGCTTATATCAGCGCCAGTAAAGATCTTGACGAAAAGTGGTCTGTAAAGGCAGGACTCCGGTATGAATATTCACAAACCAGCGGTTTTTCTCCTACTACCCAATTGCTGTCTGAAAACAATTATGGTAAGTTTTTCCCAACAGCGTATCTCTCTTATAAGGCCAATGATAACAATCAGTTCAGTATTAATTATTCCCGAAGAATCAACCGTCCTTATTTCCGGGCTTTAGATCCTTTTCGATGGTATTCTAACCCAAACACATATTATTCAGGAAATCCAAGCCTGCAACCTTCTTTCAATCATAACATAGAAGTTAACTATATGTTTAAAAATAAATTTTCTGCCAATCTTTATTATCAGAGAACAACAAATAATTTTGATCAGATCACATTCCTGACCGGAATTGACCTCGTTAGTACATTTCAGAATAACTATAATCAGGATAATTACGGGCTCAATTTGAATTATACGGATACGTTCTTCAAGATATGGGAAAGCAATATTTCAACTTCATTCAGTTATAATGAAACCCAGATCACCAAGTTTAATCTGGTTCCTAAAAACGGGCAATCATTTTATTATTCTCTCAATAATACATTCCAATTGAATAAGGCCAAAACGTTCATGTTATTTGTCAACTACTGGCATAATCTTCCTTCCCGTGACGGGTACACCGCTGTAAGGAACAGAGCAAGCCTTGATGCAGGAATAAAGATGAACTTTGTGGAAAAAGCACTTCAGGTAAATCTTTCGGTGAGTGATATTTTTAAACAATCCGGATATAAGGGGGATATGTATTTTACGGATAATACACAGTCATTCAACAATTATTGGGATGCCCGAAGAATGACACTCAGCATCACCTATAATTTGGGAAATCAGAAAATAAAATCAAATAACAGAGCGGTGAATTTCGAAGAAAAAAACCGTGCACAATAATGTAATACTAACCTAAAAAATAAACCTATGAAAACCTTTATTTATATTTTTCTTGTATGCCTTTCTACATCAGTATTCGCCCAAAAAAAGCCTTCAGATTATTTTAAAAATCCAAAAACAAAAGTCCTGGTCGTAGGCTCATTTCATTTTGATTATCCTAATCTGGATGCTCACAAAACCAATAAGGAAGACCAGGTAGATGTGCTTTCACCTAAAACAGCAAAAGAAGTCACAGAACTTGTAGAATATATTAAGAGATTTAAGCCGACAAAGATTGCAATTGAGGCCTGGCCAAGCTGGAACGCCAATCAAAAGCTGAAGGAATACAATGAAGGTAAACACCGTGATAAAAGGGATGAACGCTATCAGCTTGCTATGAGAATGGCCAGTGAGCTTAAAATAAATGAATTATTCAGCATTGACGCAGAATCTATTCTGGATGATCTTGAAAAACATTTTGGGAAAACTGATTCTACGTTTTTTAAAAACCTCAGCAAAGATTATGATTTCAGAAGTGATGATCCGATATCTCAACAATTCACTGCCTTTTATAAGAGTTCGGAGCCTAAAAACTTCAAATCACTGCTTGATACTTTTACTTATATGAATTCCAAAGAAAGCCATCAATACGGATATGGGGCCTATTTGAGCGGTGATTTCAAACTAAGAGAATATGATGGAGCAGATATGCTTGCCCTTTATTGGTACAGCAGAAATCTGAGAATGTTCCGCAATATCCAAAACATTCCTCACAACGGTGAAGACAGAATCCTTGTGATTGCAGGAAATGGCCATGCCGCAGTATTAAGACAGCTTTTTACCTCTTCCGCAGAATATGATTTTATTGAATTTTCTTCACTGAAATAAATAAAAAGACAGAGATTGCATCTCTGTCTTTTTAATCAAAACTTTAGTCTTCTTATTAGAAACTGAATTCAATTCTTGCAAATAAGAAGCGTCCGCCTATACCATATTGGGAAACCTGTCTGGAATAGACAAACTGATTATCTGCTGTTAATGAACTTATAGCAGGGCTTTTAGAAGGCAAAATATTAAAGATATTATTGCTTCCTACTGTTGCTGAAATATTTTTATTAAAATTATACCCTACTGATAGATCTGTTATCACGCGGCTGTTAAGGACGAAATGCTCTGTACTTCCCGTTACTCCGTCAAAGTTGGCATCTACAACATCTGCATCGGTCACTTTACCAAAGAAAGAATTACGCAGAACAAAAGTAAAGCCTGAAGCTTTTAAAGTATTGGCCAATGTAGCTTTTACACGAGGTACAGCTTCTTCAAAATAAATTCTGTTGGGTTCCGAAAAATAATTATTGATCTGGCTTACCAATTTTGGAGATGCATGGATATCCCCGATTCTTTGGGTTTGATTAAAATTTACTCCCAGATTATTCTCCAAAGTAATCCCAGATGAGATTTTTGAACTCTGAGAAATGGTAATATCAAGACCTTTTGTTTGAGAATCTACTGCATTGGCAAAGAAATTGGCAGCGCTGGCTCTTGCAAGATCAAAGGCACTTTGTAATGCCTGATCATCAGCATTGTTAACCTTATCCGGACGGAAAAACAGATCTGTAAGCACTACCCTGTCCTTAATCCTTATTAAGTAAGCATCTGCTGTGAAAGTCAGGTTTAGTGCAGGAATCTTCCATGTAATTCCTGTGCTGTAGGATTGCGAAGTTTCCTGTTTTAATTTTGGAATACCTAATGCCTGTGCTGCTTCAGAATTATTTCTGAAAGTACCAACCTGTGTTGTTTTTCCCTGCTGGATCAATGTAGAAGTAGAGCTATAATAGATCTGGGCCAATGAAGGAGCCCTGAATCCTGTGGAAACAGCTCCTCTCCAGTTGAGATTGGAAGTCAGTTTTACATTGGTTGCTACCTTATAATTGAATGTAGATCCAAAATCCGAATAATTTTCATATCGTAAAGCACCCTCCAACAGCCATCTGTCTGTAATCTCCAATTCTGCATCCGCATAAGCTGCAATACTGTTTCTGTTTCCTGAAACTGCATTTTCCGGACTGAAACCAGGGAAAACCTGAGCTCCTGCCGGCCTTATTTTTTCAAAAAAATCGGTTACCTTTTCATTCTCAGGGGTTTTAGCTGTTACTATACGGCCATAGATATCATAAGAAGCATAAGAGTTCTCTTTTCCAGCATTTACTTTATAATTTTCGTGTCGGTATTCGCCACCAAATGCTAGATTCAAGCCTTTCAGAACATCATATTTTTTAGAGAGATCCAGGTTAACGGTATTTTGTGAAAACTCAGTTCCTCCTGCATCAAAAGTTCTTGGAGAAGCATCTGTAAGTGATGCATTAAAAGTATTTACCACACCAAAACCGAAGACATTTTTCCCGAATGTATTGCTGAAATCTATATTCCATCCGTTCCATTTTCCTTTAATTCCGGCAGCAAGGGAATAATCATTCACGGCTGCTTCAATCTGGGGTAGATACCCGTTAGGTGTAACTGCGTTGATATTTCTTTCATTATTCGGAAGCCTGTAAAACCCTCCGGCATTCCCAAGACGATAGCTGTAGCCACCAAATGAATAAACTTTCCATTCATCATTAACAGGAATTTCAGAGTTGAAAAAAAGCTGTCCCGATTGTAATTTAGACTGCCCTGCTCTCAGGCTGAAATCTTTCCTCTCCAAACCTCTATAATTAAGCTCCTGCGAGGTAAAATCTTTACCTAATATTTTTTGAAGATCAGAAATGCTGTTTGCCCCTGAGATTTGAGCCTGAAAATCATTCCCAAAATAATCTACCCTGGCCGCATACTGCTTAATGGTGTTGATAATTTGCTGAGTGTTGGGAGTATTGGTAATATTTTTATATAAGCCATCAATATTAACTCCATCCTGCAGTGCCCGGTAATTAATTGCATTATAAGCATTGAAAATATCTCCTTCTCGTACTCCTGCTCTGGAATAAGGATCACGATATTGAGCAGAACCCGTTACATTAAAAAAACCGGTTTTTCCTATTTTAGCCCCATAATTAAGATCTACGGATATAGTCTGTCCATCTACTCCGCCAGAGAAATTATTGGTAACAGGAGAAGCATATCCGC
The DNA here is from genome assembly GCF_001684955.1 of Chryseobacterium contaminans. Lineage (GTDB taxonomy): Bacteria > Bacteroidota > Bacteroidia > Flavobacteriales > Weeksellaceae > Chryseobacterium > Chryseobacterium contaminans. The sequence goes on along the minus strand of NZ_MAYF01000201.1, from coordinate 29,269 downwards.
CTAAGAATACCTGCCCGGAAAGTCCCAGCCTTTTTTTCAATCCCAGGTTTACCACTCCGGCAATGGCATCAGAACCGTATTGGGCAGAAGCCCCATCCCTTAGAACTTCAATTTTTTCTAAAGCAAAGGCAGGAACCGCATTGAGATCAGTTCCCACAGAGCCTCTTCCTGGTGTAAGGGTAACATTAATAAGTGAAGACTGGTATCTTCTTTTTCCATTTAGTAAAACCAAAACCTGATCAGGTCCTAACCCTCTCAACAGAGCAGGATCTACAAAATCAGTCCCGTCATTAACTGTGTGAGAAGTAGAAGAAAATGAGGGTACAATATAATTTAAAGCCTGGCTGATATTATTAGACGGACTCTGTTTTAAAATTTTTGATATACTAATGATATCTACCGGCACGGGAGTATCTGTTAATGATCTTCCTGAGCCTCTTGATCCCAGGATGACCACATCTTCTATTTTCTTAGATTGTAATGTGTCCGTCTGTGCGTAGTAAAATGTAGAAATAAGTGCAATAGAAGGAACAAAGATTCTTTTTTTGAAATTATGCATGTTGTTGACTTTTGTTGATAAGATTTATTTTTTGTAAGCAATACAGATCCTGTAACCCTAAATTGTAAGGTTACCATAGAATTCGAAATGTTTGTATTATTTTTTAGAAACAGAAAAGGCTAGAAACAACAGCACATACGCATATAGAAATGGCATGAGAATATATCAGAGTAATGAAGGTTCACTTCATAATCCGAAGAATAAAAAAGTACTGATAAAATGGGATTTCCCTTCTTTTTAAACATTTGATTTTAGCTTTAAAACAAAAAATTCAAGATGGGAGTAATGATAGAATGATAAACATTTTTTCCGGAAGTTCCGGCTTATCGATTGCAGCACCTTGCTTGTTTTTGCAGGTTGCTATCCCATCTAGAGATTCTTGATAATTACCTGGCAAAGATATAATTATTTCGGAAATAAAAAAATATTCAGCCTAAATTTTCGATTTTCAACATTTTACAGTAACAAATCATCTTTTTTAGCGTCTAACCAGATAGTAGTAAAAAACATTATGAAAAAAACTCTATTTGCTATATCGCTGGTAAGTTCTGTACTTACTTTTGCGCAGGAAAAAGGCAATAATAGTAACAAAGAAAAACAAATCGACGGCATTGTTATTACTAAAACTAAAAAAGCCGTTGAACAAAAGGCAGACCGTACCATTTTTGATTTTTCTGAACAACCTCAGCTTAATAACGGGAATGTTCTGGAAGGAATCAAAAAGCTGCCAGGGCTTGTTGCCACAGACATTGCAGGGATGATGTACCAGGGAAAAATGCTTGACGTTTACCTTAATGGAAGACCTTTAAACATTACCTCCAATGAATTGAATTCTTTTCTTGAAAGTATGCCGGCCAATTCTATAGAGAGAATTGAAGTCGTTACGCAGCCCGGAGCTGAATTTCCTGCTACATCAGGAGGTGCTGTTATGAATATTATTACGAATAAAAATGCCAATAAATACTTAAGCGCCACCTATTCCGGAAATTATACCTTCACCAATTACGATAAATACAGAAGCAGAACCACAAACTCTGTGAATTTAAATGCCAGAAATAAATATTTCGGATGGCAGCTTAATGTAGGACAAAATTATCGTGAAAGTATGATGAATACACAGCAGGATGATTTATTGAACGGTAATACGGATCGATTTGCCCGTACTTATTTTGCTAAGACAGGAGTAACTTTTGACCTTGGACAGGACAGATTATTGCTGAACTACGATATTTATCACAATAACAATGATAATTATACTTTAAGTGACGGTAAAGGTGACAGAACCTACGATGAGAATTCACCTAATAAAGTTTATATCAGAGACTATACTTTCGGATCTTCAGATGCTGCAAGAACCAATACAGTAAGGCAGGAAGCAGTGGTAACCTATCAGAAACGCTTTTCTGATAAATCTCAGAAATTAGATTTCCAGTTGGGTTATACAAAGGCATACACTAAATTCGGACAGGATAATATATTCTTCAACAAAACTTTTGAAAAAAACTCTACCCTGCCTGAACAACGCCTGCCAACAACAACTCTGGGGAATGTATTAAGCAATAATTCTGATATGAAAATTGCTAACTTTAAGGTTGATTATTCCCAACCTATCAAGCTTCTTGATGGAGGAAAAGTGAGCGGCGGAGGTTTGTATGAAAGACAGGATTATGATACGGAAAGTAAAGGATTAAAAAACCTTGAATACCAAAGACAGACAGCTTCCACTTACCTTGAATTTCAGGCTAAATTGAAAAAGTTTGACTTCACTTTGGGATCACGTTTTGAAAACTATGACATTTCAGGAGTCACCAGATATTTTGATAAAGATGGAAAACTTGTTCAGACTGACCTGCTTCCATTTAATAAGTTTAAATTCTTTCCGAATGCCAGCATACAATATAACCTGATGAACCAGGTATATGTGGCTGCGAATTACAATAAAAAGATCTCCTTACCAAGTATTTCTGCCCTAAACCCGAATAATACCACATTTGGAGGCCCGAATACTCAAATTACGGGTAATGCCAATCTTCAGCCTACCATTTTTGATAACTATGAATTGAAAATTTCGGCTTTTGATTATGCATTCATCGGATATAGTGTAAGCTCAGCCAGCAATCAGGTGGCACAGATCATCAGAAAAGATGGTAGAAATCTTTACAATGAGCAGATTAATATCTCTAATATGAAAATTCACAATTTCAATATTGGGCTTCCTGTTCCGTTCCAGATTTTCACCAAGTCCATAGGTGAGATTATGAAGTCGAACTTCAATCCTGACAAAATGAATTTTATGTACATTTATGCAGGATACCAGAAACACGAAATTGATAACCTCAACAATAAAGGGTTCTGGATTCTTAACCTGATGACCCAGTTGATTCTTCCAAAAGATATTAAACTGACAGCAAATTACAGCTACCTGACGCCAAAAGCAGGGTATTTTTACTTCACTGCAGAGAAGCCATTTAGCAATAACTTAGATATTACCCTGACGAAGAAGTTTATGAACAATCGTCTTACCGTCTCAGTTTTTGCGAATGATATTTTCAATGGCCAGATTATGCAGGTACGTTCCAATCCGCCATCAGGAGAAAATGTAATGCTTAGAACGAAATACGATTCAAGAAACTTTGGGATTTCTATCAATTATAAAATTCCAACAAGAAACAAATTGGCGAAAGAGGATCCAAACATCCTGAATCAAACCAAAAAAGAGGATAACGGCGGCGTTATGCAACAAGGACAGCAATAGATTTAAATGATTAATAACCAAAAATGAGGCAGTGATATGATTACTGCCTCATTTTTATTTCTGTTGATTTTATAATAACGAAATTAAATCTCACGCAGATTTAGCAGATAGCGCAGATTATTTTCATAGAATTATAACACATCCATGTAAGATCTGCTAAATCCGTATGATCTGCGAGAAACAAAAATCCACCCCATTTTAGAACTCTAAAGTTTGAAATCTCCAGTTTAATGTATCAATCAAAGTTAACTGATTGAGATTTACAGGAAGTTCTGTAATTATTTTCAAGGTTTGAAGCGCCATCATACTTCCTACAATTCCCGGAAGAGCACCCAGAACTCCCAAACTGTCACAATCCGGCATTTCCTCATCATAAGGAGGCTCAGGAAATATATCCCGCAAATTTTTGCTTCCATGATGATTAAAAACAGCTACCTGCCCGGAAAATCCTAAAATACTTCCATATACCAGTGTTTTTCTTAATGCTACACAAGTGTCATTTACCAGATACCTTGTTGAAAAATTGTCTGATCCGTCTACAATAATATCGTATTGAGAAAGTATTTCCAAAACATTGGAAGCATCTATCTTTTCTTCAATACCCGTTACTTTCACCTGATGATTGAGATTGCTTACAAACGTTTCTGCGCTCTTGATCTTCAGGGCTCCCACCCCATTTTCGTTATGAATGATCTGGCGGTTTAAGTTATGAAGTTCTACCTTATCGAAATCTGCAATCCCTATGGTTCCGACTCCTGCAGCTGCCAGATATTGAATCACCGGGCTTCCCAATCCTCCGGCACCAATAACAAGAACTTTTGAAGCCATTATTTTTCTTTGTCCTTCCAATCCTATTTCTTCAATAAAGATCTGGCGGCTGTATCTTTTAAAAATATCTTCCTGTTGCATGCTGAACTATATTGTTTGAACTATTTTTGAACCATTAAGGATTATTAAGACATTTAGAATAGTTAAGATTTGCTTCGTCTTAAGTACCACTATAAACAGAATCCCAGTCTTTCATCACCGGATCGTATCCTGATTTTTTGATTATATCTTTAATTTCCTCCATGCTTCTTTCATCGCTGGTCTCAAATTGTTCCAATGATTCCTTATCCACGGCATATCCACCAGGATTGGTTTTGGAACCTGCGCTCATGGTAGTAGCTCCCAGTGCTATAATATGGTTTCTGAAGTTTTCATTTTCTCTTGTAGAAATAGATATTTCAAGATCTTCATTCCAGATTCTGTAGGCACAGATCAGTTGCAGCAAGTCTTTATCTTCCATAATAAAATTAGGTTCAATAATACCTTCCGCCGGCCTTAGCCTTGGGAATGATACTGAAAATTTGCTTTTCCAATATTGTCTCTGAAGATAATCGATATGAAGAGCATTGAAAAAACTGTCTACACGCCAATCTTCCAGCCCAAGCAGTACTCCCAGACCCATTTTATGAATACCAGCTCTGCCAATTCTGTCAGGTGTTTCTAAGCGAAAATGGAAATTGGATTTTTTACCTTTCGGATGATATTCTTTATATACTTCCTGATGATAGGTTTCCTGATATACCAACACAGAGTGAACTCCCTCTTCATGAAGAAGCCTATATTCTACCCCTTCCAAAGGCTGTACTTCAATAGAAATATTGGAAAAATAAGGTTTCAGTAAACGAACTGCATTTTGAAAATAAGGAACACCTACAATTTTATTGGCTTCCCCGCTCACCAAAAGAACATGGTTTACTCCCATTGATTTTAAAACCGAAGCTTCTATCATCAGCTCTGTATCGGAAAGCGTTTTTCTCCTGAGATTATTATCCAAACTGAAGCCACAGTAAGTGCAGATATTCTGACATTCATTGCTCAGATACAAAGGTGCATACAGCTGAATGGTTTTCCCAAAGCGCTTCTGGGTAAGGGTCCTTGTTATATTGGCCATCAATTCCAGCTCCTGTGATGCTGCGGGTGAAAGCAAATTCAGAAAATCATCCAAGGTTCTGTTTGTTTTCCGAAGACTATTTCGAACCTCAGATAGGGTTACTTTTTCAAGTCTGGCTTTTATCTCATCCCATTGGTATTGCTCGAAAACCTCCTTAAAACTATTCATTATTCTGATTTTTATTCAAATAAAAACGAGGTTAAAGGGCTTGAGGCTTCGGCATGGTTGGCTATAGCTCCCAGTCCGGATTCAAAGGCTCTTCTTCCGGCAATAACGCCTTCTTTAAAAGCAACAGCCATATTCACAGGATTTCTTGCTACTGCAATGGCTGTATTCACCAAAACAGCATCAGCTCCCATTTCCATTGCTTTTGCAGCGTCAGAGGGCGCTCCTATTCCAGCATCAACAACAACAGGGACGTTACTTTGGCTGATGATAATTTCTAGGAAATCTAATGTCCTTAATCCTTTATTGGTTCCGATAGGTGCACCTAAAGGCATTACTACAGCTGTTCCTGCATCTTCAAGACGTTTGCACAAAACAGGATCAGCATGAATATAAGGCATGACCACAAAACCTAATTTGGCCAATTCTTCAGTGGCATATAATGTTTCAATAGGATCTGGTAATAAATATTTGGGATCCGGATGGATTTCAAGCTTTACCCAGTTGGTTTCTAAGGCTTCCCTGGCTAATTGTGCTGCTAAAACCGCTTCTTTTGCCGTTCTTGCTCCTGACGTATTGGGTAAAAGATGAACGTTCGTTCCTTTTAATGAATCTAACAGATCATCTTCGGCTGACTGAGCATCAATTCTCTTCAAAGCCATTGTAACCATATTGGATTCTGAAGCCACAACGGAGGCCGCCATATCTTCAAGACTTCCGAATTTTCCTGTTCCTAAAAACAATCTGGATTCAAAAGTTCTGTCTGCTATTATTAATTTTTGATTATGCATATATCATTGCTTTTTTAAATTCATTAATATTGGTTGGCTGGCTGGTAATCTGTCCTGAAACCGCTACTCCATAAATTCCGATCTGCTGTAAGGGCTGAATATCTTCAATACTGATCCCTCCAATGGCAAATATTTTAGGAATTACCATTGATTTTTCACGGAGTTGATCTATAATTTTCTGATATCCTTCAAATCCAAGAATAGGGCTGAGCTTTTCTTTTGTAGCAGTGAATCTTAATGGCCCCAAACCAATATAAGTGCACGATTCATTCATTCTTTGAAGAACATCTGAAATGGCGTTGGCTGTTCCTCCGATGATCTTATGTTCACCCAAAATAAGCCTTGCTTCTTCAATGGAGCCATCCTTTAGCCCTAAGTGAACCCCATCTGCATCTATTGTCTTCGCTAATTGGACATGATCATTGATAATACAAATTGACTGATATTCTGAACAAAGTAACTTTGAAACTTCACAAAGATCCATTAACTCATTTTCAGGTGCATTTTTCCAACGGATCTGTACCCATTTTATACCGTTATCCAAAGCTTTTCGGATATTGTGTTCCTGTTCCTGCCTTGTGTTTCCCTGTGAGATGTATTGTAATTTTTCCATATTGACTATGAATGTGTTCCCAATAAATAGGGACTGCTTTTTAAAAATTGTTCGATATATAATTTCCCCTTTCTACAGGCAATTTCCAGGCTTTCATCTTTTGCCAGCTCTCCTGCAATGGCTGAGGACAAAACACATCCTGAACCATGTTTTGGATAATAAATAAAATCACCATTCGTTGGCTCCAAAAGAATTTCATTTCGGCCTTCAACTAAAACATCCGTTCCTAAACGGTCTTCCCGATGTCCTCCTTTAATAAGCACAGAACATGAATTGCCGTTAGATAAAAGGCCATTATCTTTTAAAACCCTGTATTCATTATAGTTTGGAGTGATTAAGCTGATCTTATCTATTATATTTCTTAAAATCGGAAGGGTTTCAAGATTGAAAAATGTAAATTCTGAAGTGCTCTTCAGAACAGAATCCCAGATTATTTTAGTATCAGGATTGCAAACCTTAACAGCTTTGATAATTTCTCCTAAGAATCCGGCATCCTTTACAATTCCAATCTTAACAACGGATACAGGATAATGACTCATTAAAACATTAATTTCTTTGGTAATTTCATCTATTGACCGCCATTCCAGGCTAAGACATTGAGAAGCTGTTTGCAGGGTAAGTGCCGTGCATACTCCCAGCCCCATTACTTTTATCTGTTCCAATGTTTTAATGTCCGATAATAAACCTGCTCCGCCACTAGGATCAAAGCCTGCAATAGTGATTACAAAGGGACGTTCTTTTTGCATTTTCTAAATACATTTAAAGGTTCATCATTCTCCCAAATCGCTCCTAACAGAGCCACACCATCTACTCCAAGCTCAAAAACCTCATGAATACGACTGGAATCAATTCCGCCCAGGCCAATCAGCTTTACATCCGGATTGTTTCTTTGTTTCAAGCTTTCCATAACGGTTGAATCAATTCCATATCCTTTCTTGGAAATACTTGGAAAGAATGGGCTTATGAAAGCATATTCCCATTCTTTTTCCAATGTATTATAAGCAGTGATCTCATGAACAGAAGTTGAAATTATGTCTCTGTTCATAAATGGTTTATATTTTCCATTCTTTCGGTCTTCTTCCCTGAAGTGAAATCTGGAAACTCCATAATCCTGTCCAAGATCATAATGGCTATGTAGTACCAATTGCCCATAAAATTGCTCATGAATACTGCTGATGAAACCAGCCATTTCTTCCCGGCTGATCCATGGTTTTCTGATATGAAGCAGATCCAGCCCATCATAAAACATCTGATTGATGATCTTTGATTCGCTTGGAACGATGGTTTCAGGGGTGATGACGAGAATCATATATAAATTTCCTTTCCTTTTTCAATAAATTCCTGTGACTTATCAAACATTCCCTGCTCTGCAGATTCGCGGATTTCCTGAGTGATCTTCATTGAGCAGAATTTTGGCCCGCACATAGAACAGAAGTGAGCAATTTTGGCCCCATCCGCAGGAAGTGTTTCATCATGATAGGATCTTGCCGTATCCGGATCTAGCGAAAGGTTGAACTGATCTTCCCATCTGAATTCAAATCTCGCTTTACTTAATGCATTATCTCTGTATTGTGCTCCCGGATGTCCTTTTGCTAAGTCTGCGGCGTGGGCGGCTAGTTTATAAGTAATTACTCCCACTTTCACATCATCTTTGTTCGGTAGTCCTAAATGTTCTTTGGGAGTTACATAGCAAAGCATTGCGCATCCGAACCAACCGATCATCGCAGCCCCGATGCCTGAAGTAATATGGTCATAACCAGGTGCAATATCTGTGGTTAAGGGACCTAAGGTATAGAAGGGAGCTTCGTCACACACTTCCAATTGCTTTTCCATGTTTTCTTTAATCATGTGCATCGGAACGTGTCCCGGACCTTCAATCATTACCTGCACATTGTGTTTCCAGGCAATTTTTGTCAGTTCACCTAATGTTTCCAATTCTGCAAATTGGGCAGCATCATTCGCATCAGCAATAGAACCCGGACGCAAGCCATCTCCTAAAGAGAAAGCTACATCATACTTCTTCATGATCTCGCAAATCTCCTCAAAATGAGTATATAAAAAGTTTTCCTTATGATGATAAAGACACCACTTCGCCATAATAGATCCTCCTCTGGATACAATTCCTGTTACTCTGTTTGCTGTTAAGTGAATGTATCTCAATAAAACTCCGGCATGAATGGTAAAATAAGAAACTCCCTGCTCTGCCTGCTCAATCAAAGTATCTTTAAAAACTTCCCATGTTAAATCTTCTGGTACACCTTTTACTTTTTCTAATGCCTGATAGATAGGAACTGTACCAATGGGAACCGGGCTGTTCCTGATGATCCATTCTCTCGTTTCATGGATATTTTTCCCTGTGGAAAGATCCATAATGGTATCTGCTCCCCATCGGCAAGCCCAGACAGCCTTTTCAACTTCTTCGTCAATACTTGAAGAAACAGCACTATTCCCGATATTCGCATTGATTTTTACCAGAAAATTTCGTCCGATAATCATTGGCTCGCTTTCCGGATGATTAATGTTATTGGGGATAATGGCTCTTCCGGCAGCAATTTCGTCTCTTACAAACTCCGGAGTGATTTTACTTTTTGGAGTATTAGCGCCAAAGCTGTTACCGATATGCTGACAGGCCATTTCTTTTGGAACGGACTGCAGTTGTTCTATTCTTTGGCTTTCTCTGATGGCTACATATTCCATTTCCGGAGTGATGATACCTTGTTTCGCATAATAAAGCTGGGTAAGTTCTTTTCCTTCCTGAGCCACTTTAGGTTTATGATCGTAGGAAAAACGTAATGCATCAAGTTTGGGATCTGCCAGGCGTGCTTTCCCGTACTCCGAGGTAATTCCATCCAGAATAACAACATCTCCTCTGTCCAGGATCCACTGTTCTCTTATCCTGGGAAGCCCTTTCTGAATATCGATTGTTGCATTTTCATCGGTATAAGGCCCGGAAGTATCATAAATGGTTACCGGAGCATTTTCTTCAAAATTTCCGTTGCTCAGCTTTGTAGGGCTAAGCTGTATTTCACGCATTGCTACATTGATAGGATGAATTTTTCCTTCAACATAAATTTTCTTTGAGTTCGGAAATGGCGAACATGTAATGGAGTGAGCCATAATATTGGTATTAAATATGAGAATTATCCGCCCTGAGTGGCAGTAATGATTAAAATTGAATCCAGATTGTTAAGGGGAGTTTCCGCCCAGATTGACAGCGGAATAATACGGTTGTTGAGTGCCACAGCAATACCTTTCTTTTTCCCGGGTAGTTCCATAGCCAATAATGCTTCCAGGTTTTCAGGAAGTACATCAAATGTTTTTCGGGTGTGGTTGATTATAAGTTCCATTCCTAATAATTTAAATATACTTTAGGAATGGCTATTATTGTACAATAGAATGTACAGCAAAAGTCATCTACTTTTCCCTACGCTGGTATGATCCAGATCAGGTTCAAAGGGTAAAGTCTCAGTCTGTATGAACAGACACCCCTAAAGTTTGAGACGAAGTTAGTTATTTTTTAAGAATGGGCAAAATCTAATTTTACAGAAATAAAAAACCGGAAATCGTAGAGATTTCCGGCAGGGATATTTGAAATGAAAATAAATAATTTATTGTTTAATGACTTTCGTCTGCTTTTGAGTTCCGTCTTTCATATGCAGATTCAGGATATATAAGCCTGATTTCAGATCTCCCAGATGGATTTCTTTAGATAAATTATCAATGGTTTTTATAATTCTTCCGGAAACATCCAGTACCTGAAGCGACCTTGCCTTCTCAATATCTGAAATGATAATGGTCTCTTTGAATGGGTTTGGATACACTTTCATTAAATCTTTTGCTTCCACTTCCGATGTTCCCAAACAATTTATGGTTGCTGTAACCGCAGTTCTTTCACTTTCACACTTGTTGCTTACCTCCCAATCATAAAAGTAATAATAAGATGTACTTGGTGAATTGGCGGTAAGATTTCCGCCTGTAATAGAAAATATTCCGGAAACTGTTAATGGATAGCTTCCCCATGATGACCCCGATTCCCTTAATAGTCCCGATACATCACCTGATCTGGTTAACATCATGAGTTTATAATTGTTCCCCGGACCAACAGCAAAGTTCAGGGGAACATAAGTTTTCACATAGGGAGACCCACTACCTGTAAGATTCACTGTAATAGTCTGTAATGTTACTGCTGGAGAAACATTTCCATCCTGTAAAGCAATTTCTACAGTTCCGTTACCCGTCCCCATTGGATATACATATACCCCTTTAATAGTCATCGTAGAATAAACATCAAAAAGTAAACCTGCATCCAACGTATATCCTGAAGCAGATATAGCATCTGGGAATCCTCCTGTAAAAGTTCCTCCTGTTGCAGAGGTAACATAATAAGATGTTGTATTAGTAAGCACTGGTGTTGTAAAAGTAGATCCTGTACCTACCATATTTCCTCCTACAGCAGCATCATACCAGGTGATACTGGCGCCTGGATCCGTTGTTGCCGATAATGTAGCGGTATTATTAGGACATACTGTAGCCCCGGTTACAGCGATTGCCGGAGGAACACATAACGTCAAAACCCGTATAGGCTGTAAAGTCCATATACTGGTATTTCCATTTCCGCAATTTGATCTGATCCAGACATAATATACAGTAGCAGGAGATAATGATGACAATGTGGTAGAAGTTCCTGGAACATTTGTATTCATTGGAGGAGTGGTAGATGTTGGAGGAGTATTGGATGTACTGTAATAGATATCATAGCTCGCAGGAGAAGATGGAGAAGCTGTCCATGATATAGCTGCAGTATTACTGGTAGAACTTCCTGCAGCTAATCCTGATGGAATATAACATGTTGGAGGAGTCCAGGTATAAGTCAACCCTGCAGCCGGCATTCCGGGAACAGAATTATTCACATTAAAAGCTTGCGAGCTGTTGCTCGCCGTTCCTGCTGTAGAATTGATAAACTCTAATGTTGTTGCGTTAAGGCGATTATTAAAATCCGCGACAGTAGCTCCCCTTAATCCTATCTGAGCTGTACCTGTAACATTAGTGCTCCCCACCAGATAAGATCCGCTATTGTATACCATCTGAATCACATTAGAAGTTTCTTTTAAGCGCACCTGAAAGGCAAAAGTATAAGCCGTAGTGACAGAAGTAGAACTATTAGGCCTGAAGTCTTTCCACTGAATAACTACTTCTCTATTGGGAGCTGATCCTGTGGTTGTCCAGCTGATATCTCCCGTAACCCCGTTAATATCAAATACACTGCTCAGATCTCGTCCAAAAACAGAAATCGCTCCATCATAGGCAGCTGCTGTGGATAGAGGCGAAACATTAGTGGCAGAAGGCGCTGTTGTTCCAAATGTAATAAATCCATTTGTTGATACATTCAGAGAACTATAGGAAGTTCCATTAAATATAAAATTAAATGGTAATGCTACAGGATACACATTACTATTGAGGTTACCTGTACTGGTATTTGCTGTAGCTGCCTCCAGTAGAGTTCCTGTTATTGGAGTATAGATACCGATATTCTGTGCAAAACTATATGCACTTACCTGTGCAATGACGGTAGCAGAAGAACCTACCAGCAGTGCAAAGCTGAAAGCAGCTTTCAAATACTTCTTGTAAATTTTGTAAAATTGTGTCATAGCTAGTTAATTTTGTTTCCTAGCTAATATAATAATTTTATTGACAATAATTCATTAAAATTCAAACAATTATACGATATAATTACCCAAAACAACAAAAATATGAGAATTAATTACAAATAAATCAAAATAAAGAGACAAATAAAAAACCAACTTTAATAAGTTGGTCTTATATCGTAAAAAGCTTTAATATATTATCAAAATTCCATTTGGCAAGCAATGCTGACTACTCCTCACAAGCTCTCCAAACTGCATCATTCTGAGGAACAGGAGCTATAATTTCTATGTTTTCTTTGGTTACCGGATGAATGAATTCCAGTTTCCTTGCATGAAGATTAATTCCTCCGTCCGGATTGGAACGCGGTGCTCCATATTTCAGATCACCCTTAATTGGAACTCCAGTTTTGGATAACTGTGCTCTGATCTGATGATGTCTTCCGGTTTCAAGGTCAATTTCCAACAACAAATAGTTGTCTAATGTTTTGATCACATTATAAGTTAGGATTGCTTCTTTGGCTCCTTCCGTAGCTTTTGGAAAAACAATCGCCTTGTTATTCTTTTCGTTTTTCTTTAAATAATGAACCAGTCTTTGGCTTTGTGGAATTAGTTCTTTTCCCACGACTGCCCAATAGGTCTTTTTAACCTCTCGGTTTTTCACCATCTGAGTTAAACGTGAAAGCGCTTTTGAGGTTTTAGCATAAATAACCAGCCCGGAAGTAGGACGGTCTATACGATGAACCAAGCCGAGAAAAACATTTCCCGGCTTAGCATCTCTTATTTTTATAAAGTTTTTGATAGATTCCAATAGTGATTCATCACCGGTCTTATCGCCCTGTACAAGCTGACCGACTTTTTTATTCACTACCAAAAGATGGTTGTCTTCATATACAATCTGCTCCTTCATCCAATTTATCTGTTTCTGTTTCTATTTGACATTGAAAGAATAATCCCTGCCAAAAGACCAATTGTTTTAAGCCCTGCAATCATTGAGCTATCTGGCAACAACGCTCCAACCACACAAACTGCTGCCGCTGCGTACATGGCGTACATAAAGTTTTTATTGGTCAGCATAGGAGCCTGAATAAAGAAACTTACTCCAATCAGGATATAGAAAACTTTTCGGGAAAGCAAATGATTGATTTCTGGTGAAAATAAATTGAACCAGCCTACAGCAAGACAGATTAATGCTGCAATAGATAAAATTCCCTGGATAGATTGTTGTTGATTTTGCATGAATTAATAACTTTCGTTTTGGTTAGGGAAATCTACATTCTTTACATCTTTTACATATTGAGACACTGCTCCTGTAATTTCGGTGTAAAGATCAAGGTATCTTCTTAAAAATTTCGGGCTGAAACCTTTGTTCATTCCTACCATATCATGATACACCAAAACCTGACCATCACAGTCTGCTCCGGCACCAATTCCAATAGTTGGGATAGAAATACTCTCGGTAACTTTTTTAGCCAGTTCAGCCGGAATTTTTTCCAACACTACAGAAAAGCATCCTAATTCTTCCAAAAGCTGTGCATCAGCAATCAGTTTTTCAGCTTCTGCCTCTTCTTTTGCTCTTACTTTATACGTTCCGAATTTATAAATGGACTGTGGTGTTAATCCTAAGTGTCCCATTACAGGAATTCCTGCATTGATGATCTTTTTAATAGATTTTGAAATTTCTTTTCCCCCTTCAATTTTCACAGCATGAGCTCCTCCTTCTTTCATCATTCTTACTGCAGACTCTAATGCTTTTTCAGGATTACTCTGATATGTTCCGAATGGTAGATCCGCTACTACTAAAGCCCTGTCAGTTCCTCTTACCACACTTTGGGCATGGTAGATCATTTGGTCTAATGTAATCGGTAATGTAGTTTCAAAACCTGCCATTACGTTTGCCGCAGAGTCTCCAATCAAAATAGCATCTACTCCACCTGCATCCACCATTTTTGCCGTGGTAAAATCATAGGCAGTAAGCATTGTTATTTTTTCCTTGTCGAATTTCATTTTACGCAAGGTTTCAGTCGTAACTTTTTTAATTTCAGAGTGAACAGACATAATTTATCTATTTTTTAAAAGTTAAAAAGTCGGCCATTTAGCCGACTTAAGTTTTTATGATTTTTATAAAACTACGTGACCGAGTTTCATGAGTTTATCGTGATTCAGAATTTTGATGTTTCGTCCGTCAACTTCTATCAGGTTATCCTGTTTGAATTCTGAGATAAGACGGATGGCACTTTCAGTAGCAGTACCAATAATGTTGGCAATTTCTTCTCTGGTTAAAGAGATCTTGATAAAACCTTCCGGATCTACTCCTAATTTCTGTTCTAAAAGCAGCAATATTTCAGCAAGCCTTTCTCTTACCGTTTTCTGGGCAAGGAAGGTAATGGTATTGGAAGATTCTCCTAATTCGTAAGAAATTTTCTGAAGCATTACGAAAGACAGTTGCGGATCAACTTCCAGAAGATACATAAAGATATCAGCTGGTAAGAAAACACACTCAATGTCTGTCATGGCTTCTGCTTTAGCTTGGAAATTTTCCCCGCAAAGCAAAGAACGATAGCCGATAATATCCCCTTCTTTGATAAATCTTAAAATCTGATCTTTTCCAAATGCTCCTGATTTTGAAAGTTTAGCGGCTCCTTTTTCAAGTACGAACACACCTTTCGGCGTCTCCCCATCCTCGAAAATAGTATCGTGTTTCTGAAAACTCAATCTTTTTTTACCGTTAATATATTTTTCAAAATCTGCGCTAGAAAGTCTTTCCTTAAATGATTTATCATTAAAAACTCTGGCGAACCTCTCTTCAATTGCTATCTGTTGTTCCTGCGGCATTTTATATGATATTTATCACAAAAATAGAACTTTTTAACTCGATAAACAAAAAAAATTGTTATAATTTTGTAGTTCAATAATTTAGGGAGGTGAGCGAGAACTGTTTTCATTGTGGCCAAGGGATAGAAAAAGAGAGAATTTTGTTTGATGAAAAGACTTTCTGTTGCAATGGCTGTAAGTCTGTTTATGAAATTCTGAATACGAATAATTTAAGTAATTTCTATGAACTTAATAAAGGGGCAGGAATTCGTCCGAGTGATGAAAGTTCTACTCAGTTCGCTTATTTGGACACTCCGGAAATTTTTGAAAAAATCACCGATTTCTCTGAAGGAAATACCAGTCTTGTTACATTTAAGATTCCTGTAATTCATTGTTCTTCCTGCATCTGGCTTTTAGAGAGTCTTCATACCCTGAATCCTTATATTAAGTATTCCCAGGTTAACTTTACAAGGAAAACCTTACAGATTTCATTCAACCATAACGATCTAAAATTAAGCGAATTAGCTAATTTTCTAACTAATTTAGGGTATAAGCCTGTTATCAGCCTTGAAACTGCCGAAAAAAATGTTGACCATCTTGATAAGTCACTCCTTATAAAATTTGCTATTGCAGGTTTTGCTTTCGGAAATGGGATGTTTTTGGCATTCCCGGAATATGTAGGAGGTGAAGATTATTGGATGGAACACTACAAAGGACTTTTCAGAGTTCTTATGTTCTTATTAGCCTGTCCGGTTGTATTTTATTCTGCTTCAGATTATTACAAATCTGCATGGTATGGATTAAAAAATAAAATTGTGAATATTGATGTTCCTATCGTATTAGGAATACTGGTTCTCTTTGGAAGAAGTATTTACGAAGTGGCCACAGGATATGGTCCCGGATATTTTGATACCCTTTGTGGGCTTCTGTTCTTCATGCTGATGGGTAAATTATTCCAGAAAAGAACCTACAGTGCTCTTTCTTACGATAGAGATTACAAATCATTCTACCCTATTGCCGTAACCAAGGTAGACTTTGAAGGAAAACAGGAAAACATCCTGCTTTCCGAGATAAAAGTGGGTGACAGAATTTTAGTTAGAAACCAGGAAATCATTCCGGTAGATGCGATTCTGATCAACGGGGAAGGAAATATAGACAATAGCTTTATTACAGGAGAAAGTGAAAGCATCAGCAAACAACCAGGAGACAAAATTTTCGCTGGAGGTAAGCAGGTAGGATCATCTCTGGAACTGGAGGTTATTAAAGATGTAGATCAAAGTTACCTGACCCAGCTTTGGAATAAAGAAGCTTTCAAGAAACATGAGACCGGTCTTGACACACTAACGAACAACATCAGTAAATACTTCACTTTCATTATTTTAGGCATCGCTTTAATTTCCGGAATTTACTGGGCATTCATTGATCTGGAGAAAATGTTCCAGGTTATTTCAGCCATTCTGATCATTGCTTGTCCTTGTGCACTTGCATTATCTGCACCATTTACTTTCGGGCACATTATGAGGATTTTAGGTCGAAATAAGTTTTACGTAAAAGATACACTGACGATTGAAAAAATCGCAAAATTAGACACCATCGTTTTTGATAAGACCGGAACCATTACCCACAGAAAGAAATCCAACATCAAGTATGAAGGATCTGAGATCAGTGAATTTGATCAGCTGAATATCAAAACTCTATTAAAGAACTCCAACCACCCTCTGTCTAAGTCTCTTTATGAATACATAGAGCTTAATGACAACTACTTCCCTGTTGAAGATTTCCAGGAAATTTCAGGGAAAGGATATGTTGCCAACGTGCGAGGAAATGTTTATAAAATTGGTTCTGCACGCTACAACAATCAGGAACCTAAGAATCTGGAAACCGCTGTTTATATCAGCAAAAATGACGAGTTCTTAGGAAAATTTATCTTTAAAAACGAGTACAGACCTAAGCTCAAAGACTTATTCAAAAAACTCACTCATTACAAAATATTTATTCTGAGTGGAGATAACTCTTCAGAGGAAAATCAACTTAAAGAGCTGATTCCAAACTACAAAGGAATGGCCTTCAACCAAAGTCCGGAAGACAAGCTAAACTACATCAAAAACCTTCAGGATCAGCACATGAAAGTAGCTATGCTGGGTGACGGGCTAAATGACGCGGGAGCCTTAAAACAGAGTAATGTAGGGATTGCCATCGCAGATGATACCAATAGCTTTACCCCATCTTCCGATGTGATTATGAATGGCGAAAAAGTAGTGACTTTGGACAATTATCTGAACGTCTGCAAAGGCTCGATCACCATTGTGAAAATGACATTTATAATCAGTTTTCTTTATAATATCGTTGGGTTAAGTTACGCAGTTACAGGGCACATGCATCCGCTTTTTGCTGCGATCATCATGCCGGTAAGCTCTATTACTGTGGTTACATTTACAACAGTTTCAACCTGGATATTGGGTCGCAAATACTTCAAAAAACAGGCTTAAACAGGCTTATTTAGACTGATTTTAAATTAGCTGAAATCGGCATTTCGTGATGAATGTCATTATTTTTCACTAAATTTGAACCCCGAAAATAGGTTAATTTTGTTGTCCAATGGATATTCTATATTTAATGATCGTCTGCAGTGTTTCTTTAGCTGCGATCTTCCTGGTCGTATTTATAGTGTATGCCAAAAAAGGGCAGTTTGAAGATGATGAATCTCCGGCTGTCAGAATCCTTTTCGATGATGAAGTCAAAGAAAAAAAGGAAAATGGCGACAAAGATAAAGACGATAAAGAAATAGGAGAAAATAATAAAAATTGAGAAAAATAGTGAATAGTTGATATGGAAACACAAAAGTTTAGTTATGACAATAGTATTGTCCGTGCGTTCCTCTATGCAACCATTATCTTTGGTTTCATAGGATTTACGTTCGGGCTTACGGCGGCATTAATGCTTTTCTACCCTGAATTACCTGAATTCTTATTCGGTACAGATGATACAACCATTAAAAGTTTAGCATCGGGTAATATTCAAGGGTTAATAAACACTCATGGAGCGTTTGGTTTTGGTAGAATCAGAATGTTGCACACCAATACCGTGATCTTTGCGTTCGTGTGTAATATTGTTTATGTAGGGGTATACTACTCTACGCAAAGATTATTGAAGACAAGAATGTATAGTGATACATTATCTTGGATTCACTTCTGGACATGGCAATTAATGATTGTTGCTACGTTCATTACGTTCTTTATGGGTATCAATACTTCAAAAGAATATGCTGAACATGAGTGGCCAATTGATATTCTGATTGCATTCTCATGGATCATTTTTGGAGCCAACATGATTCTCACTATTTCAAAGAGAAGAGTAAGACACTTGTATGTTGCTATTTGGTTCTATCTTGGAACTTGGGTAGCAGTAGCAATGCTTCACATCTTCAACAACCTTGAAGTTCCATTATCTTTCTCTGGCTGGAAATCTTACTCTGCATATGCAGGAGCAAAAGATGCCATCGTACAATGGTGGTATGGTCACAATGCGGTAGCATTCGTATTGACAACTCCGGTTCTAGGTTTGATGTATTACTTCTTACCAAAAGCGGCAGACAGACCGGTATTCTCATATAAACTGTCTATTATTCACTTTTGGTCACTAATCTTCGTATATATCTGGGCTGGTCCTCACCACCTTCAGTATACCGCTCTACCAGCATGGGCACAGGCAGTAGGAACAGGTTTCTCTATCATGCTTATTGCACCATCTTGGGGAGGAATGTTAAATGGTCTTCTTACCTTAAGAGGAGCTTGGGATAAAGTAAGAGAAAATCCTATCCTTAAGTTCTTCGTAGTAGCCGTTACTTGTTATGGTATGGCAACATTTGAAGGACCGCTTTTAGCAACTAAAAACATCAACAAAATTGGTCACTTTACAGACTGGGTTATCGGTCACGTACACTTAGGAGCTCTTGGATGGAATGGTTTCATGGCATTCGGGGTTATCTATTACCTGGTACCAATTATGTGGAGAACAAAAATCTGGTCTGTAAAATTAGCTAACTGGCATTTCTGGTTAGGGACATTAGGAATCATTTTCTATGCAGTACCAATGTATATTTCAGGATTCACACAAGGATTAATGTGGAAACAATTCAACCCGGACGGAACATTATTATGGAAAAACTGGTTGGATACCGTAACTGCGATTATTCCTTACTTTAAAATGAGATTCGTAGGAGGTTTATTCTATATTTCAGGAGCTATCTTAATGATCGTTAACGTAATTGCTACCGTAAGAAAAGGATCATTCCAAAAAGAAGTACCTGCTGAAGCCCCTGCATTAGCAAATATCGGAAACAAACGTAAAGAAGGAGAAGGATTCCACCTTTGGTTGGAAAGAATGCCAATGCTTTTAACAGTATTATCATTATGCACTATTTCTATCGGAAGTATGGTAGAAATCATCCCTACTCTGTCTCTTAAGAAAAGTGTTCCTACCATTTCAGCAGTGAAGCCTTATTCTCCGCTTGAACTTGAAGGTAGAGATATTTATATCCGTGAAGGATGTAATGCTTGTCACTCTCAAATGATCAGACCGTTCAGAGATGAGATCGTAAGATTTAACGGTAAAAACGGACAGTACTCTAAAGCAGGAGAGTTCGTATATGACAGACCTTTCCTTTGGGGATCTAAGAGAACAGGACCGGATTTACATAGAGAAGGAGGTAAAAACCCAAGTTCTTGGCACTACAAACACATGTATAACCCAAGATCTACGTCTGCAGGTTCTATCATGCCTCGTTACCCTTGGTTAATTGCTACTAACTTAGACAGATCTAAAATGGTAGACAAAATGAAGCTTATGAAGAATACATTTGATGTACCTTATACAAAACCTCAAATTGATTCAGCAAATGCATGGGCAGATAACCAGGCTAAGAAAATTGTAAAAGATATCTTCTCTGAAGCAAATGACCTGAAAGAGGCTTATGCTAAAAAACCTCAGGGAGAATTAGAGAAAAAAGAAATTGTTGCTCTTATTTCTTACCTACAGAGATTAGGAACAGATATTAAAACAACTGAAATTAAAACAGCAAGTAATAACTAAAAACATTAAAAGGTTAGTATGATTCCTCAGAACTTTAAAGATATATTATCCAATACAGAAAATGCTGGCTTCTACCAGACACTGGCTCTGATTTTCTTTATGCTGTTCTTCGTAGCTCTGGTAATCTATGTTTTTAGCAAGCCTAAGAAATATTACAAAGAGGAAGAAGAAGCTCCCTTGGGAGAGGATGAAGACGACGATTTTAATTTAAAAAATTAAACTATTTTTTATGAAACAAAGAACACCTGTTGTTGTAAACATCTTGATAATAATCGGACTTTTAATAGTTTTTTATTATTTGTTTGTGCAGAGCTACGCGTTCCTAGCTTCGCCTTACTTCTGGGGAACTGTTGTTATTGGTAGTATCCTTGCCTTTATCCACAGTGCTATTGGAGATTTGATTGAAAACAACAAATTCAAAAAACTATCTCCGGAAGAGAAAGCGGCTTATTTAGCTGAAAAGAAAATTCCTTTCTTCAAAAGAATGTATGCAGCTGCCTTCAAAAAGCAATCTGATACTGAAGAAAAAGATATCCTTATCGACCACGGTTTCGATGGAATCATGGAGTTGGATAACCAATTACCAAAATGGTGGGTAGGTTTATTCTATTTTGGGACTGCTTTTTGTATTGTATATATTGCAGCGTATTCATTTACAGATTTCGCTCACCCGTTAAGCGAATATGAAAAAGAATATAAAGAGCAATTGGCAAGTATCAAAGCTTATGAAGAAAGCCAGCCTCCTGTAACGATTGAAACTGCTAAATATTCAGCGGATAATATTGCAGAAGGGAAAGAATTATTCAAAACAAACTGTGCATCTTGTCACAAAGAAGATGGTAGTGGAGGTATCGGTCCAAACTTGACAGATAACTACTGGATCAACCAGCCTGAGAAAACGTTATTCAAAAACGTATTCCACATGGACTGGAATGGTTCTCC
The DNA here is from genome assembly GCF_001684955.1 of Chryseobacterium contaminans. Lineage (GTDB taxonomy): Bacteria > Bacteroidota > Bacteroidia > Flavobacteriales > Weeksellaceae > Chryseobacterium > Chryseobacterium contaminans. The sequence continues at coordinate 7,958 of NZ_MAYF01000201.1, read as the reverse complement.
TACCAACCCTGCAATGAGACCATTCGGTAAAAACGGAGAAGTTTCTGGAGCTGAAATTGAAAAGATTGCAGCCTATGTATATCACATCAACCAGGAATTACCACCAGTGACTCAGGCTCAAGGAGGAGCAGCTCCTCAGGGAACTGAAGCACACTGGGAAAAAGAATAATTTAAAAAATTAGAAACATATGAAAAAAACATAATTTGTTATTACCTTAAAAATAGTAACGAATTATGTTTTTTCTTTTTTAAATATATCACAATATGTCAGACATAGAAGAAATAGAAGTACGAGGCGGACAGGGACAGGTTCTGGACCCTGAAACTTACAGAGATTCTATAGGGACAATGGAGCAATCCGGTAAGAGAAAATGGGTATTTCCAAGAAAACCTAAAGGAAAGTATACCAACTATAGAAATCTTGTAAGCTATTTATTATTAATTATTTATTTTACATTACCGTTCATCAAGATCAATGGTAACCCATTGCTGATGTTCAACGTGATAGACAGAGAATTTTTCATCTTCGGACAGCCTTTCTATCCACAAGACTTTTTTATCCTGACTTTAGGTGCTATCGCATCATTAATCTTTATTATCGTTTTTACGATTGCATTCGGAAGAATTTTCTGCGGGTGGATATGTCCTCAGACAATTTTTATGGAATCCATCTTCCGTAAAATCGAATATCTGATTGAAGGTGACCGAAACAAGCAAATGAAGCTGGACAGACAGGAGTGGAACAGCGAGAAGATCTGGAAAAGAACCTTGAAATGGTCTGTTTACATTGTTATTTCATTAATCATTACTCACTTTATGTTCATGTATATCGTGGGCTATGAAGAAGTATTTAAAATTGTTTCCGAAGGACCTTTTGCGCATCCTACCAATTTTATCGTCATGATTCTTCTTACCGCTGCCTTTTACTTTGTATTTGCATGGTTCAGAGAGCAGGTATGTACATTGGTTTGTCCTTACGGCAGACTTCAGGGAGTATTAATTGATAAAGATACCATTAATGTTTTCTATGATTTCAAAAGAGGAGAAAACAGAGCAAAATGGAGAAAAGGAGAAGACAGAAAAGCTGCCGGTAAAGGGGACTGTATTGATTGCCATCAGTGCGTGGTGGTATGCCCTACCGGAATTGATATCAGAGATGGGCAACAGCTTGAGTGTATCAACTGTACTGCATGTATTGATGCCTGCGATGAAGTAATGGAAAAAGTAGGTCTTCCTAAAGGCCTTATCAGATATGCTTCCGAGAATGAAATTGAGAAAGAAACTCCATTCAAATTTACCGGAAGAATGAAAGGATTCAGTATTTTCTTATTCCTTCTGGTAGGATTCTTAGGGTATCTTCTTTACAGCCGTGGGGAAATGGAAGCTAAATTCATTAAACCTGCAGGAAGCACATTCTTCGTGAAAGAAGGAAAAATTATCAATACTTATAATTATACCTTCCTGAATAAAACCAATGAGAAGAAAATAGTTACCATCAAAGTAATTGCACCGGCTCATGGGGAGATCACTTATAGTGCTTCAAGTAAAATTCCTGTAGACAGGGATAAAATTTCCAAAGGAACAATTAATATCAGCTTCCCGGAAGATGAAATGAAACTTTCCAAACAGAACATTACGATCGGTGTTTACGATATGAAAGGTAAGCTTATCGATTCTTATCAAACTTATTTTGAAGGACCATTCAAACTGCAATTTTAAATAGAAAAAATGAAGAACTTAAGTTGGGGACACGGTGTTGTAATTGCATTAGCAGCGTTTATTATTTTTATATTATCCATGATGTTTCTTTTCCCGAACGGGCAAAAGAACTCTGAAATGGTAACCGATAATTATTACGAAGAGGAACTACAGTATCAGGATGTAATTGATTCCAAAAAAAGAGCCGATGAGCTTCAGGAAAAACCTGTGTACAGCCAGAACACCAATGGAATTAAAATCATATTCCCAAAAGATTATACTCATTCAAACACTACGGTAAAATTTGTTTTAAACAGAACCGACGACCAGAATTTAGACATCAAAAAATCTGTAGAGCTTGACGACAGCCATTCATTCATCATCCCTGCACAGGTATTAAAAATGGGGAATTATACTTTGAGACTGAGCTGGACAAAAGACAAAACAGACTATAGAATGGATTATGATGTGATATGGAAATAGGACTTATTGTATCGGCTATTGCTTTAGGCTTTGCTTCCGGTTTTCACTGTATCGGAATGTGTGGACCTATTGCTTTATCGATGGGATTAACCAAAAAACAGGCAGCCAATTTTTATCTTCAGAATCTTACCTATCAGTTCGGAAGAATCTTCACCTATTCATTATTAGGTGCGCTTCTCGGAATTATAGGACAGGGATTTGAGATGGCTGGATTTCAGAAATATCTAACTATCACGGCAGGCGTTCTGCTTATCGTTATGGCGTTATTTTCATTTGGCGGGAAAGATTTTGCTTCTAAAATTCCTTTTCTGTCTAAGTTTTTATATTCTGTAAAATCAAATTTAGGACGTGTGCTTCAAAAGGCAGATTACCGTTCAAGATTTACAACCGGAATTTTAAATGGCTTCTTACCATGCGGAATGGTTTATATGGCTCTTACGGCAAGTCTCGCCGGCGGAGGAATATGGCAGGGAGCCTTATATATGGCTTTATTTGGTTTGGGAACCCTTCCATTCATGTTTGCCATCGTTCTGGCCGGAAACCTTATGAATCAGGCCTTCAGAACCAAAGTTTTAAAGGCAGTTCCTATCATTATGATTATTTTAGGTGGGCTTTTCATTCTCAGAGGCCTGGAATTGGGTATTCCTTATGTATCTCCAAAAGCCGAAGCCATGACTATTTCAAAAGATCCCAACGGAGCGGTTAACTGCCATTAATTAGAATTTACTATAATACCATGAAGAAAATAATCGTCTTATTTTTAATAAGTCTGTTTACCCTACAATCCTGTACCATTAATACTGAAATAACCTATCATAAAGATTCTGCAGCATCTATGGTTACTGATGTAGATACCCGAGAGTTTATGGCAGAAATGCAGGCTATGACACCAGATTCATTAAAACAAGACAAGTTTAAGGAACTGGAAAGATTTCCAACGGTATGGACAAGCATGTATGATCTTCTCAAGAAAGAAGGAAAACTGAAAACAGAAAATCAGGATACAATCAGGATCATAAAAAAGATTTTTATAAAGTCTACAAAAGAAGATCATAAACCCACGCCTGCTGGATTCTCCTTCAAGTTAGATCGCATCACCCCAAAAGATTATGAAGTTATTAAGAATTTCAATAAAGACGAAAAATTACCCTTTGATCAAAATATCCTCAATACCTGGGATGGAAAAACCTTAACCATTAATACGGATTTTTTCAATGTTAAAAATATTGAAGAAGTGCTTCGATCTCAAGGATCAAAAGAAGAAACAGAAAAAATGGAAGGGATGATGATGATGTTTCTCAAAAATATAGGAACTACTTTAAAGTTTGAAACCAAAATAAAATCCATCACCGGCAAACATGACTGGCTAAAACAGGTTGATGACTATTCAGTAAGAGTAGAATACGATCTGAAAGCAATGGATGACAAGGATTCAAAATTGAAAAATGCGGATAAAAAGATTGTCATCATCACTGAATAAACAACAAAACCCACTGAAATCCAGTGGGTTTTTATTTTGAATTATACTCTATTAGTTAATAATATCGAATCTCGCGTATTCAGCAATCTTCTTAGGAAGTTTAATTCCTTCTGCAGTTTGGTTGTTTTCCAATAATGCAGCCATAATTCTTGGCAATGCCATTGCAGATCCGTTCAGAGTGTGAACCAATTGAGATTTACCATCAGCTTTATAACGGCACTTCAACCTGTTAGCCTGAAATGTTTCAAAATTGGAAACAGAACTTACTTCTAACCACATTTCCTGAGCTGCACTCCATACTTCAAAGTCATACGTCATGGCAGACGCAAAACCTGTATCTCCACCACAAAGTCTTAATACTCTGAATGGAAGCTCAAGATCTGTAAGAATTTCCTTGATATGTTCTACCATTTCTTCCAATACAGCATAAGAATTTTCAGGTTTTTCAATTCTTACAATTTCTACTTTTTCAAATTGGTGAAGACGGTTCAAACCTCTTACATGAGCACCATAGCTTCCCGCTTCTCTTCTGTAGCATTGTGAGAAAGCTGTATTTTTAATCGGAAGATCTTTTTCATCCAATAATACATCACGATAAAGGTTCGTTACAGGAACTTCTGCAGTAGGAATCAGATATAATTTATCTTCGTTGATATAATACATTTGACCTTCTTTATCAGGTAGCTGTCCTGTACCAAAACCTGAAGCTTCATTCACAACATGAGGCGGGTTTACTTCTGTATATCCTTTCTCTACATTTTTATCCAGGAAATACTGCACTAAAGCTCTTTGCAGCCTTGCTCCTTTTCCTAAATAAACAGGGAAACCTGCTCCAGCAATTTTTACTCCTAGTTCAAAATCAATAAGATTATATTTTTTAGCCAGTTCCCAGTGAGGGATAGCGCCTTCACCAAGACCTTCTACTGTATGAGACTGGAAAATAATCTCATTATCATCAGCAGAAGCACCGCTTTTTACCAATTCATTTGGAATGTTGGGAAGCTGGTACAGAATGTTTAATAATTCAGTTTCTTTTACTTCCAACTGGGATTTCAATTCTGAACTCGACTCTTTGTATTGTGCTGTTTTAGATTTTGCTGATTCCGCTTCTTCTTTCTTTCCTTCCTTCATTAAAAGTCCAATTTCTTTGGAGATTTTATTGATCTCGGAAAGCTGGGAATCTAATTCAAACTGGATTCTTTTTCTTTCGTCGTCAGTAGCAATAGCATCGTCTACCAACTCAAGATTCTTGAATTGTCTTTTTTTAAGACCTTCTAAAACGCGTTCTTTATTGTCGCGTAAAAAATTGACTTGTAACATTTTATTTAGATGTTAAATATTAAATTCAGCCTAATATAGGCCAATAATTTTACAAATTTAAAACTATTTTGTGATAGTCACGTTATTTATTGAATTGGGAGTACCCGCACCTTTTGTAAATACAGATTTGTTATTGTATAAAACCTCGGAAACCTGGAATACTTCCGGTGTATTTCTATAGCGGATTTCAAGAATATCTGTAACCACTGGCTGTGGAGCATTATTAACTGTTCTGTTTAAGGTAAGTGCCATCCTTGAATAATAAGTGGTACCGGCAGAATCAAATTTCTTTCTTTGAGCTCCTCCAATATATTCGATATAAAAAACAGAATCCTGTCTCATTCTCAGAGGCATTGTGGTTACAGGAGAATTTTCTTTGTCACCCAGCATATCATTTACCGAAAAACTGGTAAAAGATCCACTCTTCTTAGCATTTAATAAATCAGGATTGGTATCAGACTTCATATAAATATTCAGTATCTGATCGATTCTTTGTAAAGAATCGTCATCACTTCCACAGCTAATAACCACACCACTTAATAGTAAGATATAAAGAAAGATATTTTTCATTATAACAAAGATAAAAAGATTTTATCATTAAGGCAGTTTCCTTAGGTAGGAAAAGAAAAAAAACAGAAATCCCAAACCTGAAACAAGCAATGTGGCTGTCATTGCAATCCCCATTCCGATGGTACCATAAAGAGGAACCAGTATATAAGCAAGCACTGCAAGAAATATAAGTGAACCAATGCCAAGCCAGGTATTAATTTCTACTTTCCCTACTGCCGGCAAAAGGTTTCCATATAAATTTCTGGTTAGCATTCCTAATGTGAAACCTACCGATAGAATCATAAATAATGTTGTATTCTCCACATATGTTTCTCCAAAGAAGAAAATAATAATATACTTTTTAAATAGATAAAAGAAAAGTAAAATTCCTAAACAAATGGGAATAAAAAGCTTATTAAAATTTATTGCATAGGACTGCAGGAATTTTTTGTCTCTAAAGTTCTTTGAAAGGATCGGAAAATCACTCTGTAGAAAACTGGTCGCCAAAAAGATAATATTTGAAGGGATCAGAATAGCGGTTCTATAATTGGCAACAGCATTTTCATTCGTCATAAATCCAAGCAGAAGGATATCCAATGAATATAAAGCATCTGAAGTAACAGAAGTAAGAGCTGTAAAAATTCCATATCTCCACATCTCTTTATAATTTTGAAATCTGAATGCACGATGTGAATATATATCTTTTTTTAACCACAGTAAAGATAGATAAGGAGCAATGCTGACAGCAATAAGATATCCGTAAAACTTAAAGAAATAAGTAAGTATTAAAACCAATAGGAGTCCCCCGATATTCACTACATTATTGATTTTCGCAAACACCTGATTTTCTCCACTGATTCTATAAAAAATCTGGATATGGTTTAGAAAATAAAACCCGCCAAGTCTTACAGCACAGGCAATAAAAATGATAAAGATATCTTCATACTTATGAATATAGAATACTGAAGCAAACAAAAACAGAATAATAAGGATCAGCTCAAGTAACATTCCTTTGAAAAAAAAGTAAGATGAGATTTTTAATTTTTCTTCTTTATCATATGAAATAGATCCAAACCGCATCAGACTCTGGCTACTTCCAAAACCCGTAAACGGGGTAAAAATTGTTAAAACGGAAAGCACAATGCTTAGAACACCAAACTCGTTCTCTGGCAGTAATCTGATAATCAATAAAGACCCCAGAAAACTGGAAATTTTAGCAATAAGAAAGGAAAGGAAAACGTAATGACCACTATTGCTAAAGAAATTTCTTAAAAAAATTTTCAGGCTTTTCACAAGGTTTTATTTTTAGAAAGAACTTCGTTATAAACTTCTGTAAATTGCTGATCAATAGCCTTTCGGGAATATCTGTCTACGCAAAATTTTCTGATCTCAGATTCATTTTTAAAGAAATATTCCTGCCTGCACACTTTCTCCAGGGCTTCATAAAGCTGGTCTGTATTATCTTTTTCAATTCCAATTCCCAAACCGTCTATAATAAACTCTGCTGCTCCTCCAACTTTTGTTGAAATTACCGGCTTTCCACATGCATAAGACTCTAAAATAACACATCCCTGGGTTTCATTTTCACTGAATAAGATAAAATAATCTGAATTTTGCATTTTTTCAGCAACTTCAGCATAACTTATCGCATCGAAAACCTGTATATACTTTTCAGCAGATAAGCTTTTAACCAAAGCTATCAGGGATTCAGTATCGCCATCACCACCTATTTCCAGGCTCACCTTATATCCGTTTTGATATAACAGATAAACTGCATTAATGATATCCTTGGGCCTTTTACGGGGAATTAAACTTGATATATGAAGAAATTTCACATGATCTGATACTTCGGTTTTAGATTGAATGGTAAAAACATCAGTATCTACCACATTGGAAATTACTTTCATAGGGGTTGTGATCCCCAATTCTTTCAAGCTTTCCAGCAGATTATAGCTTACGGGTAAAATATACTCTGCATGTTTAGCAATGTATTTTGCAATACGTTTAATATTACCTGACGTTTTAGAAAGATTCTGCTTTTGTAAAGCCGTCCAGTGCTCTGTTACAACAAATGGAATTTTAAATTTTTTCTTCAGATAAACAGCAAACAGCATATTATTATGGAGAACGTTAGCATGTATCAAATCCGGCCTGTTCAGCTTTGAAAACCCATTTAAATAAGCTCTCATCCTTCTTAAAAAGTTCTGAACCGGATTGTTTGAGTTTCTATAATAAATAATTAAAGTTCTGATACCATTAATTATTTTGTCATCATAAACATAATGCTCTTCCTGGTCAAAATTACCAATGGCATGAAGTATTTCAACATCACAAGATAATGAAACGGCTTCCGCATGCCGCTGCACAAAATTACCGTTGGTAGGTTCTAATTTATTAGGAAACCATGATGAGATGAAGAGTATCTTTT
>NZ_MAYF01000200.1 GCF_001684955.1 Chryseobacterium contaminans | reverse complement strand
CAGGGATCTTTAGGAGGAAGGATGGATCAGGGGGATTATGTTGACTTTTTACCCGCTTTCCACTTTAGCCCAGTAGTAAACGGTGACAGTACAAAAAGTACAAAAATCGATATGCAGGCGAGATTGAGTTTCTACTCCGGGGGAACTTTTCTTGGAAATGTAGATTCAAAATCCAATCAGGGAATGATTATTGCTTTGCCGGAAGCATTTGTTGAGGCCAGAAACATTATGGGAAGCCATTGGGATGTATGGGCCGGATCGAGATGGCTGAGGTATGATGACGTTCATATTGCAGATTATTTCTATTTTGATGACCATTCGGCAACCGGCTGGGGAGTGAGACACAAAAATACAAGGTTTTCAATGTTTTTCCCGGCTGCTATTGACACTGCAGCCAGCAACTCAACTCCTTATTCTTATACCAACGTTATCAGTGGAACAAAAAATCTTATCTACAGGCAGAGAGAAGTATTCGTTCTGGAACAAACACTACCATTTAAAAATACAAAACATAGGCTGAAACTGCTGGCAGAATTTCATCATGTAGAAAAATCAGGGGAAAATTCCGTTGAGCAGTATCCTTCAGACCGGGGCTGGGTTTTTGGAGCTAAATTAAATACCGATATGGCAACAAAAATTCCGGGATCATTCAATCAGCTTTCAGTGAGATACGGAACCGGAATTGCCAACGGAGGGGATAATGGAAATACACAGACCTGGCGTACTTACGGAGCTCCGGATGAGATCACAAAAACATACAAAGGAGCCTACTCTCTTACCATTGTTGAACATTTCCTCTGGAATATCTCAAACAGATGGTCTCTTAACCCATATGCCGTTTATACCAGAAGTAAAGGAGGGGCAACCAGTAATGATAAGGCCGCAGACTATTATAACCGTGAAATTTTCAACAGGAAAACAGAATTTAATACAGGAATAAGGGCCACCTATTATTTTAACAACTGGTTTCATATTCTTTCCGAGTTTCACTATGCAACCCGAAAAAACGGAACCCAGGATGCAGCATCAATGATGAAACTGGTTCTAGCTCCCACTATTGCTCCTACTTCAGAACGAAGTGTATGGGCAAGACCTCACATCCGTTTTATTGCAGAAGTGTCCAGGTATAATGACCAGGCCATGAACAGCCTTTATTCTCCGTTTTTACAACAGTCAGGATCCAAAAGGTTAGGAACTTATTTCGGAATACGAACAGAATGGTGGTTTTTTTAAAATAAAATATAATGAATATAAAATTTGGAGCTTCCCTACTCTCCTGGATCACTCCGCTATGGAATGCAGAATCGGGAAAATATGCTATAGAAAAAACCGCACAGGCCGGGTTTGATCTCATCGAAATACTGCTACCAGGCTCAATGGACTTTGATGCTGCAACGGTAAAAAAACAGCTCAAGAAAAATCATCTGAAAGCGATATGCTCATTAAACCTTCCAAAGGATGCCCATATTGCGTTTTACCCTGAAGCCGCAGAAAAACTGATCAAAAAAGCAATCGATAAAGTTGATGAATTAGAAACTCAGCTATTGGCCGGAGTATTACACAGCGGAATAGGAGTTTTTACAGGAAAACCACTTACTGAAAA
>NZ_MAYF01000199.1 GCF_001684955.1 Chryseobacterium contaminans | reverse complement strand
ACTTTATCCGGGTTTAAAAGTGTCAATTTGCCCCAAAAACCTTGCTTTTCAATTCTTTTACAGACATCCGCATTGGTTTTCATCGCTCCGGGATTCACTACGCTTACAAAAACATTGGTGTCTTTTAATTCTTCATGCAGTCCTCTAGAAAAAGAATGGATAAAACTTTTGGATGCAGGGTATACTGTCTTAAACCCTATCGGAGAAAATGCAGCCATGCTTGAAACATTTAAAATATAAGCTTTAGGCTGCTTTAAAAGGTTGGGAAGCAACTGATGGGTAATAAGAGAAGTTGCGGTTACATTAACCTGCAAAATCGTGTTGATATAGTCTGAGGTGGCCTCTGTAAACTTCTTTGTTCCTCCAAGCCCCGCATTATTGATTAAAATATGAATATTAAAAGACGAATTGAGCCATTCTGTAAGCTTCATCACGTTTTCATTGACAGAAAGGTCCACTTCATAACAATGTGCTTTTATTTGATACCTTTCTTCAAGTTTCAGAGAAAGTTGTTGTAAGTTTTGATTGGGAAGACTTACCAGGATAAGATTGATGTTTTTTTCTGCCAGTTTTTCAGCAAAGGCTTTTCCCAGTCCCTGGCTTGCTCCTGTAACTACAGCGTATGATTCTTTGGTGTCCATAAAATTAAATTTTACGGTACAAAGCTATCATGGAAATTCTCTTTGAATGTTCCGGATTATCTGAACGAACTTATTTTCAATCAAAAAACAAACACAATACAATCAATTGAAAAACAAACGATTAAATATTAACAAAAAGTAAAAGTTTATAAATTGGAACTTATTTTTTAAACTCGGAAGGAGTTTGTCCTGTCACTTTTTTAAAAGTGGTATTGAAGGAAGTCTTGGAATTGAATCCGGATTCATATGCAATTCCCAGAATGGATAATTTACTGCCGGAATCTTTAAGAAGCAGCTTGGCATACTCAACCCTGAACTCATTCACGTATTGGAAAAAATTCTTTTGAAAACCAGTATTGATAACATATGACAAATGATGGGTAGAAACAGACAACATCTCTGCCAGTTTGATAAGGTTCAGCTCGCTGTCCAGATAAGGTTTCCGGTTTTCCATTATATTTTCAAGATGTGTTTTGATTCTTTCCAGCTCTTCATCCGATATCAGCTTTCTTTTTACTTCTTCTGAATCTGAATCATCCTGAATAGAGATTAATTCCTCACGCTGTTTTTCTTCCAATGGATAGATTTCCTTCTGTTTTAACGAATAATAGCCCACGCAATAAATAACAAGCAGGAAGACAGCATTGATAAAGAAGTTTAATGATTTGGGATCATAAAACAAGTTATACACTACGTAAATAATATTTACGGCAAGAATCACCAGAATAATGTATTCCAGCCAGTTCAGGTTGATTCCTTCAGTATTGGAAGAAAACTGCTGGATCTTTCGCTGATGCTTTCTGATGGTGATATAAGAAAGTAAGGTATAAAACAAGGCCTGAACCAGGATAAGAATAATGCTTAAAGACTCAAAAGAGGTATACCCTAATCTCACCAATACAAGGCATATCACAAATGCTGCCGGCAAAAGCAGAAACTTTAGATCTGTTATTTTAAATCTGAAAGAAGGATTGGTATAAAATAATACGCTGAAATAAAAAA
>NZ_MAYF01000198.1 GCF_001684955.1 Chryseobacterium contaminans | reverse complement strand
TATCGCCCGGAAGTGTCATATAAGTAATCATGTGATTGGTGATTAATGATTATTAAAATACTGAGATTCATTTCTCTGTGTGAAATTAGAAAAAATCTCATAAAAAAACCTTCCAAATCATGTGAAAGGTTTATTAATAAGGTAATTATCCCTGAAATCAGGGAGTAATTTTATACTTAAGATAACTGATTCCGATGTAATATTTTCTTTATTTTTTTAATGGAAAAATTTACTGGTACAAAAAAACCTTCCAGAATTCTGAAAGGTTTTTGATATTGTATGGATAATTTTTTATAATCCGAACACTTTTGCAAACAGATCCGGGAAGATCCCCAAAACAATAATTGCTACGATTACAAATACGGCAACAATATTGTAAGTAAGTGTTACTTTTTCTGATGATTTGAATGTTGATTCTTTAAAGAAAAACATGGCGATAATCAGTCTTAAATAGTAAGCGATGGATAGGGCAGAACCTAACACTGCTACTAATACTAAGAACGCTGCGCCGTTCATTGCCTGAGAGAATAAAGCAAATTTCCCCATGAAACCAGCCGTTAGCGGAACTCCTGCCATTGAAAGCATAGAGATAGCTGCTGCTGTTGCCAATAAAGGTTCTGTTTTTGCCAATCCTTTGAAAGCTCCGAAAGAAGTTTCTCTTTTTAATTTCTCTACCCAGATCAGACACATGAAAACGCCTACTGTAGATAAAGCATAAGCAAATAAATAGAATGCTAAGTTATAAGTAGAAAGGCTTGTCATTCCGAAGAATACCAATCCAATATATCCTGCGTGAGATACTGAAGAGTAAGCTAACATTCTTTTTGCATTCGTTTGAGCAAGACCCATAACGTTTGCTAATAATAATGTAATGATTAAGAATACTCCAAGTACATTGATCCATTCATGAGTTACTCCGGCAAATCCGATTGTCATTAATCTGAACAATGCAAAGAATCCTGAGATTTTCACAACACTCGCCATGAATGCTGTAATTAATGAAGGTGATCCTGCATATACATCAGGGCTCCACATGTGGAAAGGTGCTAATGCAACTTTAAATGCCAATGCACAAAGGATAAGCAATACTCCTAAGATAAACATTACGTTCCCTGTATTCGCTACTCCAAAGTCGTGGATTTTATATAAATCAAAGCTTCCAGCACTTCCATAAATGAACGCGATCCCGAAAAGTAAGAAACCTGTCGCGAATGCACCCATTAAGAAATATTTAATTGAAGCTTCGTTTGATCTCAGATCAGTTTTGTTGGCACCAGCCATTACATATAACGGGATAGAAAGGATTTCAACACCTAAGAACATTGTTACTAAGTTCTGGTATCCGAAAAGAACAATTCCTCCGCATAATGCAAATAACATCAATGCATATAATTCTGACTGGTGGCTTCTGTGATTGCTGAATGCAAAACCTCCCAGGAAGAATAACAATAAAGTTGTTACAATGGATAGTTTAGTGAATAATGCTGTATTGGCACTGTATTCATACATATGCTTGTATTGATCGAAGAACGAACATTCAGGCATAAAGCTTACGTACAATGCGATGATTAAACCCAAAATCCCAATGTATCTTGCGAATTTTCCCTGCTCGAAAACTCCTGAAAATAACGCAATAACTGCCGTTAGGAAA
>NZ_MAYF01000197.1 GCF_001684955.1 Chryseobacterium contaminans | reverse complement strand
GTGTGTTATTACAAATGTAAAGATAAAATTGGATAATACTTTAAAAAAAAAAAACTCTTTGTTGGAGCAGGTTATAAGAAAAAAACATATAACACTTACAGGTGAAATCAATCATAATTAGTTCCTCTTTTTTATGAAAATGCCTACCTTTGAGTCCATTAAAAAACAGATCCAAAACATTCAGTCATCAGGATCTATCTTCTATTCATTAAAAATTTTAAGATGCAGGTAAATTCTACCAACGGTATTTCCAGAACAGTGGTCTGGTTAATGGCTATCATTTCAGGACTTGTAGTGGCTAACAATTATTATAACCAGCCTTTGCTGGCGTTGATCTCTGAAGATCTTCACGTTTCTGAGGCGGCTGCCAGCAAGATTTCTGTACTTACCCAAATTGGGTATGCCCTCGGATTATTACTGATTGTGCCGCTTGGAGATAAATTTTTCCGTAAGAAATTAATTCTTGTTGATTTGTTTCTTGTTTTTGGATCCCTTCTTTGGATGACCTTTGCCAACCAGTTATGGATGCTGTATGCGTCCAGTTTATTGATTGGAGCTACCTCTGTAATCCCTCAGCTGTTTGTTCCCATTGCTGCTGAACTGTCATCAGACAAAGAAAAATCAGCTAATATCGGACTGGTAATGTCCGGGCTTTTATTGGGAATCCTTCTTTCCCGTTTCATTGGCGGCATTGTAGGAGAAATTTGGGGCTGGAGAGCCATGTTTGGAATTGCAGCAGGATTAATGATTTTAGTGTGGCTGGCAGTTTATAAAATGCTTCCGGAACTCTCTCCCAATTTTAAAGGGACCTACAAAGAATTGATGCGTTCCGTAATTCATCTTGCCAGAACACAGCCGATTCTTCAGTTAGCATCTTTCCGTGGAGCTATGGCTTTCGGATCTATGTGTGCCTTATTTACAACATTGGTTTTCCATATGGAAAAACCACCTTTTAATGCGGGTTCATCCGTAGTAGGAAGCTTTGGACTGGCCGGAGCTGTTGGAGCTTTGGCAGCAGCAAAAGTAGGAAATCTGCAAAGATATTTAGATATCAACCGCATCATCTTATATTCTTTATTAATTCTGATCGGAAGCTGGGGATTCACTTATTTTGCGGGAGAAACCTATTGGGGGCTAATTGTTGGAGTAATCCTTGTAGACCTTGGAGTACAATCCAGTCATATTATGAACCAGACCAATTATTTTTTAATTAAATCTAACGCAGTGAACAGACTGAATACAGTGTATATGGTTTCTTATTTCATTGGAGGTTCGCTGGGAACATGGCTGGCATCTTTGGCATGGCAGAAAGCGCAATGGACAGGTGTATGCGCTGTAGGAACTTCTTTTGGAGTTCTTGCACTAATTGCTCATGTTTTGTTTTGTAACAAGGTCAATAAGTCTTAACATTGAATGTCTGAATACACAGAAACATAAAAGACCATATAATTACAGATTGTCTTAAATAATAAATGTAACAAATTTTATTACATTAAAATAAATCCGTATCTTTGTTATGTTAAATTTAAATAGAATGAAAATAGAAATCTGGTCGGACGTAATGTGTCCGTTTTGTTATATAGGAAAAAATAATTTTGAACAGGCATTAGAAAAATTGCCATTTAAAGACGAAGTGGAAGTAGAGTGGAAGAGCTTTCAGCTTGATCCAACA
>NZ_MAYF01000196.1 GCF_001684955.1 Chryseobacterium contaminans | reverse complement strand
AGAAATCATTCTTTGTACACCACCAGATAAAAGCGGAGCCGTTAATCCGGCCATTTTATATACAGCCAAGCTATGTGGGATTTCAAAGATTTTCAAGACAGGCGGTGCCCAGGCTATTGCAGCAATGACTTTAGGGACCGAAAGCATTCCACAGGTATATAAAATCTTTGGTCCGGGAAATCAGTTCGTAGTAGCTGCTAAAGAATATGCCCAGCAGTTTGGAGTAGCTATTGACATGCCTGCTGGCCCAAGTGAAGTCTTAGTAATTGCTGATGAGCAGGCGGTTCCGGAATTCTGTGCAGCAGATTTGCTTTCACAGGCAGAACACGGAAGTGACAGTCAGGTAATATTTCTGACTACAAACCTTAAAGTTTTTAATGAGACGATCAGGGCTGTTGAACAGCAGGTCAAAGACTTACCAAGAAATGAAATGGCTGGGAAATCGCTTGAAAATAGCTGTTTTATTTTGTTGAACAGTCTTGAAGAAGCTGTTGAGTTCAGTAATTTATATGCTCCGGAACACCTTATTCTGGCGATGGATGAGTTTGAAAAGTACATTCCTAAAATTCAGAATGCGGGTTCGGTTTTCCTTGGAAATTATTCCTGCGAAAGTGCCGGAGATTATGCCAGCGGAACCAATCACACCCTTCCTACCAATGCGTATGCTAAGAATTACAGTGGAGTATCTCTGGACAGTTTTGTAAAGAAAATCACCTTCCAGCATTTGTCCAAAAAAGGGCTTCAGAATTTAGGAAAAACAATAAAAATAATGGCAGAAGCAGAAGGGCTTCTCGCTCACAAAAATGCAGTATCAATAAGATTAAAACGATAATATGAATACAATCAGTATCAATACATTAGTAAGAGAAAATATTTTAAAACTAAAGCCTTATATAAGCTTCAGGGATCATAATGAATTTAATGAGCCTACCTATTTAGACGCTAATGAAAGTCCTTTTGGAAAATGGAACCGTTACCCGGATTCTACACAGAAAAAGCTTAAAAATAGTTTGGCAGAACTTAGAAATATTTCTCCTGCCAAGATTGCTATAGGAAACGGTAGTGATGAACTGATCGATTTAATCATAAAAATTTTCTGTGAGCCTAAAAAAGATGCTATTCTGATGATGAATCCTTCTTTTGCCATGTATGGATTCTATGCTGCAATTAATGAAAACAGGGTTTTACAACTTGATCTTGATGAAAATTTTGAAATTGTAAAGGAAGATTTTTTACAAACGGTTAAAGAAGAATCTATTAAGGTTTTCTTTTTATGCTCCCCGAACAATCCAACCGGAAACAGTACAGAAGACATTGAATTTTACCTTCAGAACTTTAACGGAATTGTGGTGGTAGACGAAGCTTATATTGAATTCTCAGGAAAAAAATCAAGCCTGGAACTTTTGGCTCAGTATCCTAATCTGATCGTTCTCCAGACCTTTTCAAAAGCCTGGGGAATTGCCGGTGCCAGAGTAGGTGTTGCATATGCTTCTGAAGAGATTATTCAGTTAATAAATACTGTGAAAGCACCCTACAATGTTAATGCATTAAGCCAGGAACTGATTCTGAATGCGCTTGAAGATGAAAAAAAATTAAAAGATAATGTCCGTAATATTATTGCAGAACGCACATGGCTAAAAGAGCAATTTGAAGATATCAAATGTATTGCGAAAGTATTTCCAACGGATGCAAACTTCTTTTTAATTAAGCTTGATGATATTGACGAAGTATATACAAAAATGCTGGAACAGGAAATATTAACAAGCAGAAGAGATCCTGCAATTCCGGGATGCATCAGGATTAATGTAGGAACCCGCAAGGAAAATGAAAAACTGATTACTCTTTTAAAAAACATTTAG
>NZ_MAYF01000195.1 GCF_001684955.1 Chryseobacterium contaminans | reverse complement strand
GAACCCGGGGCGATTTTCTTAACCTTTAAAAATAAAACACGATGAAAAATTTTATAAAATATGATTACTATATTCAGGTGTTCTTTTTAATTCTTGGGCCACTGGCTCTCATTATGGGAGATTTAACAGGATTGCTCTTGTGTTATTTTACTGTAGGAATTCCACAATTGATAAGTTTTTTAATTAGACTTTTTCTTACAATCAAAAAAACACCTTTCTATATTGTATATGGTATTCTTATTATCCCGGTTTGGATCTCAGTATTGTTGATTGCCATTTTCAAAATAAGTAATGATATCACGGAAATACCTTCAATTATTGTTATGATGGCTTTTTTTTACAGCCCGCTCCTGGCTATATTTTATGTTTATGAATACCATGACCTTTATAAATCTTTAAAATAAATATCATGAAAACACTCAAAAACCATACCCTGCTTTACGATAACGAATGCCCTATGTGTGCTCTTTATTCCAAAGGTTTTACAAAATCTGGAATGCTTGATACAGATGGAAGAGAAGCCTTTACGGAAATATCAGCCAGGAATAAGAATCTAATAGATTTTAATCGTGCAAAAAATGAAATTGCCCTGATAGATTCTGAAAATAATAAAGTAATCTATGGGTTAGATAGCCTCCTGATAATCATTGGCAATTCATTTCCATTATTAGAAAAAATAGCCAGAATACAACCTCTATATTGGTACTTTAAAAAAGTATATTCCTTTGTTTCCTATAACAGAAAGCAGATTATTCCATCAGAAAAAGATAATACAGAACAATCCTGTGTGCCTGATTTTAATCTGAAATACAGAGTAGCTTATATCATCTTTGTAGCTTTGTTTTCAGCTTATATTTTAAGTGTATATTCAGGCAAACCTGGAATCAGCCTGGTACCAAATTTTTTCAGAAAATTAGCGGTTTGTGTTGGACAGATCCTTTGGCAGACCTTATTTTTAAAAGTTTATTTAAAAGATAAAATCTGGGATTATTTAGGAAATATGATGACTGTTTCATTATTAGGAACATTACTCTTAATTCCTGCCATGCTGACCAATTTTACTCCGGTTTTCTATCTTATCTATTTCGGGGTTGTAGTGTTTATTATGTTTCTGGAGCATTTGAGAAGATGCAGGATCTTAAAGCTGAATATACTTCCTACCATTTCATGGATATTGTTCAGATTAACAGCCTTAGCCATTATTATTGCCATTACTATCTAAAAATGATAGACATGTCCAGAATTTATTTAGAAACCTTGATTGATGCTGATATTCAAACAGTCTTTGATTTAGCAAGGAATATAGATTTACACCAGCAGTCAACATCCCGTACCCATGAAAAAGCAATTGCAGGACGTACATCTGGTCTGATTGAAGAAAATGAAACCGTAACCTGGAAAGCAAAACATTTGGGCATATATCAAACCCTTACCACAAAGATTACCAGTATGGAAAAACCCAATCAGTTTACAGACGAAATGCAGAAAGGGGTCTTCAAATCATTACATCATCAGCATATTTTTAAAGTGGTAAATGAAAAAACACTGATGATTGACATCTTTGATTTTGAATCTCCATTAGGAATAATAGGGAAAATGTTTAACAAAATATTTCTCAAAAACTACCTTAAAAATTTCCTGTTGGAAAGAAACAAACTAATAAAAATTATCGCAGAATCACCGGACAACAACTACCAACTAATTACCCAATCATCCAGCCATGAAGTGGCGATTTAATAAAATTCTATCAACCAATCCAATATCAATCAATTCCTAAACCAATAAACATCCACATCATGAATTTTTTAAAAGCAGAATGGCGAAAATTAGCCATCATTAATTATGAAATCAGTCCGGATTTATTATCAAAATATCTTCCGGCAGGTACTGA
>NZ_MAYF01000194.1 GCF_001684955.1 Chryseobacterium contaminans | reverse complement strand
TCCTTCTTTTTTAAAATTATTTTCTACGGTTGAAAGTTTTTGTTGAACTTGTTCATTGGTAAAAGAGCCTTGTACAACATTTACTCTTAATTGAACTTTTGCCGGGGTATTCAAATTAAATCCAGATATATCATTAGATACAGGGGTATTCCTTGTAGATTTATTAATTAACTCAGCTTCTAGCCCTTCTAATTCTCTCGCATCAATAACTCTATTTTCAGAAAATGCATACGTACTGTTATGAGTGTATTTTTCAGCTAATGGATCAATATTAAAGAACCTTCCTACATCAGGCATATAATTTCTCCACTTAAATGAGTAAAAACCTATCTCTTGTAACTCTTGTCCTTGGTACTTATAATTCTTATAACTACCTAACTGTCCTTTAATTCCACCTATATGATTTAATCCAAATGGATAATAGTTGTTAATATCTGTAACTTCAAGAACGCCTGTGCTGTTTTTAGCAAAACTTACCCTCGTATTTCCTAAATGATCTTTATACTGGTAAATATAACGGTTTTCTGTGAAACTGTAAAAACCTTCTGCTGTGGGTACAAAATCTAACTGCCACTTCGGTTTAGAAGGAAACATTGAACCTGTTTTCGTATAAGCCTGCTCTTCATAAGCAAAGCTTGTTTTATCCTGTAATAAAAGTCCTCCACTTAATCCATTATCATAGTAACGATACTGAAATCCATCCAGATAGTCTGTAGTAGTTGTATCGCCTATATCCCCATCTCTTGCACTATACTTCGTTGTTCTAAGTTTTGTTCCATCTGCACGATACAGATGTGTTATATCTGTATTATGATTCCATCCTAAAAAATTCTGATTTATAAAAAACTGATTGGGTAAATTCAAATGATTATAAACAATGGAATTAATTCCTTTATCCTTCATGGTGGTCATATTTCCATTAGCATCATAATCAATCAAATTTCCGCCTCCCTCATAGCCTGCTTCATTCTGCGTAGCATCTGTGATCGTCTGCAACCTGTTGCCCTGATACCCATAAGTAAGATTGTCTACCAGCAATGCCGTGTTTGAATCGTTTTTACCTGTTCTCCAAAGACGGGTAATATTTCCATTCAAATCATAGTTCAGCTCTTCATTAAAGAATGATTTATCGGGTAATGTTGTATAAGGCTCACGGTATACTCCGGATTTTAAACGGTTTAATTTGTCATATGCATAATGGTAAACTTTATAGACATCATCGTCGGATGTCTTCCAATGGGCCTCTGCAATGTTCCCTCCAAATTGGGGAGCAGAGGTGGTAGGAATAGCCGGATCCTGATACTTCAATGCATATCCAAATAATTTTCCATTTAAATTGGAAGGATCATTGATCATCGTTAACCAGCCTCTGATATTATACCGATAATCTATTGTTTGTAAAGGATTAGCTACATCTACTCCACCTACTTTTTTAGTTTCCAGCTGGGAAAGTTCATTATATTTATTCTGGGTAAGGACTTCTGTTGGATTACTGTCTACCTGATGCTTATGGGTAAGCAGTCTGTTCTGATGGTCATATTCAAAGTTTTCCGTGATAACTCTTTCTGTATCTGTTTCCAGCCTTTTATGTCTGGTGATAACGCTTTGAGTTACTCCTGCAAAATCCAGTCTCGATTCTGTCTTTGTATAGCCTCCTAAATGGTTAATAGAATGGGTTCCTACTACTCTTCCTTTGGTATCATAATAAGTGTAATTCTTTGTCCAGTTATCATCTTCAATATTTTTTACCAGGCTCATCACTGGAAGGCTTTTGGTACTTCTGCCTTCGGCTGTTGGAGTTTCTGTCAGTATAGGCTCTCCCTGAATCGTTGAAGGGAATGGAGGGTTAAAACTATATCCCGGATAGGTATCATAATAATTGACACTTAAAACGGTAGGTATTTCACC
>NZ_MAYF01000193.1 GCF_001684955.1 Chryseobacterium contaminans | reverse complement strand
TCAGATCCTAGATCTCAGACTTAAATGTCTGATGTCTTATATCTGATCTCTTCCCGTCTTTTTCAATTAGTAGTCTCGGGCAGGCTCGAACTGCCGACCTCTACATTATCAGTGTAGCGCTCTAACCAGCTGAGCTACGAGACTGTCTGTTAGACTAACAGATTTCAGATATTAGATATCAGACTGTGCTTCCTTCTTTTATCTTGCCTCTTTGTCTCAATCCCTTTACTAATTTCTAGTGGGTTTTGTATTTTTAATATAAACCAACCAAACAAAAAACTAAAGCTTTACTTTTAAGCAAGTACTTTGTGTCTAGGACACTAATTTTGTTTATCGTCTAATGACGCTCTAAAATGAGATGTTCCAGCCGCACCTTCCGGTACGGCTACCTTGTTACGACTTAGCCCTAGTTACCTGTTTTACCCTAGGCAGCTCCTGTTACGGTCACCGACTTCAGGTACCCCAGACTTCCATGGCTTGACGGGCGGTGTGTACAAGGCCCGGGAACGTATTCACCGCGCCATGGCTGATGCGCGATTACTAGCGATTCCAGCTTCATAGAGTCGAGTTGCAGACTCCAATCCGAACTGAGACCGGCTTTCGAGATTTGCATCACATCGCTGTGTAGCTGCCCTCTGTACCGGCCATTGTATTACGTGTGTGGCCCAAGGCGTAAGGGCCGTGATGATTTGACGTCATCCCCACCTTCCTCTCTACTTGCGTAGGCAGTCTCACTAGAGTCCCCAACTTAATGATGGCAACTAGTGACAGGGGTTGCGCTCGTTGCAGGACTTAACCTAACACCTCACGGCACGAGCTGACGACAACCATGCAGCACCTTGAAAAATGTCCGAAGAAAAGCCTATTTCTAAGCCTGTCATTTCCCATTTAAGCCTTGGTAAGGTTCCTCGCGTATCATCGAATTAAACCACATAATCCACCGCTTGTGCGGGCCCCCGTCAATTCCTTTGAGTTTCAAACTTGCGTTCGTACTCCCCAGGTGGCTAACTTATCACTTTCGCTTAGTCTCTGAAGCTTGCGCCCCAAAAACGAGTTAGCATCGTTTACGGCGTGGACTACCAGGGTATCTAATCCTGTTCGCTCCCCACGCTTTCGTCCATCAGCGTCAGTTGTTGCTTAGTAACCTGCCTTCGCAATTGGTGTTCTAAGTAATATCTATGCATTTCACCGCTACACTACTTATTCCAGCTACTTCAACAACACTCAAGACCTGCAGTATCAATGGCAGTTTCACAGTTAAGCTGTGAGATTTCACCACTGACTTACAGATCCGCCTACGGACCCTTTAAACCCAATAAATCCGGATAACGCTTGCACCCTCCGTATTACCGCGGCTGCTGGCACGGAGTTAGCCGGTGCTTATTCGTATAGTACCTTCAGCTTCCCTCACGAGGGTAGGTTTATCCCTATACAAAAGAAGTTTACAACCCATAGGGCCGTCGTCCTTCACGCGGGATGGCTGGATCAGGCTCTCACCCATTGTCCAATATTCCTCACTGCTGCCTCCCGTAGGAGTCTGGTCCGTGTCTCAGTACCAGTGTGGGGGATCACCCTCTCAGGCCCCCTAAAGATCGTCGACTTGGTGAGCCGTTACCTCACCAACTATCTAATCTTGCGCGTGCCCATCTCTATCCACCGGAGTTTTCAATAAAAAACGATGCCGTTTCTTATATTATGGGGTATTAATCTTCCTTTCGAAAGGCTATCCCCCAGATAAAGGCAGGTTGCACACGTGTTCCGCACCCGTGCGCCGCTCTCAAGTCTCCGAAGAGACTCTACCGCTCGGCTTGCATGTGTTAGGCCTCCCGCTAGCGTTCATCCTGAGCCAGGATCAAACTCTCCATTGTATGTTTGTCTGACTCACTCAAAGTTTTAACGCTTTAGTTTTT
>NZ_MAYF01000192.1 GCF_001684955.1 Chryseobacterium contaminans | reverse complement strand
AGGTCTTTATCAATATAAGAACAGATCCTTTTTTATTAGGAATGGAAAATGCACTAGAAGAAACACTAGAAAGAATAAAGCTGTTTGAAAAACTGAACGTTGATGGAATATTCGTTCCCGGAATAATAAACATTGAAGACATTAAAACAGTGGTAGAGGCAACATCCCTTCCTGTTAATGTTATGTGTTTGCCGGATCTTCCGGATTTTGAAACGTTAAAATTATCAGGAGTAAAAAGAATTACTTCAGGAGCCTTTTTAAACAGGCATATTTACAGCGAACTCGAAAGAATAAGCGATACTATTACCAATAACAAAAGCTTTGCAGCACTTTTCATCTGATTATGGAACTCACGGAAAAAATAATGTATGATGCTTCCTTTCGTAAAGATTCTTCATTTGAAGGTATCTTCTGGATGGGAGTAAAAACAACCGGCATCTTCTGCAGGCCAACCTGTACAGCCCGGAAACCCAAATTTGAAAACGTAGAATTCTTTTTCAATACAAAAGATGCTATGTTGAAAGGTTATCGTCCCTGTAAAGTTTGTAAGCCATTGGAAACAATGAACGTAACACCTTTGCATATCAAAGAATTGCTGCAGGAAATTTCCGATGATCCCGCTTTAAAACTTAAAGATTATGATCTGGTAAAAAGAGGCCTGGAGCCGGCTACAGTGCGCAGATGGTTCCTGAAGCATCATGGGGTGACTTTTCATGCCTTTCAGAGAATGTCTAAACTGAATACTGCATTTAAAAAACTTCAGCAAGGAGAGCTTGTTACAGAAGTAGCTTTTGATTCCGGATATGAAAGTTTAAGTGGTTTTAATGAAAGTTTTAAAAATATTTTCGGGGTATCACCGGGCAGGAACAAGACAGAAAAGATCATTGATCTGAAAAGAATTGAAACGATGCTGGGAACAATGGTTGCCTGTGCTGACGAACATGGAATCTGTCTTCTGGAATTTTCTGACAGAAAAGCTCTTCCCACAGAGCTGAAACATATTTCAAAGTATTATAACGCCAATATTGTACAAGGTGAAAATCTTCATTTCATAACACTGGAAAAAGAGCTTTCAGAATATTTTGAAGGAAAAAGAACAGCGTTTACAGTGCCACTTTCTCCAGTAGGAACAGACTTTCAGAAAGAAGTTTGGAAGATTTTGCAGCAAATCCCTTATGGAAAAACCCGAAGTTATCAGGAACAGGCCGATATTCTTGGAAGCTCTAAATCAGTCCGGGCAGTAGCCAATGCCAACGGAGTAAATAAAATATCTATTCTAATTCCCTGTCACAGAGTTATTGGAAGCAATGGACAGCTAACAGGTTATGGCGGTGGAGTATGGAGAAAACAAAAATTATTGGAGTTGGAGAAAGCAATTTTATTTTGATTTTCGTAATTTTAAACAAAAATTTACACGTGAAAAAATTATTAGCAGCAGTTTGTATTTCAGTTTCAGCGTTTGCTTTAGCGCAGGATTACTCCGTACCGGCGGTAAGCCCGCGTCAGAAAGTAGAACAGCAGTTTTCCATGTCTAAAATTACGATCGATTATGGAAGACCGGGAGTAAAAGGACGTAAGATTTTTGGAGAACTGGTTCCTTATGGCCAGGTTTGGAGAGCAGGAGCTAACTCATCTACGAAAATTACATTTGGACAGACCGTTAATTTTGGAGGGAAAAATGTTCCGGCAGGAACTTACGGATTATTCATTGTTCCTACAGAAAAAGAATGGAAAGTAATTCTGAATAAAGATTTTCAACAATGGGGTGCTTATACTTACGATCCAAAACAGGATGTAGTAGATGTTACAGTGCCGGTAAATAAACTGGCAGACAAACAGGAGTGGTTTGAAATTACCCTGAACCCGACAGATGAAAATTCAGGAAATCTTGTAATAAAATGGGATATGAATCAGGCAGAAATTCCGGTAAAACCAGCAAAATTAGATACGGTAATCAAGATTTCTGA
>NZ_MAYF01000191.1 GCF_001684955.1 Chryseobacterium contaminans | reverse complement strand
CAGGAGAGGCAAGTCCGTTCATCGTAAAGTTCTTCCAGATTGGAGCTTCTCCTAAAACAACACCTCCATATAATCTGAAACCTGTTGTTCCGATCGGAGTTTTAAAATTATGAACAAAAAGAGCATCAAAACGGGAGTAATTGAAACTTCCGCCTGCCATTTTGTAGCTCTGTTCATAGTTGAAATACAGTTCCGGATATTTCTGGTCGATTAGGGATTTCCCCTGTGGCGTCATAATATTGGTAGAATTCGGAGAATACTTTAGCGTAAATAAAGTATTGAAATTCTTGAATGATGATCCTCCATCTCTGAACTGGTAATCAAACTGAGCTTCCTCAATATTTCTTCTTACGGCAAGCGCAAGGGTAAGGCCGTTGGTAACATCATTCAGATAAGATAATGAAGCCCCTTTGAAGTGGAAATATTTATCATTGTTCAGGTTATTTCCGAAGTTCATCATTCTCATCTTGAAATTCCAGAGTCTTCTGTAAAATTCTCCTGAAGCCGTTACATCATCATAAAAATCAAACCTGAAGAATGAGTTCTTTTCTAAAGTGGTTTTGACATCTATTCCCATTCCATATTTCCATCTTCTGTCTTTTACTCCGTAAGCGAAATAATAATCAGGAGAGAAATAAGGATTGAAATTTTCATTGATCTTTGCCTTCAATCCCAGTCTGAATCCTTCGTAGGAGTTATAGTTGGCAATTTCATCCACCGCAAAATCTACAACACCCACTCTGATCTGCCCGTTAAGCAGTCCGGAAATGATTTGTGCTTTGCTGTCTATTTTATATTTTTTACCAAGACTGTCAATCGTCTTATAGGTATTCTGCTCCCTTTCAGTGAGCGGTTCTGTTCTGTACTGATCCAGAGAATGCCCATCAATGCTTTTTACATCGAAAGTATATCCTTTGAAATCTTTAGGCTTTTCTTCAATAGGAGATTTGAAATCAAAATATTTGGACGTAAGAAAGGCATAGGTTCCAAAACTCCTTTTATCCTTTTTATCTGTATGCTCCTTGTCGTCCATAGCCATTTTTCCCATTTTAAGCTTGGTGGTTTCATGGGCAAGGAACCATTTGTTGTTGTAAAAGATCCAGGTACTGGTAATGATTCCATCATTTTTACTTTTACTGAAATTCTCAATTTTTTTAATTCCATAAGTCTCAGTATCAATGTAGATGGCGCCTGTGTATTTTCTTTTTTTATCCGGGTTTTTATAATTGACCTCACGGAAGCGGATTACAAAGTTTTTTCTGCCGTCAAGTTCTATGGTATCGGAAAGGAAATATCGGTAAAGACCTCTGTTTTCAGGTTTTACCTGTTCCGGAACAATATCCCTGTTACTTTGCTGGAGAGCGATCATTTCATAGACGGGCTGCTTCAGACCTGAAATTCTGTTATCAAGAATATTGATCTTTTCACCATACTTTTTGGAATATAAAAACTCCTGTGCTCTTTCCCAAAGGAATAGTTTACTTTTCGCAAATATTTTTCTTGCACTGATGTTATTCAGCGAGTCTTTTTCCCTCTTTTTTTTGAAGAAATTTAACTCATTAAAATACTGATTGAATTGAGTAAGACTGTCCTCATCAATATCTAAAGAAATTTTTTCGTAAGACTTATAAGCATAAGATCCTAAGCTTTTGGGAGAGTTTTCGTTGAAAAGCTTGTTCACTTTTTTGAGGATTTCCAATGCCCTTGGATCACTTTTATCTTCAATGACTACCGTTTCAATATTGGTGGTTTTTGAAGGTTTTTTAGTCAGGAAAACCTCCATACTGCTTTCTACAGTGGTAGTTTCCTTTTGGTAGGAATCCGCTTCAACTTCTATGTTTTTGCATTCTGCTTTAAACTCAAGAATTCCCAGTGTGTTGGTATAACCAAGGATAGTATTGCCACAGAAAACTTTTGCTTTGGAGACAGGTTTTTGGCTGGCGGCATCAACAACTTTAATCTTAAGCTGTGAATACCCCAAAAAGCACATCAGGAAAA
>NZ_MAYF01000190.1 GCF_001684955.1 Chryseobacterium contaminans | reverse complement strand
TCTTTTGGCAGCTAAATATTGAAAAAAAACAAATTAATAAGCCGATTAAATATTTCATAACCAATAGTTTATTACTAATACATTATTTTGACTTTATCCTGCTTTTATGAATATATCCTTCTTTTCCTTCTTTAGTTTTTACAAGAAACCAATCTCCAGTATTATCCAAAACCTCAATACGTTCTCCCGATGTTACTTTTTGTAGAACCTCTGAGGAAGTATTTTTATCTTTTCTTAAATTGGTATAGCCGTCCGGGTCAGCAATTTTGTTTAGAGAATATTTTTCTTTTAAATATTGTGCAATTTGGTTTATTTTAGAATTTGAAATAATATAACTCTCATATCCATCTGATTTATTTTCTTGTACCTTCTCTTTTATATTATTTTCTGCATCAATTAGAATATTCAAATCTTTTTTTGAAATAATATAACCATTATCAGCAAGCAATTTAACTGCACTAAAGTCTTCTTGATGTATAGAAAGATTCATTAAATCATTTAATTTTGAAACATCAACTTTATATTTAGTAATAAAATATTGTAACCAACTACTATCAATATAATACTGTACATCAAAAAAAGTTTCATTATTAATCAAATGTGATAAATTCTTATTGTCAAAATCTTCTATTAAAGAATTCTCATTCTCGTATAATTCAAGTTTTTGTTTAAAATTTTGAATTTCTATATCTTTTTTATCTAGATCCTTAGGAGTAAATTTTATTACTGTCCCTTCATTAAAGAGATCTGAAAACTCTATATTATCTGCTGGCTTATTTAATGTAGTCATTTTATTTAAACTTCTCCATTTCTCTAATGTGATAATGTCACCTGAGATTGTCTCATCAACCATTACATTTTTACAATTATTTTTATCAACGTAAAAAATAGTATAGGTTTCCCAATGAAATTGACCACTGAAACCTGTTTTAATTCTGTAATATTGTTTATTATTATATTTTATCGTGTCTGTCATAAACGATAAATGTTGTTTGTTCTTTGATAAAGAATCCACAAATCTACTCTGTTTTTGAACTTCAGGTAATGAATTGATGGTCTTTATAGCATTATCAACAGAGCATGTGCTGTTTTTTGATTTTTGTCCATCACAGCTTGTGAAACAAAATAAAAAACTAAATAAAAAAAAGAATATTTTGATAATCCGCATCTTGTCTACAGTCTTTTTCTGCTAATCATTTTTACATGATAGTAATGTACTTAACCAAAACTCGGGTTATTTTATTAATCCATCCTTTGATATAGTAAATTCTTTGCTACTAATTATTTTAGAGTTTGAAGATTTAGTTATACTTATTTTATAGTCTTTAGAAATATTGTAAATAGTCGTATTGGATTTTCCATTACTTAATTCTTCACTAGTGTATAAAATGATATTTGAAGTTACAATAAAGTTTTTATTCAAAATAAATAGATACCATGAAGACTGACCAGAATTATTATAGGTTATTAGAATAACAGGTTTAACATTATCATTAATTGGAGGAAGTTTTGCTATTTTATAATTATCTTGATATTTAAGAGGAAATAAACTATAATATTCTTTATCTAGATTTCTAAATCCTTTCTCTTCAATTATAGCATCATAACTATAATTATTTGGTAATGGCAACTCATTGCATTCATTATATATTTTTTCTAAATTTCTATTTTCAGTAGTGTCTTTTATATTATTAGATAAACATACGTCAAATAGATTTTTCCATTTTTGTTCATATTTTAATTGAACAGGGGCCTCCAAATTTGCTGAAGTATTGAATAATTTACCTTCTTTTTTATGGTATTCTATCCATCCAATGGTACCTGTACCATCTGTATCATAAAATAATTTACAGGAAACAATGTTTATATTGTCTTCATCAATCAGTAAATTAACTTTATCTCTATTTATTTTCCATTCAGAAAAAGGGAAATTACTACTTCTTACAAGTTCCGTCAAATAATCATAACAATCTACCGAAACCTGATCGGGGATGCCTTTT
This sequence comes from Chryseobacterium contaminans, assembly GCF_001684955.1. GTDB lineage: Bacteria > Bacteroidota > Bacteroidia > Flavobacteriales > Weeksellaceae > Chryseobacterium > Chryseobacterium contaminans. The sequence goes on along the minus strand of NZ_MAYF01000190.1, from coordinate 34,887 downwards.
ATTTCATTGCTTATTTTTTCATTAATTTTACCATTATCAGTATTTCTTTTTTCAAAAGATTCCCCTTTGCAGGAAAAGAGAAATAAGATAAACAAAAAATTCAGTACTCTTTTAGTTCTCATAAATTCATTTATTTTTTTCAAATTCATTTACAAAATTTTCTAAGATAAGACTTTTGTATTCTCTTAAATTTTTATTTGAATCAATTTTAATATCCCAAAAAGCTGTTATTATCATATATTTGATTATGAAAATAGGCTAAATAATTAATCTGAGGTGATAGTACAGGGGTTTCTATTTTATCATCACCAGGTGAAACTACTTTAACTATTTTTCCATTTGATTTATTGATTAATTCAAAATCACTAAAGTCTATTCCTTCACTGACTGAATTAGCTGAAACAGCATACATATCTAAGGATGGATAAAATCCCAAGTAATTATACCAAATTCCCCCCTGTTTTTTTTCTGTTTTATTATCATTTTCCCCCTTAAGTTGAAGTATTTTATTATTAATGTCAAGAAAATAATTTCCTTTATCCTTTTTTATAGGAGTTTGTTGAAATGAATTTCTAGTAATTTTTAATTTATTAAAAGCATCTTCGCTAATTTCTTGAATATTTAATTTTGGAAGTACATCATATTTATCTGAAAAGCTTATTGTTTCATATTTAGCTTCAGCAATATTAATTATCAATTTGTTTTTTGGCAGCTAGTAAAGCCGAAAATCAGCAACAATAATAAACTTATCTGTTACATTTTCTTTTATTAAACCTGTTTATTTTTTTATGTAAATAAGTTTAAACAGGTTTATTATATTCTTTTTAAATCCAACCATAAAAAGCGGGATGATTAAAACTAAATTAAATATTCTATTTGTTTGCATTTTTTGGAAATAATATAAGGAGCGGCATAATTCTCAAAGATCTATCTTAATTATTGATATTCTATAGTTTTATAATATTCCCATTATCTAATATTTTATACCTTCCTATTTCTTTTTTAGGATCGTTTGAATTCTTTGCTTTATATAATATAATTGCATATTCTTTTGTGATATTAAAGTCTTGAATACTTTCGCCATCCATTCTTGCTATTAATAAATTGGATATTATTTTTCCATTTTTAATAACAATTAAATAGTAGCTCTCAATATCTGATGTATTATCGTACAATATAACTGGTTTAAAATCATTTATTATTGGTAAATAAGTATATTCTGAAAAGTGAAATTTATTTCCAATAATTTTAAATAATTCACTTTTTTTATCATAATCATATTTGGGATAATTTTCATTACATTTTTTTTCATCAGAAGGATAAACACAAGCGGCATAAAAGTCTTTAAAATTAAATGGTAGAATAGCTGTTTTATACTTTATATCACCTTTGAGATGGATATTATCTTTTGATATTTCACATGTTCTAAAAATATCATTATAAGTTAATATTTTTTTATCAAACTTTAATTCTACTGGTTTCTCTGGATCTACAGTTACATTATACAAAGTTTGCTCATTAGGAAGTAGCAATAGCCAAGCGATTGTACTTTCAACAATTTGTTTTTGTTTAGGATCATCAGAAAGGTTATTTTCAAAATAAACATGAATTGAAATACTATCACTTTCGATTTTATCTATATCAATAAAATAATTTTTATAGTCTTTAAGATTTAAATCACTGGATTTTACTATTTTCTCTACTATTTCTTGACATGTCAATTTTTGTGTGTTTATTGCCTCTTTTTCCTGTTTAGCAATACTAGACAGCCCTTTATCCGAATTTTGTTTACAGCTTAAAATATTGTTTAATAATATTAGCAGTAAAATGGTGAATGTTTTTTTATTTATCATTTTAAAAGTTGTTAGAAATTTTAGGTATCGTTGTATTAATATCTTTGATATAATTTTTTTGAATTATAAGATCTTTGGAGTGCCATCTTCCCACATTTCCATCGTATCTTAAAATAAACTCTGCAATATATGACATTCCTGCTTCCACAGATGGAAACATAATATATTTCTTAGCTCTGTCAGTAATTTGCTTGTTACCTCCCTGCCCACTTTTGCCTTTGTTTTCGTATTTTTCCCATAAACCAACAGGAATATATTCAGGATATTTAGTATAAACATCACTATTCCATCCATAGCTTGGAGCTTCTCCAAACGCTTCCATTCCAGGAGATCCACAATTCACATATTGTCCGGATTTAAAATGTCCTGTTTCCCATCTATAAATTTTTTCTATTGTTTGTGCCATTTCTTTTCCATAACGAGCATTTATAATTTTTAATGCGGCTTCGGCATCTTCAATTGTAAAACCATTATTCTTTTTTTTAGGTACAATTGCTAAGGAATTAATTTGTTTCACCTCTCCTCCTTCCATACAGTTACATGTATTGGGATGTATTTTATTTGCTAAAGTAAGAATACTCTCCCCATTAACTTGATTTATATTCTTTACAAAATATTCGTCCGCTAAATATTTTAATTCAAATTGTCTCACATCATAATGAATCCATGTGCTTGCAATAAACTCTCCTTTATAGGCAGCCACTCCTGGTTCTAATGAAAATTTATTAGTTTCGTTCCATCTAACTTGATTTCCTAGATATTTAACAAATATTTTTTGCCGGACCTCTTCTATATCTTTCGGAACTTGTGTTCTTTTTCCATTTTTGTTAAAATGTAGATCCAAAGCTTTTCCCATATGATTAGTCGACCTCCTATTATGAATATCATTATTTATCCAGCATCTATATCCAGAAAAAATACATTTAACAGAATATTTTAAATCTTTTTCAATCACAGTTGTATAAAACATAGCTGCTCTTAATGCCCAAATTAAACTTCTATGAATTCCCGGATACTCGTATTTTCTTTTAAGTTCTGCAATTTTTGAATTTTGTTTTTGTTCTGGAAATTTATCATTTCCAAAACCTTTACATTTTCCACAAGGGCACTTTACATCGTCAAAATCTATAATATATTTTTGTTGAAAATCATCTATTGCTTTTAAAACATTTCCACAAATTTTTCCTGTTTCAGGAACTTTCATATAGTCTCTTTGGAACTGTTTAATCATTCTTTCGGTTCTGTCTGTAAATTTATCTGTTGGTACATTCCCACCAAAGCCTGCTAAACGAATATTTATTTCTCTTATCAGTTCGCTTGGTGGGGAATTTTTATCAATACAATATTTACCTCCACAATTTTTAGTTTTCAATTTCGTTTTCTCCACCATCGCTGCACTATCCCCACTCTCCACCTTTGTAGGCTCAGCATCCGCACTCACAGGTATCGCGGCAGATTTTACAGAAATATCATTGTGTATTACTTCTATAAAATAATCCTGTTTTGCGCTATCACTACCGCCATCATTGCCTTCGATAAACATTTTTTTTGTTAAAACAATCCAGATGAAATTTGTGTCATAAAGCAATTCATAATCTTTCTCAAAAATCGGATCATTAGTCCATTTGATATTGTCTTCCTCCCATATTTTCACCTTTACCTTTTTGTTTTTCATATCCTTTGCCGTAATCTTCATAAATACGGTTGTTCCTACTTTCGAGGAATGAAGTCTGTTTCCAGCTTTATCAACAAATTCAGCACTCAGGATCTTTCCTTGTGGATCATCACTCTTTTTCCCACCTGTCGTTATAGGAAACTTTGGAGAATCTGGCTTAGGTTTGGGTTTCTCTGGAGCAGGAGTTGTTTTAGGTTTTGCTGGTGAGGGAGTATGCCCTTTAGGAGCCTCTCTTTTTCTTGGAGGCTCTGGATTATAAGTAGGATTAACTACATTAACATTAGGACTAGCTTTTTGTATATGTTTACTAACTACATCAGCCGTTACGTAATATTCGTGGGTGGATCCCTCGTTTTTATCACCTGATGCAGTGCGTGCATTGGCAATCAGTACAGCCATTGTGTAAAAAGGTAATCTGAAAACAGCTTCAGCCATTCCTTTTTCATTCACTCTGCTAAGAACAGGGACAGGGTTTATTTTATTCAAAGCATTTACTGTGGGGTTGTGTCCTTCTCCCTGGGCATCATCTTCCCAAAGGGTAAAAGCAATATTCATCCCGAACATTTCTACACAATAGGCTCTTGCAATAATGGTATCTTTGTAGCTCAGCTTTTTACCTTTTGGAATAGGTTTATAATTGGCATCCAAAAGCTCTACCCTGGTTATTTTAGGTTCTTTAGCCCGTTGCGGATGGACAATAAGTTCTCCTTTATCGTTACCTTGCTGTACAACAATTTTGATTCCTTTGTGCAATAAGCTTTTCTGTCCGAACTTATAAGGAACTATTTGCCCTTCTTTATCACTTCCGCCTTTTCTCCAGCCTGTTTTGGTTTGGACCATCACTTCCCAATGTGCTTTGGGTACTTGCAAAGGGTTTTTAATAGGTTGTAAAGGATTCAGCCAGCCATTTATTGCAGCAACAGAATACATTTCCTGTTTTCCGATTACAGGTTTATCGTTTCCAATGATTGTTAATTTTCCCATATTTGTGTGTTTTTAATTACAGATGTTTAGATCTTCTTCCTGTTCATCCTGAAATTCTTTGTAGTTAAGCAATGGGTTAATATTCTGCTGCTGTTTTGGATCTGCATTCCTGACATTCTGTTGAGTTACCTCCGAAGTTTGCCCATGTTCTTTTATGGTTATTTTTCCACCTGTTGCACACATGAGCTCAGAAAGCTCTGTAATACAGCTTTTATTCATAACCTTTACTTTCTCATAGGTTTTTTGCCATTTTCCTGCCGGAGCAAATGCACAAGGTAAATAACCGCCTGAACTTGGTTTTAGCTTGCATTGCCCAAAACTGGGACCTGGCGGGGTGAATTGCACATCATCTTCTGTAATGGCTAAATAATCCGCTTGCCCTTCTTTATGATTCCAATAATGTTTCTGGTGCGAGGTTACTTTAAACTGTGGAAACTGATTCCCTTGGTTACACTGGGCTTTTCCTTTTTGGATCACGAAATATTTACCATCGTGAGGGGAAGTATTTTCTGACATCGTATTGTGATTTTGGTGGTTATCAAATGTAATAATTATCTGTAATTCTTTCTAATAAAAAATCTTCTCTTTGGATATTTTCATGCCCGAAATATTGAAATCCTGCTTCAATTTTATACACTGACAAATTTTCCCGGTTAAAAAAATATTCAGCAAAATGTTCACAATCTATAGACTCTTTTCCTATATCTGTCATTTCATCAAACCTGGAATCTGTAAAGTACAGGCCTTCCAGATTTCGATTATCAGAAGAAATTCCTTTTTGCTGAATTCTTACCCGTTTATCATCTAAAATATCTTTTGCCAGCAAGGTATTTTGGAATTCAAAACGTATTGGCTGAGCATAAAAGATCCAGGGATAAAAATCATAGTAAACATCTGAACTTGTCCAGTTTCCTAATGGGATTCTATAGAATTTCCCAAACATAAAAAAGTTAAACAATGTATTTTTAAACTTCTGTGAAATGATTCCGGGTTTTCCTACAATACCTTTCATCTTTTCAACATAATCAGATGAATATTGATCTGGGAAAAAGTTCTTTATGGAATCCAATTCGGAAATAATATCTTCTGTTTTCTTTGTCAGTACAATATCAATAAGCTTTCCTTCAGAATCTATACGATATCGGATTGGGTAGATAGCTTCTACGCACATTTTTGCAAGGGTATCCACTTTGGTATCTAAAGTATCTTCATTTTTTCTGAAATCAAATGCTGAAAAGAGAAAGTGATAATACCCATCTTTAATTCCTTCAAAATCTAATTTTACTTTATTCTCATACTTTGCAAGGATTGTATCGTCAGAATAGGCAGCCTGAGTAATTTGATACCTTCCTTCCCAAAGCGTAAAGTCAAAAGGAAATTTTCCTTTAGTTGGGAAATCATAAAAGCTTTGATTATGGTCTCTGATTTTTTTATTGAGCTCAAGGATTTCAGATGATGATGGAATATAGATTTTCATTCCCTGAACAATATCACCCTCCAAACGTTCAGACAAAGAGCAGTTTCGGTTATGATACTCTTTTAAATACTCAGGGTTTTCAAGCTGTATCTCATTACAGAGATCAGCAAAGGATTGTCCTTCTTTTACATAATAAATTATCATTTGGATCTGTGTTTTTATGATGCAATAATAAATAAAATTCAATAAAAAATCATAGGTATTTTCCCCATACTTTGAATTAATATTTTTCAAATTCAACTATCATTTTCAATTCATTCATAAGTTTTTTTCAAAAGGTTGTAACAAAATAAAAATTCCATCAACAAATTAATTGATACATCAATAATTGATAAATCATTTTAATCTGAAAGTATGGAAAAATTAAATTCAATCATATTCTACAACATAGATAAAGCCATCAGAGCCTATAGAAACTATGCACAGCGCCAACTGAAAGCCCATGGTTTTAGTATAACCATCGATCAGTGGCTGATCATCAAAGCGATTCTGGAAAACCCGGGAATTACCCAGAATGAAATTGGTGATCTTGTTTTTAAGGACAATGCTTCTGTGACGAGAATTATTGATTTAATGGTGAAGTCTGAGTATATCACAAGGCATGTTCATCCTGATGACCGCAGAAAAACAAATCTGGAAGTTACAGATTCCGGAAAAAAGGTGATCAAAGAAGTTCAGAATATCGTTGAAAATAACCGCGAAATTGCTTTGAAAGGAGTCTCCAAAGATGAACTTGAAATGATGTATTCCGCTTTACTCAAAATTTCAGAAAACTGTCTCAACCCCAAAAAGTAAAACACTATGACCAGAATATTTTCACTCCTATTGACCTGGCTGCTACTGCTGTTCACCAGCGTATTGTCGGCCCAGACCATGCAGAATTTCTCCTTATCAGGGAGCATAAAATCGGATAAAGCAGAACAAATGGAAATCAACCTTCTGGATGCTGACAATAAATTGATTAAAACAGAAATTGCAGATTCTAATGGAAAATTTGGATTCAATGACCTTAAAGGAGGAACCTATCATCTAAAAATCAACAAAAACGGATCTGAGGTTTATCATTCAGATAATATTTCTCTGGCTGAAAATACTACTCTCCCTTCTATTGATCTCAATACAAAATCTATTGAAGGCGTAACCATCACCAAAGCCAGACCTATGATTGAAAGGCAGGATGGAAAAATGATTATGAACGTAGAAAACAGTATTGCCAGCACCGGAAATTCTGCTTTTGAAGTACTGGAAAAAGCTCCTGGAATCAATATTGACAATAATGATAATATCAGCCTTCGCGGAAAAGGGAATCTCCTGGTCCAGATTGATGGAAAGAACACACCTATGACCGGAAGTGACCTTGCTAACTATCTAAAAGGAATTCCGTCTTCCACCATTGATAAAATAGAATTCATTACCAATCCTTCCTCAAAATATGATGCAGCAGGATCTTCCATTATTAATATCAAATTAAAAAAAGAGCAGAGAAAAGGCACTAACGGAAGCATTTCCACTTCTTTAGGAACCGGAAAATATGTGAAGAACAATAACAGTTTCAGCATTAATCACCGAAATAAAAAAATTAATATTTTCGGGAATTACAGCTTTGCATACAGAGAAGCTTACAACGGTTTGGTTCTGGATAGAAATTTCTATGAGAACAATAATTTCAAGAAAGCTTATGTACAGGATAATTATCTGAAATTCAGATTCAACAGTCATGTAGCTAAGGCCGGAATGGATTATTATCTGAATGATAAAAATGTATTGGGTTTTTCCGTAGGCTTGGTTTCCAACAAGTTCAATGTCAATGGAGATAATTCCAACGTAACATTGGGCAGTAACCGTCTTCCGGAAAGCACATTCACAACAGTAAATACTTCTAATGACCGCTGGACGAATCTTTCATTCAACCTTAACCATAAATACACAATTGATTCTTTAGGTTCTGAAATCTCTACGGATTTTGACTATATCAACTACGCTAATTCTTCGCTGCAAAGCTTTGATACCAGAACTCATCAAATAACTGATGGAACAGATAATCTTGAGATCATAAAAGGAGACATGGATGGAAAACTGAATATTTATTCCTTAAAATCTGATCTTACCAAAAATTTTAAAAATGATTGGAAACTGGAAACAGGAATTAAAACCAGCTTTGTAAAAACAGATAATGACCTGAAATTCTTCAATGCCAGTTCCGGATCTCTGATCCCTGACCTTTCCAAAACCAATCATTTTATTTACGAAGAAAATATTAATGCAGTGTATGGAAATGTTTCTAAAAAATGGGATAAATTCAAAGCCACTGCAGGTTTAAGAATGGAAAACACCAATGTAAAAGGAACCCAGCTTACCACCAATCAGGTAAATAAAAGAAATTATACGCAATTATTTCCAAGTGCCATTTTTTCTTATGATCTAACGGATAAAAGTAATCTTGAAGTCAATTTAAGCAGAAGAATCACAAGACCAAGCTATAACCAACTGAATCCTTTTAAATTTTATCTTGATCCAACCACTCTGAAAGCTGGAAATCCTGATCTTAATGCACAAACTACTATGAATTATGAGCTGACATACAGCCTCAGCAATAAATATTTTGCCACATTAAGCTACAGCAAAACCTCAAACAATATCACAGATATTCTTAAGCCGGTGGTAGAAAACGGACAGGTAGTTACTGTACAGACCATTGAAAACCTCAATTCAGTATCTTATTTTGGATTATATCTGATTGCCCCTGTAAAAGTGACCCAATGGTGGGATATGAACAACAGTGCCAATTTCTATTATGGTTCCTACACCGGAAATGTTTCAGGAACCCAGATCAATAACAAAGGGAATTTCACCTTTAACATCAATAGCATCAATTCATTCAAGCTTGGCAACGGCTACACTGCAGAACTGACAGGAAATTATAAAGCCAAAGAAGTCTATGCTTACCTTGATATGAGCCCCAACTGGTATCTGAATATTGGTGCTCAGAAGAAATTTAAAAACAACAGCATACTGAAATTCTCTTTCACGGATATGTTCTTTACAAGCAATATAAAAGGGCAAACTGTTTATAATGATTATCTTGAAAACTTTGCAGTGAAAAGAGATACGCGTGTGGTAACCCTTTCTTACACCTATAATTTTGGTTCTTCTAAAAATGGCCAGCCGAGAAAAACAGGAGGAGCTGATGACCTTAAGCAGAGAGTGGGAAGCTAAACTCTGTTCAGGTGTTAAATACACGCAAAGGCGCAAGAATTTTATCTACGATAAAATTGAATATTGTTGATCTCTCACTGATTTTGCTGATGACGCAGATGATGATAGATATATACAAAATCAAGATTTTTAATTGCCACAAATGCACTATTTTTTTACTTATAAATAATTTATTCGTGAATTCGTGGTAAAAATAAAGCAGTAATCCCTGCTAAGAATCTTTGATTCTCTTACGCCCTTGTGTTTACAACAAAAAACCTATACAAAATAAAAAATCCCTCAAAATTGAGGGATTTCTTTATATCTAAGAATAATTCTTAAGCTTCAGCAGAAGGTTCCTGATTAGCTGCAGGTTTTTCACCTTGTGGCTTTTGTCCTTCTGGTCTTCTCTGTCCATCCGGTCTTCTTTGTCCGTCTGGCTTACCTTGACCTTCTGGTTTTTCAGGTCTTGGAGGTCTTGGTAAAAGAACTTTACGGGAAAGCTTCATTTTCTTACGATCATCGTAACCCATAAATTTAACTTCTACTTCATCCCCTTCAGCATAAGGAACTTTGTCTAAACGAGCCCATTCAATTTCTGAAATGTGAAGAAGCCCCTCTGTTCCTTTAGCAATAGCAACGAAAGCTCCGAAATCCATTACTTTCACTACTTTACCTTTGTAAACTTCTCCTACAACCGGTACGAAAGTAATTTCATTGATCTTAGCAATAGCAGCATTGATCTTTTCTCTGTCTGTTCCTGCGATTTCGATACGTCCGATTTCTCCAATCTCTTCGATAGCAATAACAGTGTCTGTATCTTTTTGTAATTGTTGGATAATTTTTCCACCAGGCCCGATTACAGCACCAATGAAGTCTTTAGCGATCTCCATTACTACCATCTTCGGAGCGTGAGGCTTCACGTCTGCTCTTGGTGCAGAGATCGTTTCAGTGATTTTGTTCAGGATGTGTAATCTTCCGTCTTTAGCCTGCATCAAAGCTTTCTCCATGATATCCATAGAAAGTCCCTGGATTTTAATATCCATCTGGCAAGCAGTGATACCATCAGCAGTACCTGTTACTTTGAAGTCCATATCTCCAAGGTGATCCTCATCTCCTAAGATATCAGAAAGTACAGTGAATTTACCTGATTTCTTATCTGTGATCAGTCCCATTGCAATACCAGAAACCGGTTTTGTAATCTGAACTCCGGCATCCATCAATGCTAATGTACCGGCACAAACTGTTGCCATTGAAGATGAACCGTTAGATTCAAGGATGTCAGAAACGATTCTGATGGTGTATGGATTATCTTCCGGAATAACTGCTGTTAAAGCTCTCTGAGCTAAGTTTCCGTGTCCTACTTCTCTTCTGGAAGTTCCTCTTAAAGGTCTTGCTTCACCTGTTGAGAATGGAGGGAAGTTATAGTGTAGGAAGAATCTCTCGTCGTGCTGAGTGATTACACTGTCGATCATATTGGCATCTTTCACAGAACCTAAAGTTACAGCTGTTAAAGACTGAGTCTCTCCTCTTGTGAAGATGGCTGAACCGTGAGCTCCCGGAAGGTAATCGATTTCTGACCAGATTGGACGGATTGTTTGTGGATCACGGCCATCAAGACGGATATTGTCTTCAAGGATCATCTGACGCATTGCTTCTTTCTCTACGTCATGGTAATATACTTTAACGAAAGGTGTTACTCTTGCCAATTCTTCTTCGTTATCAGCATATTGAGCTAAGAACTCTTCAAGAACTGCTTTGAATTTCTCTCCTCTTTCTTCTTTGTTAGATGGAGTTTTTGCTACCTCATATACTTTGTCATAGCACTCTTTCCATACTTTCTCACGAATTTCTTCGTCGTGCTCTTCGTGGTTGTATTCTCTTTTAGGGAAAGCTTTACCTACTTTAGCAGCTAGTCTTTCTTGAGCTTCGATTTGTTTTTTGATCTCAGCGTGAGCAAAGTTGATGGCTTCAAGCATTTCCTGCTCAGAGATCTCCTTCATTTCTCCTTCTACCATTACGATGGAGTCTTTAGTAGCTCCAACCATGATATCGATATCAGATTTCAATAAGTTTTCATAGCTTGGGTTAACGGATAACTCTCCGTCAATTCTTACTACTCTCGCTTCAGACATTGGTCCGTCAAATGGAATATCTGTAATTGCGATGGCAGCAGAAGCTGCAAGACCTGCTAATGCTTCAGGCATCACTTCTTTATCGTAAGAAATCAATGAAATCATCACCTGAACTTCCGCATGGAAATCTTCAGGGAAAAGAGGACGCAATACTCTGTCCACCAATCTCATCGTAAGCACTTCATCATCAGATGGTTTTGCTTCTCTACGGAAGAAATTTCCAGGAATTCTTCCGCCTGCGTAGAACTTTTCTCTGTAATCTACCGTTAATGGTAAAAAGTCTACACCAGGATTTGCTTCTTTGTTGGCTACAACAGTTGCTAATAGCATTGTTCCACCACATTTCACCACTACAGATCCGTCAGCCTGCTTAGCCAGCTTTCCCGTTTCAATAGTGATTTCCCTTCCGTCTGCAAGGGTAACCGTTTCTGTAAACGCTTGAGGTATACTCATATAATTTGCTTCTTTATACTCCGTATTGAGTATGATTAATATTTAAACTCTTTAAATTTTCGTTTGCAAAGGTACTATATAATAATGATATATTAAATTTTTCAATAGCATAAATAGGCTGTCAAAATACAAAATTTTGGCTATCAGTTTTATGAAAGTCTCAAAAATTAATGGTACTCATTCAAATACCCTCATTATTTCCAACATACAGACATCACTTTTTTATGATTTTGCATTGGAAAATCCGGGTGTTTTTGTATTATTGTCTCAAAAAAGGAAAATAATATTTTAATCTGATAAAAAGTATACATTTCCTTGTAAAAATCATTAAAGTTATTGCAAAACCATAGGCTGATCCCTATATTTGCCCTACTTCACCAAATAACAATGCTGTAGGCAAGAAAAAGTTAAGGACTTATCCTTATACAGATAAATACATGTTTATGAATAAAGAAGTACACACTCAAAGCAGGAATTATACGGTTCCATTAATTACCATCACCCTGCTCTTTTTTATGTGGGGATTCATCACCTGCATGAATGATATCCTGATCCCCTATCTGAAACAACTTTTTAAACTCACCTTTTTTGAATCCATGCTGGTGCAGTTCTGTTTCTTTGGAGCTTACTTCATCGGATCTTTGATTTATTTCCTGATTTCCATTTCTAAAGGTGACCCTATTAACAAGGTGGGCTACAAAAAAGGAATTCTATTCGGAATTGGTTTGGCGGCTTTGGGCTGCATCCTGTTTTACCCGGCAGCCACTTTCTCTTATTATCCATTATTCCTTGGAGCTTTGTTCATTCTCGGATTAGGATTTACAGTGTTACAAATCACAGCTAATGCTTATGTTTCTTTGTTAGGTTCAGAAGAATCAGCATCCAGCCGGTTGAATATGACCCAGGCTTTCAATGCTTTCGGAACAACGATTGCACCAGTATTGGGAGGACATTTAATTTTTGAGCTGTTTTCTGAGCCGGACGGAACTTTCAGTGCGGTAGCTACCAGAATCCCTTATTTGATCTTTGCAGCAATTCTTCTCTTAGTAGGATTATTAATTTCGAGGGTAAAGCTTCCATCATTTCAAACAGAAACCGAAGAAACTGTACAAGGCTGGGGTGCTTTAAAATTCAACCATTTAAAATTCGGGGTCTTTGCCATGTTTTGCTATGTGGGAGGTGAAGTAGCTGTAGGAAGCTTCATTATCAGTTTCCTTGAAGAAACGATGAAATTCAATGAAGCAATCAGTAAAAATTACCTTTCTTTATATTGGGGAGGGGCCATGATCGGGCGTTTCTTAGGAGCCATTTCTTTAAACCAATCCATTAGCCAGGCCAAAAAAGCTGTTTTTATGCTAGGCGCTGCAGCTTTGGTTTTTCTGGTAATTTTCAGTATTGTAAACCTTAATTTTGAGCAGATCAGCTTTTTCTTAGTATTCATATTACTGAATTTTGCCGCATTCTTTGTAGGAAAAGCAGCTCCGGCAAGAACACTTTCTATTTTTGCAGCCATCAACGTTATCCTATTGATTTCTACAATGGTCAATCATGGAGAAATGGCAATGTACAGCGTTTTGGGAATCGGAATTTTCAATTCCATCATGTTCTCTAATATTTATACACTAGCAATTTCAGGACTAGGAAAATATACCAGTCAAGGATCATCCTTAGTGGTAATGGCTATTCTGGGAGGAGCTATTGTTCCTATCTTCCAAGGCTATCTTGCCGATCAGCTTGGAGTTCAGCATTCATTCATTATTCCGGTATTCTGCTACCTGGTGATTTTAATTTTCGGAGCTTACTGCACCAAATTCCTGGGACATGTAGAAACTACTGAAGCTAAATCAGGACATTAAAATAATACTCAAATAAATAAAGTTATAGGCTGCTTTGTATTTAAAGCAGCCTATTTTTCCCCCTATAATTCTGCATACTTGTACAGCAATATTAACTACAGTTTCTTTTCGATTCTTCATAGACCATGAGACCAAAATTTTATGGAACGGCAGACTACATTGAAAAATCCGATTTATTACCATGTAAGCTTACTAATTTCATTTCACAATAATGCATAACAAAAAAAGCAACCTCTTTCGAAGTTGCTTTTATTTTGAAAATCTTTATAGATTATTTTCTTAAACCTAATGTAGCAATAATTGCTCTGTATCTTGCGATATCTTTCTTTTTAAGGTAATCTAGTAAACTTTTTCTCTTACCTACCAATTTCACAAGAGATCTCTCTGTGTTGAAATCATGACGGTTAGCTTTTAAGTGCTGAGATAAGTGGTTGATTCTGAAAGTGAAAAGAGCGATTTGTCCTTCTGCGCTTCCTGTGTCCTGTGCAGATTTTCCATGTTGTGCGAAAATTTCCTGCTTTTTGTCTGTTGTTAAGTACATTCCAATATTATTTAATGATTATTATGTAACGGGTGCAAAATTACGATTATTTTTTGATTCCACAAACATTATTGATTTCATGAATTAAAATTGATAGAAAAAAATGTTAAAAATTTCTTAATAAATTTCACATTATTCAACGAAAAGGCAGTAATTTTGCATTCGAATTACAGATGAGAAAATTTATATTCTTTACAGCAGTTACTACTTTTTTATTCATTGGCTTTACTTCAGTACAGGCGCAAAAAAATGCTGATGATAAAATAAAAAAAGTTCTATACTTCAATCCCGAGGTAGAGCCTGATATTGATGAAATTAAGGAGCCTACCAACAATGCATTCTTTGATGCTGTTTCTGATAACTTTAGCGGAAGAAGAAATAAGATGCTTCGTGCAGAAGTTCAGGTTCCCTTCGATAGCATAGATAAGCAAACCATCGTAGATTATTGTTCCAATAATGATGCGGATTTTGCCATTGTTTCCAAAGTACGTTATTTCAAAGTTGGTTTTGGTAAGTATGTATTTTCCAATCAGGTGGTTGTAAGCATGAAACTTTTTGGTGCAGATGGAAATCTGGTTACAGAAACAGATCACGATACCTATCGTAAAAATATGCGCCTTCTTGGTTCTACGGTAAATTCTGTAAAAATAGGTACAGAAGGAGCCATTAAAGGAATCATTAAAAAACTGAGAAAACTGAAGCCTACAGAATCAGAGTTATAAAGCTTTAAAACATAAAAACTTTGATCTACTACTACTGATATTGAAGTAATTGTCAATGGTCAATTTTGCTTCACAAGTGAATCATGATGATGATCTGAATTCTATTTTCTCTTTTACTTTCAATCATCAAAATAAGGACATCACAGATAGAAAATATCTGTTTATCGTTCTTTGCCTGTACTATATAGATCCTATTCTACACAACTGTTTTTCTTTTATTAGCTTAGTTTCACATTAAACCTAAGTCCTAATGAAAAATTTACAAAAACTCAATAGAAACATCCAGAAAGAAATTCTGGGCGGTGTCAGAAACGGAGGTATTCAAAAATGTGACTACCATTTTGAATGTCCGGGCGGATCATGCTGCAGAAATGCTTGTATGTATAATCCCTGCCCTGAGCTGTAACTTTTTAATATCAAATGCATAGCACCTGTTTATAATAAGCAGGTGTTTCCTTTTACAAAGCACAATTAACATCACAAACAATTGATATTCAATTAAATATTTTCACTTATTAATGAATAATTGAAAAATAATTGTTATTTTAGACTCACATTAAAACCAAAAATCTATGAAAAATTTAAAAAAGCTCAACAGAGAAGCAGCAAAGCAAATCAATGGAGGAGCCATTGCAAGATGCAGCAATACAAGACCATGTACAATAGGATGGTGTTGTGAAGGTATTTGTAGTCCCTACATGTGCCCCATATTAGATTAGAAAATAACAATACATTTAGCATCTGTTTTTACAGATGCTTTTTTTATAACATAAATCAAAAAACTACACATAATAAACTGATTTTCAATTAAATATTTTCACTAAATAATGAATAATTAAAAATTATTTACTATTTTAGATTGACATTAAAACCAAAAATCTATGAAAAATTTAAAAAAAATCAACAGAGAAACCGCAAAGCAAATTAACGGCGGAAAAATGGAAAGATGTGATGAAACTAACCTCTGTCCTGTGGGATGGTGCTGTAATGGAATCTGTTCACCATTTATTTGTTTGGAATACTAACATTATTAAGCTAACTATTTAAAACAAATCACATGAAAAATTTAAAGAAAATCAACAGAGAGACAGCAAAACAAATTCAAGGCAGTGGAATTATCAGAAGATGTACGGAACATTTTGAATGCCCGGGTGGATCATGTTGCCGAAATACCTGTATTACGCGCCCTTGTCCATTGGAATAACCAAAAACTTTTAACCTCAATTTTCAGGCATTATTCATCCAAAACAATAATAATCAAATACTTATTTATAAATATCATTTTCACGAACAAATGAATAATTGGAAAATATTTATTATTTTAGTAAAACACTTTAAATCCAAACTACTATGAAAAATCTAAAGAAAATCAGCAGAGAAACTGCAAAGCAAATTAAGGGAGCAGGTCTTACAAGATGCACAGAACATTCACAGTGTATTTTCGGAATGTGCTGCAAAGGTGTTTGTATGGAATATATCTGTTTTGAAGAATAATTTTGAGCTTTTAATGAACAATCATTTCTTATGAAACATTCAAATTTTAAAAGGCTGAACCGAAAGGAGCAAAAAGAAATAAAAGGAAGTCTGCAAATGAAAAAATGTAGAAGTACTTATCCTGAATGTGATTCGGGAGAATGTTGCAGCGGAGGGTTCTGCCTCCCTTCTCCTGTTATGGAATGTGAACCTATTCTTGATTAAAAGGATATTTTTAAATTTAATTTTTGAACATCCGCTTCGGCGGATGTTTTTTATTCTGTTTTAAAGATTTTAGACTTTAATAAATCCTTAAATTTCCCACTTTATTACTCAGTCTTAAAAATTTGAATTATTTTTGCATATCCTAAAAATTTTACGTTTTGAATTCTAGAGACGAACTTATCTTCAACCCTGCCGATATCGCCGAAACTCTCAGCAAACTTCCAGCTGACGAGCGGCTGCTCGAGTTTCTGAAGGTTCCGAAAGAATACAAAGCAGAAGTTTTTTCTCATCTTGATCCGGATTTTCAGGAAGACACCATCAGAAGCATCGGAAGCGACGAAGTTTCCGAAATCTTGAATGCCATGACTCCTGATGATAGAACGGCCCTTTTTGAGGACTTTCCTGATGAACTGATTAAATATTCTATTAATCATCTTAATCCGCAAGAAAGAAGGATTGCTTTAAAACTTTTGGGGTACAACTCTGATTCTATTGCCCGTCTAATGACGCCTTACTATATCCAGATCCGTAAGGAATGGACGGTAAAAAGATGTCTTCAACAGATCAAAAAGGTAGGAAGAAAGGTGGAAACCATGAACTATCTGTATGTAGTGGATGAAAGAAACCGTTTGATTGATGACCTTGCCATCGGAACTTTATTATTGGAAGAGGAAGATACTTTGGTTTCCGATATGACAGACAATCACTTTGTAGCTATCACTACCACCACCTCTAAAGAGGATGCGGTAACGTATTTCGAAAAATATGACCGTGGCGCCCTACCTATCATTACAGAAGCAGGTGTTCTGGTGGGAATTGTAACCATTGATGACATTCTTGACCAGATTGAACAACAGAATACCGAGGATATTCAGAAATTCGGGGGATTGGAAGCGTTAGATCTTCCCTATACTCAAACTTCCTGGACAGAAATGATTAAAAAAAGAGCAACCTGGCTGATTATTTTATTCGTTTCTGAAATGCTGACCGCTTCGGCGATGGGATATTTTGATAAAGAAATTGAAAAAGCAGTTGTTCTTGCCTTATTCGTTCCACTAATTATTTCCAGCGGTGGTAACTCCGGATCACAGGCAGCAACATTGATTATCCGTGCTATGGCCCTTCAGGAGATCAACCTGAAAGACTGGTGGTACGTAATGAGAAAGGAGATCATCTCCGGTTTATGCTTGGGAGCTATTTTAGGAGTGATCGGTTTTATAAGGATTATGCTTTGGCAAAAAATCGGTCTCTTCGATTACGGTCAGTATTGGGTATATGTAGGATTAAGTGTTTCTGTATCCCTGATTGCCATTGTCTTATGGGGAACTTTATCAGGTTCTATGATCCCGTTTGTTTTAAAGAAGCTAAAACTTGACCCTGCCACTTCTTCTGCTCCATTTGTAGCAACATTGGTGGATGTTACAGGATTAATCATCTATTTTACGGTAGCCGGACTTTTCTTAACCGGAAAACTTTTGTAATTTAGGCATCATCTAAAATGCCAATATGAAAATCGTTTCACTTGTACCCTCTATTACAGAGGCTTTATTTGATTTAGGCCTTACCGAAAATGAAGTTATCGGAAGAACGAAATTCTGTATTCATCCCAAAGAAAAGTTAAAAAATGTTCCTATTATTGGTGGAACAAAAAATATTAATATCGAAAAAATTAAAGCCCTGCAACCGGATATCATCCTTGCCAATAAAGAGGAAAACATCAAAGAACAGGTAGAAGCTTTAATGGATGATTTCAAGGTTATGGTAACCAATGTAGAGACTATTGAAGACAATTATTATCTGCTTAAAAACCTTGGAAAGCTTTTCGGAAAAGAAGAAAGAGCCCAGCTTTTCAACCTTAAAATTTATGAAATTCTTAATCAGGCTAAGCTTGAAGCTCCTGTAAAAGCAGCTTATCTTATCTGGAAAAATCCTTATATGACCGTTGGTTCAGATACTTTTATTCATAAAATACTGATGGAGATAGGTTTTGAAAATATCTTTAAAGATAAAACCCGATATCCGGAAATTACTGCTGAAGATCTGGATAAAGCTGATGTCATTATGCTGTCTTCAGAACCGTTCCCATTTAAGGAAAAACATATTGAAGAACTAAGAGTTTTTTACCCTGAGAAAAAGATCATGATTGTGGATGGAGAGGCATTTTCCTGGTATGGAACGCATATTGCGAAATGTGAGCATTATTTTAAAGAATTGCTGGCGGAAATACATGCTATGCAAATTTGATTTCATCTGGAAAAGATGTCTTTAACCTTAATAAAAAAAGTCTCACATTAAAATTATATCTTGTCTTATCCTATAATTTTTGGTACATTGTTCTTCATTAATATTCAAAATAAATGTCTGGTACTGTTATATTATCTGAGGGAGTAGAATTTGAGCACGTCATACAGGAAGTTTCGAAATACATTCGCCTTTATGTAATGCCATTTGGAAAGGATGAACGAGCCTTCACGCGCATTGATAAACGTGAAAATATGTATGGAGGAAAAGGAACTGTACATATGATACAGATGTTTGAACAGAAAGAACTGGCGAACAATCGTCTGGCAGCTTATATGGTTCTATTGAATAAGGGTGATGAATCCGGGTTTCATACCCATAATGAAAGAAATGAAGAGGAATTGTATGTTGTTGTACATGGAACCGGTGAATATCGGGAAAGAACCGGAACAGATGGCCCTATCCGTACAAAAACACTTCAAAAAGGAGATATTACGGCCATCAGTTCTATAGGATATCATTCTATTGAAAATATGGGAGACGAACCTTTAATCATGTTTGTCATCACGACTAACAATCCATAAAAAAATAAAAACTCCGGCCATAAATGTCGGAGTTTTTTATATTCTTATTGAATTTGATTACAAAATCTTGGAAACCTCATTACAAAGCCATTCCAACAATTCGCGGTCTTCAGCTGTAAAAGGATCAATGGTGTGAGAGTCAATATCAATCTGGCCAATGTTTTTTCCATCTTTAAAGATCGGAACTACAATTTCAGCTTTGGTATCAATTGAACAACTTAAATAATTGCTTTCTTCATGCACATCAGGAACAACAAATGTTTCATTGGAAACAGCTACCTGCCCACAAATTCCTTTTCCGTAAGGGATAATCGTATGATCCGTTGGAGCTCCTACATAAGGGCCTAAGATCAGTTCATCTTTATCTCCGTTTTTAAAATAGAAGCCCGTCCAGTTAAAATAAGAGATTTCCTGATCTAACAGGTGGCAAACTTTCTCAAGCTTCTCTTCTGTATTATGTTTTGGACTTTCAAGAATAGAGGAAAGTCTTTTCTTTAATTCTGACATTATATTAATATTTTTAAGAGAATTGTTTTAAAGGAAGTTCTTCTTTATAACCGAACATTCCACGCTCTTTAATCATTTCTGCTACGCCTTCCGGAACCTGGGTTTCCCAGCCTTTAGTGCAACATGCTATTTTCCTCAAAATCTCTCTTGAGTAAATTTCCAAAAATTCAGGATTGTAATTCGTAATATCTACAATACGGTTGTTACGCATAAAATATTTATACAATTCCTTAAGGTTTTCTTCTACTTTAAGATTGGTAGAGTTCAGTAGCTGATGAGTTTCAGGGTCCTTATAAGGATATAGATATACTCTCATTCCATTTCGGAAGAACTTACCGAATGCTTCAAGGATTCCTCCCGAAAGGTCTTTATAATATTTTTCATCAAATACCATCAATAGGTTATTTACTCCCATTGCTACTCCGATATTTCCGCTTGTATAAGATGCGAAATAATCAATCAGTCTATAGTATTCTGAGAAGTTTGAAATAATAACGGTATATCCTAATTTACCCAGAATATCTACTCTATCCAGGAAGTCCCTTTCATCAATATCTCCATCTGCTCTCAGGTTGGAAATGGTAATTTCAATAAGGACCTCTGTTTCTTCGTGGGTACAGATCGCATCTTTCAGGAACATATCCATTCCATTCTGAAGCATATCAATATTTACCTTTGTTACGGGTCTGAAGCTTCCTCTTACTGCAAAAATATTTTTCTTGTAAAGAACATCTGCCGGAAGCATATTACTTCCTTGAGAGTTGAAGATCACCGCATCAGTCATTCCGTTCTTCACCAATTGAAGAGACATCAATCTGTTATCAACATAAGCAAAAGCCGGCCCGCTGAAATCAATCATATCAATCTCAAGATTGTCTTTTGCAATATCATCATATAGAGATTCTACTAAAGTTCTTGGATTATCAGAGTAATGGAAAGCTCCAAAAATAAGATTTACTCCAAGATTCCCCAAAGTTTCCTGCTGAAGAGTAGCATCATTTTCCTTGAATTTTACGTGAATTACGATCTCGTTGTAATCTTCATTTTCTTTAGTCTGAAAACGGATTCCCACCCAGCCGTGGCCTTTTACTGTTTTGTCGAAGTTGATGGTGGTTACTGTATTGGCATAGGAAAAGAACTTTCTGTCCGGATTGTTATCCCTTGAAATTCTCTCTTCAATCAATGCTACTTCATAACGAAGCATCTTGCGAAGCCTGTTCTGGGTAACATATCTGTTTTTTACTTCTTTTCCGTAGATAGCATCACTAAAATCTTTGTCGTAAGCAGACATCGCTTTAGCAATCGTACCGGAAGCTCCCCCTGCTCTAAAAAAATGACGAACAGTCTCCTGCCCTGCTCCAATTTCTGCGAAAGTACCATAAATAGTAGGATCTAGATTAATTGTTAATGCTTTTTGTTTAGGAGTTAGTTTCTGATACATTAGGACATTAAATTTTTTGTAAATTTACCAAAATTAAACCAACCTCAAAACAAAATGAAGTTGAAATTTTTAGGAACCGGTACTTCCCAGGGTGTGCCTGTTATTGGCTGCACCTGCGAGGTGTGTATTTCCGAAAATCCCAAAGACAAACGTCTTCGCTCTTCCGTAATGGTAACTACGGATGAAAATAAAAAAATACTTATTGATTGCGGTCCGGATTTCAGGCAACAAATGCTTACCAACCACGAACATACTGTGGATCTTGCACTCATTACTCATGAACACAACGATCATGTTATTGGGCTTGACGATATGCGTCCGCTAATTTTTAAAAGTGGTAAAGATGTCCCACTCTACTGTTATTCCAGAGTTGCACATGAGATTAAAAACCGTTTCCCTTACGCTTTTGCTGATGTGAGATATCCCGGAGCACCTGCTTTTGAACTTCATGAAATTGAAAATAAACCTTTTCAAGTGCTGGATACAGAAGTCACACCTATTGAAGTAATTCACTTTAAAATAAGTGTTTTTGGATATAAATTTAAAAACCTGGCTTATATTACCGATGCAGGTTTTATTTCTGAAACGGAAAAGGAAAAATTAAAAAACCTGGATGTCCTGATTTTAAATTGCATCAGGAAGTTTGATCCGCATCCTGCCCATTTTATCCTTCCTGATGTTATTAAATTGTTTGAAGAGCTAAAGCCTAAAAAATTATTTTTAACTCATATCAGCCATCACTTAGGTGTGCATGATATTGAGGATAAACAACTTCCACCCGGAATACACCTTGCCTACGACGGTTTGGAACTCAATTTTTAGAAAATTTTCTTCAAAAAGCTTTTGAACATTGAAAAAAGTTCCTATATTTGCACACCAATTTGAAACAAACAACTTGTTTGGAGTAAACATCAAGCCCAGGTGGCGGAATTGGTAGACGCGCTGGTCTCAAACACCAGTTCTTAGGAGTACCGGTTCGATCCCGGTCCTGGGTACAAAAAACCTCTGAAATCATTTGATTTTCAGAGGTTTTTCATTTTTCCACACAGAAAATACGTTGTAGGTATATCTTTTCCTGCTAGATCTCAAAACTTTTTGTAAACTTCCAAAATTATAAAAGTATGGGAAATAAAAGATTATTCCCTCAGATACCATACCCTTCTTTCCACACCTTCATGATAATGAACAAAAAAAATGGTATATCCACTGTGGATATACCATTTTAATATAATGATTATAAGGGATTGAATTCTTATGCTGTAGGCCAAGCTCCGTAATAAGAAGAATTTCCTAAATCAATTTGTTCTGCACTTACCACAAAAGTGATATACATACTGTTCTCATCCACTGCATCAAAGTCTACTTCGTGCTGGATTACATAACCATTCTGCCACTTTAAAGTTGTTAATGTGCCTTCTTCGTGAGATTTGTTGAAAGTAATTTCACCCACTGTAGGTTTGTACTTCCCGTTTAATAAGCTTTCCAGAATGTCTGATTTATCTGTAGCTTCTACTGTAATTTTGATAAGAGCATTAGAAGGGTCTGATGCAACACGTCCTGACACGTCTGTTGATCTTGATACGCTATAGTTAAGCTTTAATAATTTTTGCCCTTCTCCATTGTTGAATTTTAAAATTCCTCTTGAATTTCTTTCTGCCATGATCGTAAATTTTAATCGTTAATATTGTGTGATTTGTTGTTTTATATCACCAAATATAGACCTATTTACTACAACAAAATACAAATTAATTGGAAATTTCAAAAAGTGTAGTACTTCTACTACTAACACTCGTTAGGTTTTATACAAATTGAAAATCATGCACTTATCATAAAAAAACTTAATAGCACTACATTAAGGTTAATTTTCAATCAGGATACATTCACTCCAAAAAGATGCCCAACTAATGCGGTAACTCCCATAGCTACCGTTCCCCAGAAGCAGATTCTCAATACGGCTATTCTGATACTGGAACCACCTGCTTTAGCCGAAATAGCTCCCAAAAGCATTAAAAATATAATGGAAAAGCCATATTGAAAGTAAACCATCTGCTTAATGGGAGCCACAAGAGAAACTGTAAACGGCAATAATGCCCCTACTGCAAAAGACCCAAATGAAGCGATAGCAGCCTGTAATGGTTTGGCCTGAGTAATTTCATTGATCCCCAATTCATCGCGGGCATGAGCTTCCAGTGCATTGTGTTCTGTAAGTTCAACAGCAACCTGCATGGCTGTTTCCTTAGTACAGCCTCTTTTTTCGTAAACCTTAGCAAGTTCCCTAAGCTCTATTTCAGGCATTTCTTCAAGCTCCCGCTGTTCCCGGATCAGGTCTGCTTTTTCCGTATCTTCCTGGGAACTTACAGAGACATATTCTCCAGCAGCCATAGACATTGCACCGGCAATCATTCCCGCTAAGGCGGCCAGAATAATGATATGGCGTTCCGGTTCTGCTGCTGCAACTCCAATAACAATACTTGTGGTAGACAGCAATCCGTCATTGGCTCCCAAAACTGCCGCCCGAAGCCAACCTACCCTGTTTACATAATGTTTTTCCAGTTGATGATGCATATTCAATATTCTATGTTGGTGTTATTCTAAAAATCAAGAGAAAATAATGAAGCAGAAAAATGATGATTAGTGTATGACCTTTCTGTTCAAATTTTATCATTTCTGTCCGCAACAAAGTTTCTCTCAATTGTACTTAAAGTTATAAAATGTTTCATCAAGAATCATTTTAAATTATTCTTTGTTTTTATGATAAAAAACAGTACTCATTTCACATTATGAAGTTTGTGTATAGGGCAGCAGAAACCTCATCTAAAACACTACGAATCAAAACACAAGATCCTCTAAACGCTGTATTATTACCTAAAAATCCTATTTTCCTATCTTTGCAACTTTAAAATCCGATAACAATATCAATGAGTTTATTATATATCAACTGGGATGTGAATCCTGAAATCGTCAATATTTTAGGTGTTTCCGTTAAATACTATGGCCTATTATTTCTTTCAGGGCTTGTTTTATGCTTTAATATTTTAAAAAGTGTTTATAAAAAAGAAAATTTGAGTGTACAGGCACATGATGCCCTATTTTCATATGCTCTTATCGGAATTTTAGTAGGTGCCAGACTAGGACATTGTATTTTCTATGATTTTGATTATTATTCTCAACATCCCCTTGAAATCTTTTTACCTATTCAAAGAGGACCGGATGGAGCTTATCACTTTACCGGTTTTGCAGGACTTGCAAGCCATGGTGGTGGAATTGGGCTGATGATTATGCTTCTGATCTATTCCAGAAAGTTTAAAATTCCATTAATGAAGGTTTTGGATGCTATCGCCATCGTACTTCCATTGGGTGGTGTTTTTATCAGGCTTGCCAATCTTATGAATTCTGAAATTATCGGTACGCCAACCAATGTTCCATGGGCTTTTATCTTCCGTCAGGTGGATAATCTTCCGAGACATCCTGCTCAACTTTATGAAGCCATTTCTTATTTGATTATTTTCCTTCTCGTTTATCTTATTTACAAGAAAGATATCTTTAAAATCGGAAAAGGATTCTATTTTGGAATCAGTATTCTTTTAATCTTTATCATGAGAATCCTGATTGAGTTTATCAAAGTAGACCAGGTAGAATTTGAACATGGAATGAGCCTGAATATGGGACAGCTTTTAAGTATTCCTTTTGTTCTTCTGGGTCTTTTCTTTATTATCAAAAGTATATTGGAAAAAAGAAAGATGGAAACGGTATAATTTCTTCTTTAGATCATAAAAAAACTCACTGAAAAATAACTTTCAGTGAGTTTCTTTTTTATAAGCCTTAGATTATCTTGTTGTGTAACCGCCATTGGCAAAGATCGTCTGTCCTGTGATCCACCAACCGTCAGTAACCAGAAATTCTACCAGCGGAGCAATATCCTTAATATCGGTAAGCCCACCCAATGCAGAGGCTGACTTGTGATAGGCAACTGCATCATCTGTTTCCTGACCGTAGAAGAACGGTGTATCCATAGGGCCAGGTGCTACAGCTGTTACAGAAATTCCTCTGGCTCCAAATTCTTTGGAAGCAGCTCTTGTAAAGTGTTCTACCGGCGCTTTTGCTCCTGCATAGGTGGAATAAAGACCTGTATACGCAGCAAGTAATGAAGTCACAATCGTACAGATCTTGCCGTGGTCATTTATTTTTTTACCGGCTTCCTGTAAAAAGAAATACGCTGATTTTGAATTCACATTGAACATCGTATCATATTCTACTTCCGTAGTTTCTGAAAATGGCTTTTTCAATACCATTCCTACTGTATTGATGGCAATATCCACGCCTCCAAAACGGGAAATAGTTTCATCAAAAAACCTTGCAATATTATCTACTTTAGTAAGATCACCCTGAAACAGAAATGCTTCTGCACCTAATGCCTGAACTTCTGACAGCGTTTTTTCACTTTCAGCTCTGGAGCTTTCACTATTATAATGAATAGCTAATTTAGCTCCTTTTGCTGCAAAATCTCTACTCAATAATCCACCAAGGTTTTTACCTCCTCCGGCAATTAAAACAACTTTTCCGTTTACATTTTGTGTTGACATTTTTTTAAATTTTTAATTGTTGATGAAGCAAAGATGGATAATAAAAATGGTCCCAACATGGTGAAATTTTCGGGAATTTATCTTAAGTTTCAAATGAGATCTTATTTGAGCTAAAAAATATTTAAAATTTATATAAACATATTTATGTCAATATCCTATTATCTACCAGACAGATAGAGTTTATATCCTGTTTATTATATTAAACACATGCTTAACTTTTCCAGCTTAAGTGAATTTTAGGCATAGCATTTGATGCTTTCCCACCCGTATTAACACACACCATTTCATTCTTAATATATTTTTTTTTAATCCTCAGCTTACTGGGGATTTTTTGTAAAAATAATTCGATACTGCTTTATTCCTCTGTAAGTAAGAACATATAGATTGGGTTTGACAAAAACCATTTCTGATAATCAATCATTTAAAAACAGTTTTATTCATTTTATTATTGTATATTTGCATATTATTAACCAAAGTCACTACTTTGTTTTCTGTAACGACTCAGAATATACGTATTCAGTCTTTGCTTTTTGAGCAGCCATATTTTTAACTTTTATTCTTCTACCCAGAACAATACTTGTCGGAATTTTAAAGCTCTGTATGATTAGGAAACCCAGAACAGGAAACATCGACGGGCTTTAAGGTCTAAGGCAGACCAGAGTGAACAATACAATTTATAGAAACTAAATACTAAAAATAATTTATGGCAGATTCTTTTTCTAAAAAGGAAAATTTCAAGAAAAAAATTCAAAAGCAAAAAGAAAAAGCGCTAAGACGCGAAGAACGTAAAACGAACAACAACAAAGGTAAGGACATGGAGGATGTCTTCATGTATGTAGATGAATTCGGAAGATTAACTTCTACTCCACCAGAACAAAGACAGGAAGTAAATCTTGATGATATTCAATTGGGGGCTGCTCCTATTATTGAAGAAGATCCAAGAAAAACGGGAATTGTTACTTTCCTTAGTGAAAAAGGATATGGTTTCATTACTGAAGATAACTCTAAAGAAAATATCTTCTTCCACAATAATAACTGTGTAGAACCGGTAAAAAAAGGAAACAAAGTTTCTTTTGAAAAGGAAAAATCTCCAAAAGGGTTTTCTGCAGTTGAAATCCAGATTGTTAAATAAAATCAATGCATTCTGCCTTATACAGCAGATATGTTTTTAAATGATACAGAAAAAGACCCTCTTAAAGATGGTCTTTTTTTATACCAATCATCACAAAAATCAAAAGAAGCTGCCTCGCAGTGAGACAACTTCTTTCTTCGTCGTAAAAATAAAAATGACCGGTTTACAAAACCGAAAAAATAATTATTTCTAGTTCAGGTTTCCTCCTAAAGCTTTAAACAACAGAACATTATTTCTGGTATTCTGGTGCTGGAACTGTAACAGATCAAGTTCAGCCGTCAGCTTACTTTTCTGGGAGTTAATCAGCTCAAAATAATTGGCATATCCTGTAACGTACAGATCATTGGAAACTTCAACCCCACGGTCCAGAAAGCCTACTTCTTCTGATTTCAATTTTAAAACCCTTTCGTAAATTCTTGTCTGTTTCAAAATAGACTGAAGCTCATTGAATGCTGTGGTAATACTCTTCTGATAATTTAAAAAAGCGATCTCCTGTTCTTTGCTGGCTACTTTAAACTCATACTTTAACTGACCTTTATTAAAAACAGGAACCATTAAACCACCTAACAGCTGTCCTGCCAATGAACTTGGTTTGAAAAGTGTTTCTACAGAGAAAGAATTCATCCCGATTCCGGCTCCAAGATCAATTTTAGGATAAAAAGCTGCTCTTGCCGCCTTCGCATCTGCCTGGGAAGCCTCCAATACATAATAATTGGCTGCTACATCCGGTCTTGCATGAATAACCGCTTCTACATTGATGGTTTTATTTAAAACATCCATATTGGTTGGCATCAGTGTTTTACCACGTTTTACTTCTCCGCCATAGCTTCCTGTTAAAGTGGTAATAGCCTGTTCAACGGTTACAATCTCTACTTTAATATGTTCTATTTCTGCCAGCCAGTTGTTATTCTGAGCTTTGAACTGTTGTACTGCAAGTTCTGTAGCCTTGCCCACTTCACGCTGAGCCAAAACAATTTCAAAAGCTCTCTGCTGAAGATTATAGTTCTTCTGATAAATGGCAAGGCGGTTGTCTAAAGCCACTAATTGATAGTATAGATTGGCAATATCCGTGAAAAGTTCTACCTGAAGCAATCGCAATCCCTCTGTAGAGGCAAGGTATTTCTTTTGAGCCGCAATTTTTTTATTTTTCAGTTTTCCCCAGGCATCAATCTCCCAGCTGCTTCTTGCTCCGAGCCAATAGTTGGGTGTAAAATCACGGTTAATCTTCTGCTCTTCTGTTATATTGGGAGAAAGATTGGTGTCATAATTCCCCACTCCTTCCATTGTATATTTTCCGTAGCGGTTTCCTGTAACTTCTGCTCCTACTTCAAGGGAAGGTAAAAGATCCATTTTCGATCTTTGCAAAAAGCTGTTGGCGATTTCCACTCTTTGCTGGGCAATCTGAAAATCAGGATTAGCCTGTACTACTTTATCAAAAAGCTCCAATAAATGAGCATCGGTAAAATAAGCTTTCAGGTTTAATTGCTGAAATTCTTCTGAACTGGCCGTTTTAGCAGGCATTTCCGGAAGTGTCTGCGCTTTTTTAATATCGGCAACTTTTGGAACAGCACAAGAAACTAAGCTTAAGGCAGCTATCCCATACAATATATGTTTATGATTTACTCTTTTCATCTTTCTTCTTATTTTCAAGTTTTGCAAAGAATATATACAACCCCGGAATCACTACCAATCCGAAAATCGTTCCTATCAGCATTCCTCCTGCCGCTGCCGTACCAATAGAACGGTTACCGATAGCTCCGGCTCCCGATGCAATACACAGCGGAATCAATCCGGCCACAAAGGCAAAGGAAGTCATCAGGATAGGTCTAAGACGCTGTCTTGCCCCTTCAATAGCTGCCGGAATAATATCATATCCTTGTTTGTTTCTGGCTACGGCAAACTCTACAATCAAAATGGCATTTTTTGCTAAAAGCCCGATTAGCATCACCAGAGCTACCTGTGCATAAATATTATTATCCAATCCTGCCATTACCAATGCGATATAAGAACCGAAGATTCCCGTAGGAAGGCTTAACAATACAGGCATCGGAAGAAGGAAACTCTCGTATTGAGCGGCTAATAAAAGATATACGAACAACAAACAGATCAGGAAGATATATACGGTCTGATTTCCTGATAAGATCTCTTCTCTTGTCATCCCGGACCATTCAATATCGAAACCTCTTGGAAGGGTTTCTTTGGCTACACGTTCAACAGCTGCAATAGCATCACCGGAGCTGTATCCATCTGCAGGTTCCCCATTAATCATGGCTGACATATACATATTGTACCTTGTTAATACTTCAGGTCCATATACTTTTTCAATGGTGATAAATGTTGAAAAAGGAACCATTTCTCCTTTATCATTTTTCAGGTATAAATTCAGGATACTTTCCGGAGTATCTCTATGTTCCGGGCTTGCCTGAACCATCACTTTATACATCTGGCTGAAACGGATAAAATTGGTGGCATAATATGATCCCAGCATGGTTTGTAATGTAGACATCGCATTGTCTACAGATATTCCTTTTTTCGCAGCCATATCATAATCTACATTAATCATGTATTGCGGGAAAGTAGCATCAAAGCTGGTAAAGTTGTTTTGTAACTCAGGAGCTTCATTCAACTTTTTGACAAAATCTTTGGTGATCTTATCGGTATTTTCGATGGTTCCTCCGGTTCTGTCCAGCAAACGCAATTCAAAACCACTGGTATTTCCGAATCCCGGAACTGTTGGCGGAGCAAAGATCTCAATCTGGGCATCAGCAATTCCTTTTGTCTTCTCTGAAAGCTCTGTAATCAGCTCGTTCACTGATATAGATCTTTCCTTCCAGTCTTTAAGGTTAATCATTGCCATTCCGTAGGATGAACCTGCGATTTCCGTTACAATACTGTATCCTGCCAAAGTTGTTACGTTTTCAACTCCGTTTATTTTCTTGGCAATTACCGTTACTTCATCCAATACCTTTTCTGTTCTTTCTACGGTTGCCCCCTGAGGAGTGGTTACGCTTACATATACCATTCCCTGGTCTTCCATTGGAATAAATCCGGTTGGAAGGAACTTACTCGTTACAAAAGTTAATCCGATAAACAGAAACAGTAATCCAAAAGTAACGATAGTTCTCGTTGCAAATTTTGATAAAATACTTACATAGCCATTCGTCAATCTTTCAAAACCTGTATTGAAACTTTGGAAAGCCCTGTCAATAATGGTTTTCTTTTTATTGTGATCGTGAGGTTTTAAAATAATAGCACATAATGCCGGAGTAAGCGTCAATGCATTCACCCCAGAAATCACAATACTGATGGCCAGTGTTAATGAAAACTGACGGTAAAATACACCCACCGGGCCATCCAGAAACGCTACAGGAATAAATACAGCAGACATTACGATGGTAATCGCTACTACTGCTCCTGCAATTTCTTTTGTTGCACTGATAGTAGCATCCATTGCATTCATTCCTTCTTCCATTTTTACGTGGACGGCTTCAACGACGACAATGGCATTATCCACCACAATTCCAATGGCCAGTACCAAAGCAAATAAGGTCAATAGGTTTACTGAGAAATCCAGCATATTCATAAATGCAAAGGTTCCCACCAATGCTACCGGAACTGCCAATACAGGAATCAACGTAGAACGCCAGTCCTGAAGGAAGATAAATACAACAATTCCTACCAGAATAAAGGCTTCGATAAGAGTAGTTAACACCGCACTGATAGAAGCATCAAGGAATCTGGAAACATCGTAAGCCATATTGTATTCCATTCCGGGAGGAAAAGAAGTGACTTTTAATTCTTCCATTTTAGCTTTTACGCTTTCAATTACTTCAGAGGCATTGGAACCCGGACGCTGTTTCATCATAATGGATGCAGAAGGTCTTCCGTCTGTTTTGGAAACCATTCCGTAATTCATCGCTCCGAATTCCACTTTAGCAATATCTTTAAGCTTCAGGATCGTTCCGTCTACATCAGATCTGATCGGAACTTCTTCATACTGCTTAGGCTCAAAAAATTTCCCTTTATATTTGATCACATATTGAAGCTGGCTGGAAGTTTTCCCAGAGGTTTCCCCCACTTTTCCCGGTGCTGCCGAAATATTCTGTTTCTGCAACGAAGTAATCACTTCATCTGCTGAAATATTATAGGCAGCCATCTTCTGGGGATCAAGCCATACTCTCATCGAGTATTCTTTCTGCCCCATGATCTCAGCACGTCCTACTCCATCAATACGTTTCAGTTCCTGAAGAACGTTAATGTCTGTAAAGTTATAAATGAACTGCTCATCCTGACTTGGATCTGTACTTGTAATGTTGAGGTACATCAGCATACTGTTCACCTCCTTTTCAGTAGTTACTCCGGCTCGGATTACTTCTTCCGGAAGCTCATCAAGGATTGTAGTAACCCTGTTCTGAACATTTACTGCCGCGACATCCGGATCGGTTCCCACTTCAAAGAAAACCTGGATCAGAGTAAGCCCGTCATTGGAAGTTACTGTTGACATATACGTCATTCCCGGTACTCCGTTAATGGCTCTCTCTAGCGGAAGGGCAACCGCATTGGCTGATACTTCGGCATTAGCACCCGTATATTTAGCTGTTACTGTTACTGAAGGTGGTACAATATCCGGAAACTGGGTAATCGGCATCTTTAATAACGCCATAATTCCCAGCAATACAAACAATATGGAAATAACCAACGAAAGAACCTTTCGTCTTATAAACATCTCTACCATAATAAGTTGATTTAAAGATTATGAAAGGTTAATACTTCTTTTTGATTTTAATGATATCACCATCCTTTAAGGACTGGGTACCTTCATAAATGATTAAATCTCCTTTTTTAAGACCGCTTTCCACCATATAGGAATCCCTTAGAGTAGTTCCGATCTTGATGTTTGTCATTTTCACTTTATTCTGCTTATCTACTACAAAAACATAGGTTTTATCCTGAATGGAGAAAGTAGATTTCTGCGGAATAAGAATAGCGTTATCCTGATTTTCGGAAATGATAAGCTTTCCTGAGGTACCGTGTTTAATCAGACGATCCGGGTTCGGGAAAAGGGCTTTATAACGGATAGATCCTGTAGTTCTGTCAATTTCCCCTTCAGCCGTCTTTAAAGCTCCATTAAACTGGTAATTTACCCCGTTTGGAAGGGTTAATTCAATCTTTTGATGATTTCCTATCTTATCATTGGCCAAAAGTTCAAAATACAGGTTTTCCGGGATTGAAAAATAAGCATACACTTCATTGAGCTGGGATAAAGTCGTCAATAAAGTTCCATTTTCCACCAGACTTCCGTCTTTATGCGGAATAACGTCTATGACTCCATCAAAAGGAGCCGTAATTTTTGTAAAACTGATCTTTTGAAGTACAGCTCTTCTTTCTGCATCTGCAAAAGCATATTTAGCCTGGGCAGATGAAAGTTTTGCCTTTACCATTTCCAATTCATTATTGGCCACAAATTTTTTAGCATGAAGGCTCTGGATCTGCTTCAGTTCTACTTCAGCGATCCGGACATCTGCCTGAGCCTGTTTCAAAGCGGCATTGGCCTTTAAAAGCTCCATTTGTAACTCAGCATCATTGATTTTGAATAAAGGCTGTCCCTGATGAACAAACTGTCCTTCATTCACATAAATATGCTGAATAATTCCTCCAATCCTGGAACGCATCTCTACGTTTTTCTTGGCCTGAATATCCGTCACAAACTGATTGCTTACCAAGGTATCTTTTTCCTTGATTTCCAGCACGGGAACTTCTTTTTCTTTTTGATTATCTTTTTTCTTGTCTTTATTGCATGACACTGCGAATAATATTGCAAGGCTGCAAATTATTACATTTTTAAAATACATTTTTGAATGTTTAGGTTATAAAATTTTCGTTGAAATAAATTAAAATTCAATAACTTAAACTAATACAACTGGAGGAGATGGAGAAAGGATTTCACTCCACAGATAATGGAAACTGCAATATCAGGAAGTATGATTTTCGGAGCAGTTTTTAAGGCTGCTGAGAAATTCCCTACTGCAGGCTCATCTTTACGAAGTGAATGTTTTACGATTTTAGAAGCTGCAGGCAAAGCATGCGTGTTCATATCTGCTTCTTCGTAAACATCCAACAGATGAATATTGTTTACATGGGGAATGTGAGGTATATTCTGCAATGATTTTTCTGCCCAATTCGAATTGAATAGGGTAAAAACCAGTAGGATATAGAAATAGAAAAATGACCTCAGACTTGCCATGTCAACAGAATACTTAGTGTTTCAGTAAAAACATTAGTGCTGCAAAAATAAGAAATTTTGGTGGAGTTATTATGCTTAAACTGTTAAAAAAACTTAAACAATGCTGATAAAATCACGCTTTTTGGATGATTCATGAGATTCTGCCTTCATCAGAATGGCGGCTAACAAACAATACAGCTCCCTGAGCATTTTTAGAATAACCTGCTCAACACTCTGAAACGATAATCAAAGATGTATTCCAGTTTCTTTTTCACAAATAAAGAATGGGCAATTTCTCCTAAGAACCCCATGGGAAGTTCATAATCTATTGTATCTTTCATTAAAACACCTTCATCATTTGGGATGAACTCATGATGATGGTTCCATAGTTTATAGGGCCCTTTCTTTTGAAAATCTACAAAGCTTTTCTGAAAATCCACATGGGTAATTTCGGTCTGCCATTTCATTTTAATACCGAATAATGGCGAAACGTAATAATCGATGAGCATGCCTTCATAAATTTCATCATCTTCCATTTTTGTTAATACCGTAAATCCCATATCCTTCGGTGTAATTTCTGAAAGATTATTGGCTGAGGAAAAGAATTTCCAGGCGGTTTCTATATCACAGTTTAATTGTTGTTCACGGAAAAGCTTATGTTTCATCTTACTTCTTTTTAATTATATATCTGCATCAGAACAGGCTTTGCTGATTTTTTCTATTTGTGATAAGGCTGGGAAATAAGTTTTAGTTATTTATAATGCTGGAAAATCCCAAAATCTGAAGGTGTCCAGAGAGCAGCTTTCTGTCCTGCAGCTTTCAGCGCGTTATTTGTCCATGTGTTACAGGTATAAAGAAAACTATAAGTTCCTCTGGCATCATAGAACGCATCATTATCACCATATACCGCATCGGTAGGGATCAGTATGAATTTTCCGTTCTGATCTCTGTCGAATTTATCTTCTACAAACTTGATTAAATTTTGATACTGACTTCTGCTGATCATGATCATTTTGCAATCTTCGCCTTCTTTCATTGCATAATAATAAGTACAATGCATGGCTGAATCACTTAACCAAAAAGCTGCTTTTACTGCTGTTGAAAATTTCAGATCTGCCCAAGTTGGTGTATCCAGATAAAAACCTTTATCTCCCCATCCTATCCCGATATATTGATAATCTGTCTTTTTAGATTTTGTATCTGCAAAAGGGATCATGAGGCTCCAATCCTTCATATCGTTCTTTACAGGCATTACGATATCCGTGTGGACACCATTAGTATAAATATAAATAGCAATATCTTTTGGCTCACCGTCATCTTTAGCAGAAACCGGAATGAATGGAATTAGTAATCCCAGAAGAACGTAAACAATTACAATTCCCAGAATGACTCCCAGAATTTTCAGTGCGTAAATTAATATGGTTTTCACAGTCATGTTTTTGAATAAAATTTAATATATAATTTTTCGTAAAAGTATTTGTTTTAATCGGAAAAATGGCTATATTTAATTACGAAATATTCACAAATATGCGTAAAAATACCAAGTCACAGAAAAGATTTAAAATAAGAGTAAAAACTGCTCCAAAA
>NZ_MAYF01000189.1 GCF_001684955.1 Chryseobacterium contaminans | reverse complement strand
TGAAGGCAGAGCTGGCAAGTCCTACCGCTGTATTTTTACTGATGAGAAGGTCTTTAACTTCCGAAGTAAGCTGTTTGGCAATGACATCCTTTCTAAGAACTACTTTTTCATCACCGTCTTCATCTACTTTTTCCTGGAGATACTGATCACTTAGGCCGTTGGTGAACGCACTAAGGCTTTCTTTTGTATTTTTAAAAGTAAGAAGGTTTTCCAGATCATTAATTTCACCTTGGAGCAGCTTTTTCTTTCTCCTTAATTCTTCTATGCTTTCGTATCTTCTACTCATGGCTTGAATGATTTAAAAATTTAATAACCTGATCTGCAACAGTATTCACAATTTTGCTTTTGAATGCAATAACAAAAGCCATTACTAATGCATAGAATGCCGCAACAATTAAGAAACCGTACGAGTAATTATCCAATGCTTTTCCGATAAGAAAAGCAATCCCAAAGTTGAAAAGGATAATAAAAAAAGCAAAAGCAACAAGCAGTACTACAAAGTAGGTAATGAGCCCGGCAGAAAGGGAAGACTTTTCTGTAGCTTCTATTTTCAGAAGGTCTATTCTCTTCGAGGCGTATTCTTTAATAGTTTCTATCATTGTTTTTTTTTAAAGTTACAAAAAAAGGAACTTTCGCACAAAAGTTCCTTTCTGTAATTTACTTAAAAAAGATAAATTACTTATGATTTAAGATCGTTCAGTTCTGCTTCTACGTCTTTTACTACGTCTGCAGTTTTAGAAACAATCTGATCTTTGTATTTGTCATATCCGTCTTTCACAGTATGTGCTACGTTGTTAGCCGTTTCTTTGAAAGTAGAAGAAATATTACCATACTGGTCTTTCACTTTTTCAGAAACCTCCCCGTATTTGTTTTTAGCCTGATCTTTAAGATCGTTTGCTTTATTTTTGATCTTTTTTCTGGTTTCCTTTCCTTCTTCCGGTGCATATAACATTCCTAAGATTACACCTGCTGCAGCACCTGCAAGAAGTCCCGCTAATATACCTGCTGTATTTTTTCCGTTTTTAGACATTTTAAGTTTTTTAATAGTTAATAATAGATTAGTTTTTACACTAATAAAACTTACAATTTGTATACCAAAGGAGGCTGTATGCCTATTAAAAATTGTTAAATCTTTTTGATGTAAGAAAGAATAAGTTCTATAGTTTCTTCCTTGGAAAGCTCAGAATTATCAATTACGATAGCATCGTCAGCTTTCTTCAATGGAGCTATTTCACGCTCACTATCGATTTTATCTCTTTCAATGAGGTTTTGTTTTACCTGCTCTTTATCAGCTTCAATTCCCAGCCCTTTTAATTCAAGAAATCGTCTGTTGGTTCTTTCATTAATGCTGGCAGTAAGGAAGAACTTATAGTCCGCATTGGGCAGAACTACTGTCCCTATGTCACGTCCGTCCATGATAACACCTCCTTTTTCTGCTATAGAACGTTGAGATTGTAATAAATAATCTCTTACTTCTTTTTGTTTGGCTACAAGGCTTACATTATCAGAAACTTCATTGGTACGGATTTCCTTGGAAATATCTACATTGTTAAGATAAAGCACAAGCGTTCCGTCATTGTTTTTAAATTCAAGATGAACCTGATCTAAAGATGAAAACAAAGTGTTCAGATCAATTTTGCTTTCTTCATTCAAACAATTTTGAAGGGCGAACCAGGTAACTCCTCTGTAAAGTGCTCCTGTATCCATATGAATAAGTCCCAGCTTATCAGCAATGATTTTGGAGATAGAACTTTTTCCGGTAGACGAGTACCCATCGATAGCTATTACAGGTTTTTTCATGCTGCAAATTTCAAGATTTTTTTTAGAAAATCAAGAACTAATAAGAAATTTTAAGAGGTATTTAAGAATTTTTCTATTCTCCTGCGTGGCTCGAAAGATCCATGGAAACACCTATCTGGTTGACATTAGAAGAGTTGTGATATCTTATGTGGGCATAATCTATACGGAATCTTGAAACTTTAATTCCGAATCCGCCTGAAAGTC
>NZ_MAYF01000188.1 GCF_001684955.1 Chryseobacterium contaminans | reverse complement strand
AACAGGCATTTAAAGTACAAAACTCTTGGGGTAAAACATGGGGCGACAATGGATTTTTCTGGATAGATTATACATTCTTTGCAAAAACTACAAAAGGAGCTATTAATGAATCTTATGTAGCCTATGTTCAATAAAAAAGAAACTATAAAAGTGAAATCATGGCCGGAATAAATTCCGGCCTTTTTTTGGTCTTTTCAAAATCTTTATCAATAAAAAGCGTGTGCCATTCCTGACACACGCTTTTATTATTTTTATTACAACATACTGTTTTATTTCCAGCCTCCGCCTAAAGCCTGATACAGCTCAACGGCAGCCTTCATTTTGTTATATCTTGCATTGGAAATATTAAGTTCTGCATTCAATGAATTTACACTCGCATTCAAAACTTCAAGATAGTTAGCCATCCCGTAGTTTACCAATTCCTGGGAATATTCTACAGAATTTTTGTAAGCGACCAATTCTTTTTGTTTCAACTCAATGAATGAATCCTGAACCGAGAACACTCTGATGGCATCTGAAACTTCTTTTCCTGCGGTAAGAACTGTTTTTCTGAAGTTCAGATAAGCAGTTTCCTGATTAGCAAGACTTACGTCATAGTTGGTCTTGATGGTTCTTTTGTTCAGAATAGGCTGTGCCAGTCCTGCCACTACATTCGCAAATAGTGAGTTTACATTGAACAGGTGATCAATATCTACAGACTGAAGTCCTCCTGTTCCTGTAAGCTTTAATGTTGGATAAAACTGAGCTTTCGCAGCGTTAGTCAACTCAAATGCATTCATTAGGTTGTATTCTGCCCTCATGACATCCGGACGGTTTGCCAACAATTGAGCTGGATATCCAAGTTTTAGATCAATCGGAAGGCTCTGCCCTTCCAGTGTAGATCTTTCAATCGTATGAGAAGGCTCACCCATTAAAAGGCTCATTGTATTTTCAAGCAATTGAATCTGCGTATCGATGTCAATCAATAATGATTTTGCATTGAAAACAAGCGCTTCACTTTGCTGTACTGCAACTTCAGTGAGGTTTCCAGACGCTTTCAGTGCTTTTGTTGTTTCCAGATTCTTTTCCCTAATGGCAATTGTTTCTGTAATGATCTTTTTCTGGGAATCAAATGTCAACAACTGATAATATGCAGAAGCAATAGAGGAAACAAGACTGCTTTTTACAGCTTTATGAGCCGCAACGGTTCCCAGATAAGCTGCCAATTGTGCTTTTTCCTGTGCTTTCATTTTGCCCCATAAATCTGCTTCCCAGCCCAAACTTGCTGTAATGTCAAACTGATTTACATAACGTCTTTCTCCAATGATCTGTCCGAACTGAGTATTGAGAGACTGTGTCTGGAAAGTATAGTTAGGTCCCACAGAAAGCGTTGGAGCATAGGCCGCCTTGCTTTGTTTAAGATAAGCTTCTGCAGAATTGATACTTTGTAAAGCAATCCTGATATCCAGGTTATTATCCAAAGCTTTTGAAATATGCCCCTGAAGTATAGGATCTGTGAAGATTTCTTTCCATGAAACATTCGCAACACTGGTACTGTCTGAAGGAAGCATATCTGTGCGGAAAAGCTTTTCATCAACTACGTTCTTCGGCCTTTCATATTCCTTTCTGGCCATACAGGACGTTATGGCTCCCAGCATAATGGCTGAGAAAGTTATTCCTTTTATGATGTTTATTAAACTCTTCATTATTTGAGGTTTAAAAGTTTAAAGTTCAAGGTTTCCGGTTTTAGCCAAAAACCCTAAACTAAATTATTTACTCGGCTAAATTGATGTCTTCTTTTTTAATAGGTTTGATCTTTTCCTGTATCGTTTCAAAAATTACATACAATACCGGAATTACGAATAATCCTAAGATCGTTCCTATCAACAATCCTATTGCAGCACCGGTTGCAATGGATCGGTTTCCTACGGCTCCAATTCCACTAGCAAGAACAAGCGGCAATAGACCGAAGATAAAGGCAAATGAAGTCATCAGAATTGGTCTTAACCTTGCTTTTGCAGCATTAATAGCAGAC
>NZ_MAYF01000187.1 GCF_001684955.1 Chryseobacterium contaminans | reverse complement strand
CACCAGGATGCTGCCATTGGGATTCTCAGAATATTCAGCTGTAACGTTATCCATATTTTTCTCAAATTTATAGTCAAAACGGGCTATTTCGTACCATCTTCCGAGAAATTTTTTAATATCAAAATTCTTCACCGCCACCGCTCCTCTCGGAATTCCTACAGAATAAGAATGAAAAGCCATATAGGCCAAAGCGCCCAATGAAACGGGAAGGATTATTTTGTGAAAGGTCTTCATAACAGAAATATTTGTGTGGTTCTTGAAAACGTCAAAAATAATGCCTTTGGGCTGTTAAAGAACGATAAATTCTAAGAGAAAACCTTTAGAAAATTGTCTTTAAAGCTTCCTGACACTTCAATTTCAGTATCATCAGCAAGCATTACGGTTCCGCTTTTATGATAAGATTTTACAAAGGATGTGTTGATGATATGGGAACGGTGAACTCTCACAAAAGGGTTTTCCAAAAGATCATCAAAATGTTTCAAAAACCTGCATACCATTTTCTTTGAGCCATCCGTAAGATAAACCTGAGTGAAATTTCCATCTGCCTGAAGCCTTACAATATCTTCTGTTTTTACCACATCAAAACCCTGTAAGGTTGGAAGAATCAGCTGCTGTTTTTCAGGTTTTAATTTTAAGTTCTCCAGCAGAATTTTATTCCGGTTGAGTTCTTCTTTTTTCTCAATACTTTCAACTACTTTGTTGACTGCCAGAATGAGTTCCTGAATGTCAATTGGCTTTAGAATATAATAACTTGCAGATTTATTCAAAGCCTGTAAAGAATATTGTGAAAATGCAGTAATAAAGATCGTTTCATAAGAAAATTCTTTGGTAGCTTCCAATACATCAAAGGCATTCCCGAAAGGCATTTCTACATCTAAAAATACCAATTGAGGCTGCTTTTCTGCAATCAGAGGGACGGCTTCCTTAATATTTTCTGCTTCACCCAAAATTTCTACCTGTGGGCAGTATTTGGTGAGGTAGCTTCTCAACACTTCTCTTGCGATCAGTTCATCATCTACAATTACGGCTTTAATCTTCATCGGGTTTACATATTAAGTTGCAGGAATAGGTTGCAGATGCAAATTATGAATATTTCACCAGCCCTGCAATCTTCCCCATACAAGTCATATTCTTTTCCACTTCCAGGCGTACACAACAATCAATATCGTTATAATGCATTCTACAGCAGCAAGCAAAACATAGAATAAATACCATTCTGAAAATGATGAAATCCCGATAAAAAGCATTATCAACGTAAAAAAAATTCCGACAACAATATTAAGAATCCTGTTGATCACGGGTTTTAAGATTAATGAAAGAAACACCATAACGGCTGGTATAGCCAAAACAACTGCAGCCAATAATAAATTCAGTGGAGAGTTGAGTAGATTATGTCCATCTACAAGACCTTGTGCTTTTCCCGGAGTATACAGCTCAAAATAATCACCATACAGATAGCACAACGTAACAGAGGTCCAAAGCCCGGCAAGTATAATTTTAACATTTACCCGAATGTCTTCAAGTTGAGTAGAATTGTTCATGATATATTAGTTTTGATGATTATGATTAATCGATTTATTCTTTACTCCTACCATCAGCAGCCATATACATATTCCGATTTCTCCTATCGAAGCAGGTAATGTGATATAACCAGATATTGGA
The DNA here is from genome assembly GCF_001684955.1 of Chryseobacterium contaminans. Classification (GTDB taxonomy): domain Bacteria; phylum Bacteroidota; class Bacteroidia; order Flavobacteriales; family Weeksellaceae; genus Chryseobacterium; species Chryseobacterium contaminans. The sequence continues at coordinate 400 of NZ_MAYF01000187.1, read as the reverse complement.
TAACTGGAAAATTCAGGAATCACTATCCTTCCCAAAACATTGAGAACATAACCCAAACAGCCTAACATCAAAAAGATTCCCAGAATTTTTGGTAGAAAGCCTGATTTATACACTAGATAACCGAAAGGATAAAGCCAGAGCCCCCAGAAAATCTGGACAATCAGAATTCCATTGTTATAATTTTTCAACAGCATCATCACTTGTGCCTGTAGTTCTTCTGCTTTATAGATCTTCAAATAATCTGCACCTTCTATAATGGTAAGCACCGAAAGTTTATTTTGAAGATTTATGAAAGAAATGGGTACGCTGATCAGTGCCAGAATCACCATTAGTTTAGCATAGCTTCCGTTGACGTTTTTCAACAGTTTATACAAAGCCAAAGGAAGCAATGTAAAAGCGA
>NZ_MAYF01000186.1 GCF_001684955.1 Chryseobacterium contaminans | reverse complement strand
TAAAAAGGGCGTTTTTGTTGATTTTTAACAATTTTTAACAAACTTTACACTCTTTTATAAGACGCCGGTAACCCGTTTTATGACAATAATTTCTACTTTTGGTCGTTGATTAAGTGTTTGGCTTTTTTATTGAATGATTTAACTTATCATTTTCTACAGGCTCAAACTATAGAACAAAAAAAGGATAGATGGTAAATTTCAGAAAATATATTTCAAGTGCAGCGGTGTTGGCTTCCGGTCTTTTCCTGGCTCAATCTACCGTTTCTACTGTTCTTTACTCTCAGAATTACGACAATCAGAAAAACAGCTTAAACCTTCCGTCGCCCGCAAGCTCGATGGAAAGAAGTGTTTTGTCGGCTAAAGAACTTGTAGACATTAATGTAAACACAATGATGGCGGATCCTGTGCTGAAAAATGCGGACTGGGGATTCGTAGTGTATGATCCGAAAACGAAAAAAGTCATTTCTTCGTATAATGAAAATACTCCGTTGGTTCCGGCTTCCACCACAAAATTGCTGACTACAGAAACAGCATTAAACCTGTTAGGGGAGAACTACCGTTGGATTACTCAGTTAGAGTATGCAGGAACGATAGATGAAAACGGAACGTTAAATGGAAACCTTTATGTAGTAGGAAGTGGAGACCCATCCCTTGGAACAAACAAGGCAGGAGCGGGATCTTACAGAGACATTATTTCAGATTTCATAGGCGGTCTTTCACGTGAGGGAATCAGAAAGGTAAATGGTGATATTATCATTCAAACAGCGCTTTTCAAAGGCAATATTGCAATGCTTCCGGAAAATGTTGTATGGTTGGAAAACAATAATTACTATCTGCCTGCAGGAACTACCCGTGAAATTAATCCGGCGAATGAAAAGCTGATTGTAAAGAAATCTGGTTTCTCTGCAGAAAAGAAGTTCTTCTACGTTTCACCTTACGCTCATCAGATGGTATATGCTGAAAAGTATGAAGGAGACGGAATTTTAACAACAAAACTTCCTGATGCTCCGGCCTATCTTGCCAATTCCTTCAGAACGACTCTTGTAAAAAGCGGAATTCCTGTTACCGGAAAAGTAGTTGCAAAAATGACAGATGCTGCTCCTGAAAACAGAAAAATGATTTCTGCCTACAAATCGCCTACGCTGGCTGATATTGTGTACTACACCAATCAACACAGTGATAATTCTTTGGCAGAAGCTTTATTGAGAACGGTTGGTTTCCAGAAACTGGGAGACCAGACTTCGGAATCAGGAAGAATTGTAGTAACGGATCACTTAAAGAATGCTGGCTTTGATATGATGGGACTTACTTATATGGATGGAAGCGGGCTTTCAAGAAGTAATAATGTAACTCCTATTTCCCAGGTGAAGTTTTTAACATCTTTAATGGATGAAAAATATTACAGATCTTATTTAACATCATTACCTATCGGCGGACAGTCCGGAACATTGAAAAGAATGTTTCTTGGAACCGGAAACGGGCAGGTTTTTGCCAAAACAGGAACTTTAAATAAAGTGAAAACATTGGCTGGTTATCTGAAAACAAATTCCGGTAAAACTTTAGTTTTCTCTTTGATGGTGAATAACTATTCAGGATCAGTAGATATGGTAAAGAAAAGAATGGAGAAAATTCTTGAACCTGCTCTGGATCTTTAAAAGCAGTTTATTTTATATATTATAAAAACCTTTTAATCAGTGATTAAGAGGTTTTTTTTATATTTGAATACTACAATAACCGATATATGAGAAAATTCTATCTTCTGCTACTGAGCTTTTTGATCACTCAGCAGGTTTATGGCCAAAAGCAGGACCCACATATTGAGATGAAAGGATTAACTGAAAAGGAAATGAAATCTTTCACTCAAAAAATGGGTGCTGGCAACGTAAACCCCAATACCCTGAATTATGACCTGCAGTACCAGAGGATGGATCTGAATATAGACCCTGCTGTTTACTTTGTTTCCGGATCTGTGACTTCACATTTCAAGCCAAATCAAAGTATGGGAAGCATTTATTTTGATTTTACCAATCTTCTGACAGTTTCCCAGGTACAATATCATGGAAATAATATTCCGTTTCAGCAGCTTTCTACCCAGGAGATTA
>NZ_MAYF01000185.1 GCF_001684955.1 Chryseobacterium contaminans | reverse complement strand
TCAGCAGAAAAGTAATTGATATGGGTAAAGACTTCTTCATCAGTATTGCAAATTTACGTCTTTTGTGAGTGCTTATTCTTACCAAAAACCTTTTAAAAATGTTCAAAATCAGGACGGACTACATTCTTTTAAATCCCAATTATTTCATGGTTTACCCATGTGTTTTACTATGTATTTAATTGTAAATCAAAGTGTTGTTTGTTGTTTTGTTAAGGCGGATTAAATTGTAATAGCTTATAAGAATGTTGAAAAAAATGACTTTCTCATTTTTCAATATAAAAAAACAGTAATTAGAAATAATTTAAGGGAAGAGAGCTTATTAAAATTAAAGAAGTAAAAGCGGGAATTGTATTTTCTGAATCAGATTATGCTCCGCCACCATCGATAGAAGGTTTTTAACGATTTTACTTATAATGAAAACCAAGAATGCACGGATGAAAACGTATTCCTGCATTTGTATATTTTCCTCAAAATTTACAGAATTATCCCTATTTTAGCCCACCAAAATAGATTGTTTTGTAATTTTCCATGGATAAATCATCAATCAATAATTATTTCCATTCCTTGTTCAGTATTAAAAATGAAGTGGTTGAGAAAATCACAGAAACTTTTAAACCATTTGAGCTGAAGGCGAATAATATCCTGTTGGATCTAAATACGATCAGCACTAAGACCTATTTTCTTGAAAAAGGCTATGTACGTTCCTATCTGTTGAATGAAGACAATGAGGAAATTACCACCAATATTTTTGCTGCTCCTTGCTTTGTGAATGATTTTTTATCCTTTTTCAGACAGCAACCCACCAAAGAAATCTATCAGGCCGTTACAGATTGTACATTTTGGGAGACCGGATTAGAAAATGTACAGTATAATTTTCACAATATTCCTGAATTCCGGGAGTTCAGCAGACTTCTTTTTGTCCTGAATTATCACCATATTCATGACAGACTGATTGAAATGGCAAGCCAGAAAGCTTCAACACGATATGCCAATCTGATGAAGAAAGATCCTGATATTTTTCAATATGTCCCGCTAAAAATCATTGCTTCATACCTGGGAATTAAAGACAGCTCGTTGAGCAGAATCAGAAGGGATATTAATAAATAAAGGGCTGGAAGCAGGAAGATGGAGGCTGGAAGTTATTAGAAATCTGATATTTCCTGGAAGTTTTTTAACACAATATTTGTAAAGGATTTGAGTGGGATGCTTTATTTTTTTACAAGGGCATTTCACCAGAAATGTAGAAAATGTAATTGTTTCTTGGCTGAACGAAGTATCTCTGTTATCATAGATAAAACCCCATTAAAGGGATCTTTATGTTCTCTGCGTTTAAGAAAAACTGAAATCATCAATTTTATCATAATTAATAAAGAGGAATGTAGGTTGTCTTTCAAACTTTTGTAACTCCCAGCTTCCAGGCTTTCTTACTTATTCTATAAATCGTCATTTCTTTTCATTTGTCAAGTGATAAATTGAAATTTGTCATTCATCTTTGTTAAAAATAATTTCATGAATAAAAAACATATTGTCATTGTTGGCTTGGGCGGAGTAGGCGGTTATTTTGGTTTCAAAATCAATCAGGTGAATGAATCTTCCGGAAAATATACAGTTTCCTTTGTAGCAAGAGGAGAAACCTATGATAAAGTAAAAGAAAACGGATTGGTTTTACTTTCACCGGAGCATGCTGATGAGCGTACCCACCCCAATTCAATAGAACAGAATATCAGTGATATTAAAAATCCTGACCTTGTACTAATCTGCGTTAAGGAATATGATCTGGAGAACGTTTGCAGACAGTTGAAAGAGGTTATCACTAAAGAAACAATTCTGCTTCCTATGATGAACGGAGCGGACATCTATGACAGAATCCGAAAAATAATTCCGGGCCATATTATTCTGCCAACCTGTATTTATGTAGCTTCTCATATTAAAGAAAGAGGAACAGTGGAGCATAAAGGAAAAGCAGGAAAGATGATTGTAGGAAGAGATCCTGAACATTTTTCAAGTGATATTGCATGGGTAACGGACCTGCTTCAGGAAAGTAAAATAGATTTTGATTGTAAAGACAATTCTTTAACGGATATCTGGACCAAGTTTATTTTCAT
>NZ_MAYF01000184.1 GCF_001684955.1 Chryseobacterium contaminans | reverse complement strand
TTCAATACCTTTCTGAACTCCTACGGCATCCCAAATTTCAAATGGACCGTTTTCCCATCCGAAACCGGCTCTCATAGCATCGTCAATTTTATAAACTTCGTCAGAAATTTCAGGAACTTTATGAGAAACATACGCGAATAATGCTCCTAATGATTTTCTGTATAGTTCACCAGCTTTATCTTTACCACCAATTAATACTTTGAATCTGTCAATTGGCTTATCAATGGATTTTGTTAATTCTAAAGTAGGGAACGATGATTTTCCTTGAAGCTCATATTCTAAAGTATCAAGGTTCAATCCGTGAATTTCAGATTTTCCTTCTGCGTTTTTCACTTTTTTATAGAATCCCTGCTCAGTTTTTGAACCTAGCCATTTATTATCCATCATTTTCTGGATATAGCCAGGAAGGGCAAATACATCGTTAAAGTCATTCGCTTCAGCACCGCTTTGACGAACACCGTTGGCTACCATTACTAAGGTATCAAGACCTACGACGTCAGCTGTTCTGAATGTTGCTGATTTTGGACGTCCGATTACAGGACCTGTTAATTTATCAACATCAGAAACGGTAAGCCCTAATTTCTGTACATTGTGAAGTAGGTCCATCATAGAGAACACCCCAATTCTGTTGGCAATGAATGCAGGAGTATCTTTTGCTAAAACGGTAGTTTTACCTAAGAATTTAGCTCCATAGTTCATATAGAAATCGATGATTTCCGGATTGGTATCATTTGTTGGAATAATCTCAAGAAGAGGAAGGTATCTTACCGGGTTGAAGAAGTGGGTTCCTGCAAAGTATTTTTTGAAATCTTCGCTTCTTCCTTCTGTCAGTAAGTGGATAGGAATCCCTGATGTATTAGAGGAAATTAAAGTTCCCGGTTTTCTGAACTGTTCAATTTTTTCGTAAACAGACTTTTTAATGTCAAGTCTTTCAACTACTACTTCAATAATCCAGTCTGTATTTTTAATTTTTGGTAAATCATCATCGAAGTTTCCGACTTTGATTCTATCTGCAAACTTCGGTGAGTAAAGAAGTGCAGGACTTGCTTTTTTTAGTTTTTCGAAGTTTTCAGTAGCAATTCTGTTTCTTACTGCTTTGTCTTCTTTAGTCAAACCTTTTTTCTGTTCAGCTTCAGTTAACTCAAAAGGAACGATATCTAAAAGTGACACTTCCACACCAATGTTGGCGAAGTGAGCCGCGATACCGCTACCCATAATTCCTGAACCAAGAACCGTTACATGTTTGATTCTTCTTTTCATATCTATTTTTTTATTATTTAATAGGTTATATGAACCGTGGAGTTCATGATAATTTATTTTCTGTTGTTTAAGAGTTCATTGGCTATTTTCATGATCTCAGTCATCACTTCCTTAAAAGTATCCATCTTTTCAGGGCTGATCTTTTCCATCACCTTTTTATTAAAGTTGACAACAACTTCCTTAGACATATTTCTGGAATTTAAGCCTTTATCTGTAAGTTTGATGATCACCTCTCGTTTATCCGTGGTGGTTTTCTCTTTATAGATATAGCCATTATCTTCCAGTAGTTTAATGATTCTCGTTAGGGAAGTGGGTTCTATGGCCATTTTAGGTCCAAGATTCGTACTTCGCGTACCTTCTTTGGGATCAATTTTAAGAAGGGTAAGAGCTTGTACTGCGGTGGAATCATGTTCCTGAGCCAATTCTGTGTACATTTTAGAAACAGCCAACCAGGTCTGCTTTAAAATTAAATCTACGTTTTCTATTTTTTCCTTATTATTATCCATCATTTTTGCGCTAATGGTTTTACCCAAATTTAGTAAATATTATGCATGCATAATATTTATTAACGTTAAATTTTGTTAATAATCTGATAATAAGCGTGTTAAATTGTATGATTTGCATAATACTATGCATGCATAGTATGTGAAATAATCAAAGAAACTCCTTGATTAATAAATGTTTTCAATGAAATTTATAATTTCTTCAAAGGATTCGCATTCTTGTTTCTGGGAATCGTTAGTAATAACCCAAAAATTGTTCTGAAATTCAAAATTAAGGGCAGAAAGGTCTTTTGAAAAGTTTTTTTGAAGCAAAGAATACAGCATTTCCTTCTGAACCTGCGGTGCAGAGATATGTGGCGGAATAAAACTCTCGTGT
>NZ_MAYF01000183.1 GCF_001684955.1 Chryseobacterium contaminans | reverse complement strand
TCATCCATCCTTTTGATGATCCTGCTATTATTGAAGGGCAGGCAACAACAGCATTGGAAATTCTTGAACAGACGGATGAACCCATTGATTATCTTTTTGTACCGATTGGCGGCGGAGGATTGGCAGCAGGTGTTTGTTCTGTTTTTAAAGAATTGTCTCCCCAAACCAAAATCATTGGAGTAGAACCTTCAGCGGCAGCAAGCATGAAAAAGGCGCTGGAAAATGGTAAACCCGTACATCTTGAAAAGATCAGTCGCTTTGTAGATGGTGCTGCCGTACAGCAGGTAGGAAATCTCACGTTTGAACTGTGTAAAAATACATTGCATGATGTAGTCACAGTAGAGGAGGGACTTGTTTGTGAAACCATTCTTTCTTTATACAACAAAGATGCGATTGTTGTGGAACCGGCTGGTGCTCTTTCCGTAGCTGCTTTAGAAAAGTATAAAGATCAGATAGAGGGAAAAAATGTAGTCTGTATCATCAGTGGAAGCAATAATGATATCACCAGAATGGAAGAGATCAAAGAAAAAGCTTTGCTGTATGCGAACTTAAAGCACTATTTTCTGGTGAGGTTCCCCCAAAGACCCGGAGCATTGAAAACTTTTGTAATGGATGTGCTGGGCCCGAATGATGATATTACTTTTTTTGAATACACTCAGAAAAATTCAAAAGAAAAAGGAATTGCAGTCGTGGGAATTGCCCTGAAACAAAAAGAAGATTTCACACCACTAATGGACAATATGAAAAAGCAGGATTTCTTTGTCAACTATCTCAATAATGATCCGTCTTTGATGAATCTTTTGATTTAGTTTGAATACATCCACATTTTATTAGCCACTAATGCACGAATTTTTCTCTGTTTGCAGTATGGAAATATAGCATAATCATCTGCGAAATCCGTGAAATCTGCGCGAGCTTTTTGGGGGGTTATCATTGACTATACAATGTTGACTCTGCGATTTCTGCGGAACGACAAAATATTATGTTGATGTTTAAGAAGGAAAATGATGGTACTCAATTAAAAATCATTCGCGCATCCGTGGCATTATAACAAAAGAAACTCCGGCTCACATTCGTGAGCCGGAGTTGTTTATTTATCTTTCAAGCGTAAAATTAGAAATCACTTTCGGACGTTCGGTTTCATTGGCAACTTTCCATGATGTTCGGTACATCCATTCCGTCATTTTATACAGCTTTTTATAGTTGATGTTTTCAGATTCATCCTGCGGAGTATGGTATTGGTCATGCAGTACACTGGTGAAAAACACTGCAGGAATACCTACTTTAGCATAAGGAAGATGATCGCTTCGGAAGTAGAAATATTCAGCGTGATTCGGAGAATCCCAATCTTTTAAATATTTAAACTTTGTACTTTCATTATTGGCATCTTCAGCCATTTTTACAAGTTCTTCAGAATTTTTATGCGGAGCATTTCCGCCTAATAAAGCGGCTTCATTATTATCGTTTCTTCCGATCATATCGCCATTCAGTACGGCTACAATATTTTCTTTCGGAACGACTGGATGAGCAGCATGCCATCTTGAACCTAGTAATCCTCTTTCTTCAGCACCGTGGAATACAAACAGAATACTTCTTTTTCCCGGTTGCTTTTTATAAGCTCTTGCCATGGCCAGCATCGCCACGCAGGTACTTGCATTGTCATCAGCACCGTTGTAGATGGTATCATTTTTTACAGGATGTCTGATTCCGTCGTGATCCTGGTGACCGCTTAATAAAACGTATTCTTTTTTAAGAACAGGATCTGTACCTTCAATTTTCCCGATGATGTTTACGGAAGGATATTTATACGTTTCAGTCATCAGGTTAAGGGCAACTTTAGGGTTGTTTTTTACCCAGTTGGCATTTTCTCTTTTGATCCAAAGAACTGGAATATTATTGGTGATCTTTTCTCTTAATCCTTCCACACCATACGTTCCTCTGGTCATTTGAGGAAGCACTTCTACCCAGCTTTTGTCTGAAATATCATCCGTAATGAAAATAATGGCTTTTGCTCCCAACTCAGCAGCTTTGTTGTAATATTTTGTTCTTACAAAACCGGGATATCTTCTTACAAAAAGAGTCATTTCCTTATCAATGTTCTTGTCAGAAGCATTTACAGCCAATACTTTTTCTTTAAGGTTCAGTTTGGCAAGATCTTCAGGTTCTGTATTTCCTGCATATACAATTTCGGCATCTACAGAAGCGTTAACAGGTTCAGCAACA
>NZ_MAYF01000182.1 GCF_001684955.1 Chryseobacterium contaminans | reverse complement strand
TGCTTTCTGTTGGCCTGCTTTTTCTTAAAAGGGTTAATGATTATTCAGCCTAACCACTCAAGAGTATTAAACTTCTTTGGAAAGTATGTAGGAACAGTAAAAGATAACGGATTATTCTTTATCAATCCATTATATTCTTCTCAGAAAATGTCTTTGCGTTCGGAAAACTTACAGGGGCAGACTTTGAAAGTAAATGATAAAATGGGGAATCCTATTGAGATTGCAGTCGTAATCGTGTGGAAAGTAGGAGATACTTATAAAGCTGCTTTTGATGTTGAACGCTATTCAGACTTTGTAAAAATGCAGAGTGAAGCTGCAGTACGTCATTTGGCGATGAGCTTCCCTTATGATAATCTGGAAGATGATCATGCACCGATTACATTGAGAGAAGGAGGTGATAAAATCAATTCTATTTTGGAACAGGAACTTACAGACCGTCTTTCAAAAGCAGGAATCGTAATTCAAGAGGCCAGAATTTCACATTTAGCCTATGCATCTGAAATTGCCGGAGCGATGCTTCAGAGACAACAGGCTACTGCGATTGTAGCTGCAAGAACAAAAATTGTAGAAGGAGCGGTTGGAATGGTAGACCTTGCCCTGAAAAAGCTTTCTGAAGAAAATATCGTTGAGCTTGATGATGAAAGAAAAGCAGCAATGGTAAGCAATTTAATGGTGGTTCTTTGTGGCGAAAAAGCGGCAACACCGGTATTGAACGCTGGGACTCTGTATAACTAGTAAAAAATCAATTATTCCAGATTGATCATAATTACATCTGGATATAACAATTTAATGCGTCTTGCATCAAAAACAAGAATAATGAAATCAGAAAAAGCTCAGAACACTTCGGAAAACAAAGGCAAAAAATCTTTTGTCTTAAGGATAGATGAGTCTACCTATAAACTCCTCGAAAAATGGGCCAATGATGAATTCAGAAGTGTGAATGGTCAGATTGAATATCTCCTGCATCAAAGCCTTATTGACTCCGGGAGAAAAAAGAAAGAATAATAATTTATAGTATTTTTTGGTATATAAAATGCTGTATTATTAAAAATGTTTGTAACCTTTTTATTGTAGGCTGACTCTATTGTTTTAGAACTCAGTTTAACCTTTAAAAAAATAAAAATGGAAACATTACAGCAAAAACAGATTACAAAGCAGGTTTTTAATACATTAAAATTTGTTTTTGTAATCGTACCGGTAGTTGCAGGATTGGATAAATTTGCCAATATCCTCTGCCAGTGGACACATTACATTAATCCTGCACTTCTTAATTTACTACCTTTTTCAGGTGAGACTTTTATGATGATTGTAGGAGTAATTGAAATTATTGCAGGGATCTTAGTATTACTGAACCCTAAAACAGGAGGCTTCGTAGTTTCAGCATGGTTAGCATTAATCGCATTGACTCTTATCGCTGGATGGAATTTCGTTGATGTTGCAGTGAGGGATTTAGTAATGGCTATTTCAGCATTCTCAATGTCAAAATTAAGCTCAATTTTTGATCATAAATAATGAAAACAGAGGACAAATATACAGACAGGGAATTAATAGACAAAGTGCTGAATAAAGAGACGGCAATATTTGAATTGATAATCCGGCGAAATAACCCCCATCTGTACCGCATCGGAAGAATGTATCGTTTTAGCCATGAAGATACTCAGGATCTGATGCAGGAAACTTATATTGAAGCGTTTATGCATCTCTATCAGTTTGAAGACCGTTCCTCCTTCCGGACGTGGATTTCTAAAATAATGCTCCATCAATGCTATCGTAAAAAACAGAAATGGTCTTCAAGATATATACAGCCTCTTGAAAATAATAGTAAAGCTTTTGAGAACCTTTATAACACAGAAACCTCAATCCGAGTGATGAACAGAGAATTAAATTCAGTTATTGAAAAAAGCCTTCTCAATATTCCTGAAGATTACAGAATTGCTTTTACCCTAAGAGAAATCAACGGACTTAGTGTTCAGGAGACAAGCGAAACTTTAAGGATTAGCGAAGGAAATGTAAAAGTTCGGGTCAACAGAGCCAAGGCTTTTCTAAGAAAAGAAATAGAAAAGTATTATATCAAAGAAGAAATTTTTGAATTCAATCTGATCTATTGTGATGAAATGGTGAATAGGGTTATGGGAAAATTAATAGAAATTTAGTCCGTATCCTTCACAAACTATCAGGATTTGACATCATTTCAAAAAGAAAGCAGAGAATTTTTTCTCTGCTTTTTTATTTTATACAACTCTGGAGAGTGTCTGCTCCAAAGTAGAATATTACGAGCCAAATCAAGCCTTTAATGGTAAAGAAAGCAAACCCTGCCCATCCTACGCGCTTGAACCACTTTTTAAACTTTGAGTTATTTTCTTGTGAATTTTCCATTGGTGATTGTCAAAAAGATTA
>NZ_MAYF01000181.1 GCF_001684955.1 Chryseobacterium contaminans | reverse complement strand
ATTCTGAAATCCATTGTAAATCCCTTCAATGAATAAATATTCTCTATCTTTTGGAATGAATGAGCTCTTACATTTGTTAATCATTTCTGCTACCCAATCTTTGGATACCTGTTCATCCAAATCCATTATAAATTTAATCTCTTGGATTAATGAAATTGTAATATTTCTATAATGTTCTCTTTTTTGGTTCACACTATAATCTTCTGCATTTGAGATACCGCTAACTGTTCCTTTGTTTGTAATTTGTATACTTTCTGGAAAGTATTGCTGATATACGGGGGTATTTGCTTGTTTTTCAATTAAACCTATATCAAAAACAGGATGCCGAATGAGAAAAATAAATCCACTATTGAAATCTTCAATATTTTGTTCTGCTATTAGTTGGAATATATTTAATTGTGATTTGCTAGCAATGCCAATCATTGATATTATTTCAACTTCTTTTTTTTGTTGATCTTTTATTTTCTTTTCAAGCCTAGTTTTGAAACTTTCATCTACTGCAACTTTATTTATTAGTTTTAGCGCATCTAGATAAGTAGATAATATATTAGGATTGTATGTAAGGGTATCTTTATCTATTTGATCTGCATAATAATCAGCCTCTTTTTCTAAACATACTGCTGTTTCTATTTTGAGTTGATTATTACTAAAATAGCCCAATTTATTTAGTGCTTGAATGTAATGAGTAGCATTATCATATTGGTTTATTTTAAAACTTTCTTCTAACTTAACTATAAAATAAGCTTTGAGCTTTTCTGAAGAAACTTTTTGAATTAGGAGGTTGATGGAAGCACTTAAAAGTCTTAATTGATAATATGATGATTCTAATTTAAAAATTACTTGTAGTATTTTCTCTTCTAATTGTTTAAGATCTTGTTTAAAAATAGATTTTACTTTTCGAATTAATTCTAGTGCACGAATTAGATAATCTAATTCATCAGAGCTTTCATATATTCTTATATAAGAGTCTACAGCACTTTTTATAGAATTTAATTTATCCTTGTCCCGAATAATAAATTTTATGTCATTAATCCTCGCTGATATCTCAATATTTTCAATTTGTATTTCAGGTAAAATGAATTCAGTGTCTTCTAAAAGATTTTTAAAACTGTCATCTGTAAGTTTACAGTTAACGAGCTGATATAAATTATTTATTTTTTTATCACCTAAATTATTTCTCCAGAGTTTAAATAAAGTAATATTTAATTCTCTTGAATATTCATTTTTAGGGATTTGTTCAGACAGTTCATTCATTATTTAACAACTATTAAAGCTTAAAAGTATTTTTTGACTCTAGTTTTATTAAGCTATTAGTTTTTTTCTATCAACCTCTCCAATTTTTCAATCATCTCCTTCTGCTGCTGAAGCATGCGCTCATAAAGCTCCACCATTTTATCAAGAGGATTGAAGGTAGGTTGATTATTAAAAAAAGCGGGTTGTTGACAGTTATCAAAAGAAGCAGTATTAGAAATAATATTTATTGCATTTTCCTCATCAAAATTCTCAATCGCCTCAGCAGGTACTTTTAAAATCTTCGCTACCTGCGCCAGAATATCAGATTCTACGGTTTCTTTCTGTTCTAAAAGAGAGATTTTCTTCTGGTTCCAGTCGTCACCCAATTCAAAAGCTAAGGCTTCCTGTTTAATGCCCAGCATTTCACGGAATCGTTTTATATTTCTACCCTGATGTATTTTTTTATTTTGCATATCTGTGTAACTCATAATAACAAATATAAAGTTTTAAAAGATAAGAATAAAGTCCCTGTTCAAAATAAATTATCTTCTAAAATATCCTTTCTACCACATAAAATATTCACTTCATAACTGGTATAGCCTAAAGGATATTTCTTGCTTTGTTGAAAAACAACAAGATGCGAAAAGTAATTATTCGGGGCAAATATAAAATTGTGTCCATCAGGAACCTTACGGTTTCCCATAAATCATTTGCAAGAGCATACAGAAGGCTGGTTTTCTTCCCGGAAATCCGGCTGGCAGGGAAGTGGCTGCTGGAGTGTGGCTTTGAACCGGGAGATCATGTGGTGGTGACGGTTCGGAGGAATCAGATTATTTTAGAAAAGGAGATGGTGTATGAAGATGTATAAATAAATAGAAGCTCGTTTTGTTTTGTAGAATCTCTCGCAGATTTCGGAGATCAAGCAGATGATTGATGATTATAATCTGCGATATCTGCTTGATCTGTGTGAGGTTTTTAATTTTAAAGGTGTCTCAGTGTTTGGAAGAACCACCCTGGAAAGGTAGTATACTGCTGATGCAAAGTTTTTATAATTGAAGCTGCATACTTTTAGGGAGCAAAGAGTAGGCAAGTGAACTTGCCTGATGAAGGTTGTGGAGAATGTCTCGCAGATTTCGGGGATTGAGCAGATTTTTTAAGGGTTAAGACCTGTATTATCAGCTTGATTTGTGAGAGATTATTTTCGTTTGACGCA
>NZ_MAYF01000180.1 GCF_001684955.1 Chryseobacterium contaminans | reverse complement strand
AAGCATATTGCATTGCTTTTTCTACCGCGTTTTTAGCTACAGTCCAAACGTTCTTTCTTCTTCCGAAATAACCTTTAGCTTGCTTAAAAATTTTCTTTCTGCGAGCTCTTGAAGCTACGGCATTTACTGATCTTGGCATAATTTAAATTGTTTTTTTGAAAAGGGCGGTAACAGATGTTACTCTTATTGGCACCGTTTCAGGGTTAAAATTTTGAATTTGTTTTGAATTCTTATAAACCGAATATAGATTTATAAAAACTACTTAATTGCTAATTGACGTTGAACGCTTTTTTCGTCCACTTTAGCTACGTAAGAAGTAGTAGTAAGATTTCTCTTCTGCTTAGTTTCTTTCTTAGTTAAGATGTGGCTTTTGTAAGCGTTTTTTCTTTTGATCTTACCTGTTCCAGTAAGAGCAAAACGTTTCTTAGCACCTGATTTCGTTTTTAATTTTGGCATTGTTTTGCTTTTTTATTGTTTTTGTTATCAATATCTGTTTATGGTTTCCTAAAGACATTAGGAATAATAGTTTGCAAAAGTACGAAAAAAATCTCAATATTCCCTTTCCAGAACAAGACTTTCTAAAAACATATTATTTTTCGGAGTAATTTTAATGGTTAACTGTCCATTTTTTATCCGAATATCAGCGTTGAATTTAGCATTTTCTTCATCTGAACCTACTATTTTCCAATCTTCTGAAGAAAGATGGTCTATTGATAGAGTATATACATTTCCTCTATTCATTATTTTTATCAGTTTATTGTCGGAAAATACACTTACATCATCTGATAAAGCTTGAAATAGATATCCTGGAATAATTAACTGAGATCCGGTGTTTTTAATTCCTGTATTCTTACCATATTTATTGAAAAATAATTGATATTCTTCATCTTTTGCTTTTACCTTAATATAGTTTCTGTTGAAAATCTTATTAGACTTTAGCTGATCACCAATATTAAATCTAGGTTCGCTACCAATATTGAAGATAATAATGTCAGGATTTCGGTTCATTACATAATTGGCATCACCCAATTCATGGGCTAAGGATCCTCTTCCAAAATTTTTTGGGGGATGTCTAGGGATATAATAATCATTTAACCCCAGCATATCTATAGTTGGCAATTCGGATGAATAAGGAATACAACCTGCAGCAGTAACTGCCACCAATGTTTGATTAGAAAAGGTTTTCTTTAAAGTTTCTCCCAGTTCCATTCCTCTGAACTCCCATCTTTCATCCACAGCACGTACATTATCATTGATTAAAGATTGAATAAAAACATTTATTATTAAAAGAAAAACAAGGCCCCAGGTTACTTTTTTTGAAGTGAAACTGATCTTTTTAAAATATTGTAATCCAAAAATAATGGCGAAAACAAAAAGGATAAGAACAACGTAATAATGCCTAAAAGCAGGAAATATATCACCTCCAATAGAAGTTACATAGCTAATCCAGGCAACAGTTAACAGTAATAAGTAATATCCGAAAGGATTTTTTCTTCTTAAAAGGTAATAAAGAGAGATTAATCCTAACCCGGATAATAGGAAAGTACTAAAGAAAGCTTTAAAATTATAAAAGCCGCCTCGTAAAATATGATGGATTGTCACTTTTACCTTTACCAATGCAGTATTGGGAACCAGCTCCCTATAAAAGTTATAGCGAAATGCAAGTTGTCCTAATAAAAATAATGATGGAATAATTGCTATGACAAAACCTATTTTAATGAATTGATCTTTCTTTCTACATATTGCTAATAAAAATCCTAAGGTAAGTATAGTAAATAAAAAACCATCAGGTCTGGTAAGAGTTAAAAGTCCCAGCCAAAATGATAATAAATAAACGGTTTTGAAATTATGATAATTAACGATCTTAGAGACTTCAATTAAAATTAAGGTCAGAAGAAATACATATAAAGGTTGTTCTAATCCGCCAATCGCCCAGACTACAAAGCATGGTGTAGTAGCCAGTAAAGCAACAGCCAGAAAAACGTATTCCTTTTGTATATTTTTATTTCTGAAATAATAAAGAATACTTCCCAATATCCCCAATGAACACAAAATGCCAACAATTCTGGCTGCAAGAATAAGATTTATACCTAATTTCCCTAATACAGAGATAGCTAAAACCCAAAGTAAATTAGAATAGCCCTCAACCGGATGTCCATCATTCCAGGTTAAACCCTTACCTTCAATAAAACGTTGTGCGTACCGTAATGAAATTAGACTGTCATCAGAAAAAAAAGGGTAATAATAAAAACATCCGAGAGAAAAAAGGATAATTATTATGAAAAAAAAGGATAAATATCCCAGTTTCATGGTTAATACATTTTTATACTAATAGTTTCCTAAGCTTTTTAGGATAACAAATTGCAAAATAACAAAAATATAAAAACTACAGATAAAAATACCTGTAGTTTTTATATTATATATTCAATTAGGTTATGATCTGAAGAACGCTAAAAGATCTGAACGTATAATTATTTTATTAATATTAAATTAACAGAGAGATAGG
>NZ_MAYF01000179.1 GCF_001684955.1 Chryseobacterium contaminans | reverse complement strand
TAAGAAATTCTTTAGCAGTAAGAGCAATACTCTCCCTCACATCATGGCTTCTCCTTGAGGCCACCACAGGAAATTCCACTTCAGATCCCATAGATAGCAAGGTTTTACCATCATTCATTAATACAGAAGAGAAATCTTCAGTTACCACAGTAACTTTTCTATTGGCCAATTCTTCATCAGTCACAGGTTTCAGTTGCTTGGTATCCATCCATCCTTCATAACCATCATAATGCATTTTTATTTTGGTCCAGTTCTTATTAACTTCCAAAATATCTGCACTTTCCCCAAACAATATTTCTGTAACAATCTCTGCCCTGTCAGAACCTTCTGCACGAACTGGTGCCACTGTTACGATACAAATTCCTTTATTCATTTTATTCATTTAGAAATTAGGAAAATTAAGAGATTTAGAAACTACATTACTGGTTCATTTCTAAATCTCTTAATCTTTTCATTTAATTACTTCCTGCGAAGGAAGTTGACTCCATCCCGCAAAGGTAAAATAAGATTTTCAAAATCTTCGTCTTTTGCTGCTAAATCATTCAATTCCTGAATAGACTGTGTAGATTTCAACTTTGGGTTTTCTTCCAATACTTTTCCATACCACAGGACATTGTCAAACATCACTACTGATCCTGACTTTGTATGGGGTTTTAACAGTTTGAAATATTCTGCATAATTTTCTTTATCAGCATCTACAAAGATCAAATCAAAAAACTCGTCTGTTTCTTTCAAAAATTCTTTAGCATCCTGAAGTTTAAAATCAATCTGATGAGCATATTCGCTGGATTCGAAATATTTTTTGGGTAAATAAGCCAGATCTTCATTCACATCCAATGTGGTAATTTTACCATCTTTTGCCAGTCCTGAAGCCAAACATAAAGTAGCATATCCGGTAAATGTACCAATTTCAAGAACGTTTTTAGGTTGCAGCATTTGGGAAACAATTGTTAGTAATCTTCCTTGCTGATAGCCTGAAATCATATGAGGCTGTGTCGTTTTCTGATAAGTCTCCCTTCTCAGCTTTTTCAGAATTTCGGATTCTGAGGAAGCGTGTGCTTCCAGATATCTATCCATTTCAGGATTCTTTTCTTCAAAAAAACTCATACCATTTTAATTTAAACAAATTTACGGATTTTAAAACTTTTCTAACCCTTGGTTTTGCTCAATATAAGATACAAAAAAGAGAACAATTAATTGCTCTCTTTTTCTTAGGTATATCCAAATTTTATGTAAAAATCATTATATGGCTATACAATATTGTCTTATACCGGCACATACCCATCCTGGGCAACACTTTGTCTGTAGACTGGTACAAAATATCTGTGGATTACACCCTCTAACAGCTGCACCTTGTACAGTTTTCATTTCTCCTCTTGAAAGTTTTTTTGAATTTTTCATAATTATTTTGTTTAGTATTAATTTCCTACTCTTTAAGATTTTCGGACACCTCTATGTTATTTCCTTTTATGGAGATTTAAATATACGCATTATTTTCTTAATCAATAAATTACACCAAAATAAACTATTTTATAAAATTGGATAATTTCTATCTTCAGGGAAAATCCCATTCAAAATACCGTGAAAATACGGATGTTATTTCTGTGGTATTAGTGATAAGTTTGCAAAGAGAACGAAGGGGTAAAAACACTAGAAAACAAATGATTGCAGAAGATCAACCACAAACTAACCATGAGAATCAAAAAAACGCACTTCTGAAAAGAAGTACGCCATCTTCTGCAAAAAAAAACAAGACTGAATTATCCAATCATTTTTTACGACGAATTATTTCCCTTTTGAAAAAAGAAGAATTAATTTGATTAAAAAAATAAATCCCGAAGAAATTCGGGATTTGTTTTTAGAATACCTTACAAAGTTATTTATATTTAGTTATTATTTGTTTCAATACCGCAATCTGTTTACTAATGTTCTCCTGATTTTGTGGCTTGTTTTTTAAAAGTTCATTCTTTTTATTCAACCCTGCTTCCAATGCAGTATAAATTTCCTTTTTAATCTCAGCATCTTTTGTCAGTTCATTTTTTTCCTGATTTAAAACATTGACAATTCCCTTTGTTGCTGCTAAATCATCAGACTCCATAATTCTATTGAATCCTTCTTCTGCAAATTTCCCCAATACCGGATTACGTAGTTTTACCAATGGATAAAGAGCCACAATGGAGACCGTATATTGCATTTGAGAATCTATTTTGTTCTCAATAACAGCGGGAAGCATTTTAACAACCATATCCCTAGAGGCTTGTGAGAGATCTATTTTATTAGTCAGAGTTTTGACTTTTGAAGGATCTGTAGCCAAGATAGCAAGAAATGAATTAGCTTTTACTGCATTGGATACCTCATTCATTCCTTTTTCGAATAGTGGCAGGTACTTTTTATTTTTGGTCTTAGACAGAGCAGAAATGGCTGCTGCCTGCACCAACGTTTTTGAATCCTCAGCAGCTATTTTTTCAACATCCGCAATCAGATACTTATTTTGCTTCGCGTCTGTAAGATCCAATAATTCCAAGGCCTTAATTCTGATTCTAAAGAAAGGATCTTTTAAAGCTGCAGATAACAATTTAACAGATGCAGGATTATTCAAATCCTCCTTAATACCTACCAATGCTTTATAACGGCTTAAAAATTCTTTGGAATGAGTAAACTGAATCAGATTTTGTTCGGCCGTTTTTTTATCTGTAATTTCAGAAAGTAATACTCCATCAGCGTTAATATTAATCAAATCAGGCTTTGTGGAAACATTAAAATTAAAACTATTTTTTGCCTGAGCATTTACCCATACATTATACCGTACCGGCTTTCCATTATCATACACATCTATTGCCAAAGGAAATTCAAAAGGTTTTTCCTGTGATTGGTCAATCATCACTTCTACTTGTTTTTTAACAGGTTCAAAAGTATATGAATATTGTAATTTAGGATTTCCACTCCCATAATACCATTGATTAAAGAACCAATTCAGATCCTTCCCGGATATTTTTTCAAATGATAACCTTAATTGCTGAGCCTCTGCATTTTTATATTCATAGGTTTTTAGAAAATCTCTTATCCCTGCGAAGAAGGCATCATCTCCCAAATAGTTTCTCAGCATATGAAGAATTCCACCTCCTTTTTCATAGGATACTACATCAAAAGTATCTTCAGGAGAATCATAAGTAAATCTCACAAGATCTTTTTTAAAATTTGAAGGACTATTAAAATATTTATTGACATTCGATAGTAAATGATAATCTGCCTGGTCTTTCCCATATTTATATTCATTCCAGAGATATTGGGAATAATTTGCAAATGACTCGTTCAGGGTAAGATTACTCCAGCTCTCTGCAGTTACCAGATCCCCGAACCAATGATGGAACAACTCATGAGCAATATATTCTTCCCATTTATTTTCATCAATTAATTGTCCTGGCTTCTGCATTACGCCCATATTATGAATAGTAGCAGTCGTATTTTCCATGGCTACACTTGGATAGTCTCTTCCGGTAATCTGTGAATATTTGGGCCAGGGATAATCATAATTTAGCTTCTTAGAGAAAAATTCCATCATTTCAGGAGTATTTCCGTAGATCTGTCTGGCATAAGGCTCATATTCCTTTTCTATATAATAATCTATCGGAACATTCCTCCATTTATCTTTTACAACACTATATTCTCCTATCCCCATAAAGAAAAGATACACCGCATGCCTTTTCTCCATTACCCAATGATCCGTTCTCATATTACCAGGCACTTTTTGGGACTCTTTTAAAATACCATTAGAAAGGGTAATATATTTGTCCGGAACGGTCATATAAATTTCCTGGGTAGTTTTTTGATTAGGTTTATCTATCGTTGGAAACCATACTGATGAGAATTCAGATTCACCATCTGTCCAGATCTGAGTAGGCTTATCAGAATCTTTACCATCTGCGTTAATGAAATAAAGCCCTTTCGCCGGACTTCCCTGCTCTTCTACTACATTAGGTCTGGAAGTATATTTGATATAAACCGTATAATCCTGATTTTGTTGATATGTTCTATCAAGATTGATTCTAAGAATATTGTCACTGTAGTGGTATTTTAATGGAATACGGCTTCCTTCCCTATCCATTGCTATCTCATGAATCAACATACCTTTTGCATCCAGTATCAATGAATCTGATGGATAAAAATAGGGAGATGCTGTGAGCCACTCTTCTCCATTCATCTGTTCCTTCTGATAATCAAAATTAACTTTCAGTTTCGTATGCTTCAGTTCAGTACTTTTTGTATGGGTAGCTTTATATATTTTTTCTCTTCCGGAAGTCTCAGTTTGTGCAAAAGCCTTTCCAGATAAAGAGAAAACTAATAAACATACCGATAGAATATTTTTTTTCATATAACTATTATTTATTTTTAAACGTAAATACATGATAGGTGGTGGTAATCTTCTTTCTCAACAATATATCATCGACTTTCAAAAGACCATATCGATTTTATTTTCAATAAGTTGAATAATGTATTGAAAAGTTACATCTAAAAATCTCACAATTCATTATACAAAAAAAGATCCCGAAAATCGGGATCTTCTGTACTGTATTATTCAGTAATTATTTTTTAGGAGCAATATCCATCAGTTTCATGAATTCATCCAGCTTAGGCATAATGATGATTTCTGTTCTTCTGTTTTCTGCTCTTCCGGAAACACTCATGTTAGTAGCTTTCGGGTTGTATTCAGAACGGCCTCCCGCAGTAATTCTTGCAGGATCTACACCAAACTGAGTTTGAAGAACTTTCGCAACAGAAGTACCTCTTAATGCAGAAAGATCCCAGTTATCTCTTGGCAGGTTTGCAGAATTTAACGGTGCATTATCGGTATTTCCTTCAATCAATACTGAATATTTATCATAATCATTAATAACCTTCGCTACTTTACCTAATACTTCCTGAGCTGCAGGCAAGATATTGTAATCTCCTGTTTTGTATAACATTTTATCTGAAAGAGAGATCATTACCACTCCTTTCAATACTTTCACCTGTACATCTTCATCTGATACATTATCTAAAGATCTCTTCAGCTTATTAGACAAAGCAAGGTTTAAACTATCGTTCTTAGCATTGCTGGAAATTAACTGCTTGATATATGAGTTGGAAGCATTAATTTCTCCCACAAGCTTGTCAATATTAGCAGAGCTTTTTCCTGTATTGGAAAGACATGCATCCAATGATGATTTTAAAGCATCATGCTGGCTTTTTAATAAATTATTTTCACCTGTCAATGCAGAGTTCTGAGATTTCAAATCCTGAATTTCTCTCTGTCTTTCTCCGATATTTTCAATACACTGCTTATAGTTTGTGCTTAAGGCATCATACTGCTTCTTGCTCACACAAGAGGTCATCCCCAACGCCATTGCAGAAACCGCTAAAATTTTAAAAATCTTCATAAGTAATCATTTTTAGACTACTCAAAGTTAGGGAAATTCAATTGAATTATATGGATTATCTTTGTATAAAAGAAATTCTCAACACCTATGTTGAAAAAATCAAACTTCAGAAAACAATTAGAAAATCTTATTCACCAGCCTGAAAATCACACCTATCTTTTAGCAGTGAGCGGAGGTGCCGATTCTATGGTTTTAGCCTCTTTATTCCGGGATTTGAGAGATGAAAGCCAACATTCCGGATACCCATTTCAAATAGCCCATATCAATTACAAGCTTCGAGCAAAAGATTCGGACAGGGATCAAAAAGTGGTACAGGAATTTTGTGAGAAAAATCATATCATATTTAATCTGTATGAAGTATCGGAAAAGGATAGAAAACCGGAAAACTCTATTCAGCTTTGGGCAAGAGAGCTTAGATATGCTTTTTTTAAGGAAATTCAGCAAAGGGAAAAACTGGAATTTCTGGTTACTGCCCATCACCTGAACGATCAGTTGGAGACATTTATCATCAATCTTTCTAAGGCCGCAGGAATTAATGGACTGAGTGGTATCCCTGCCAATGACAATCATATTATTCGACCGCTTTTACCATTCTCTAAACAGGAAATCTATCAATTTGCAGACGAAAACAATATTGAGTTCCGGGAAGATCTTTCCAATAAAAAAAGTGATTATCTGAGAAATAAGATCAGAAATGAAATTGTTCCGAAATTACAGGAAACTAACAATCATTTCCTGGAAAACTTCAAAAAAAGTTCTTCTTATCTGAATCAGACCAAGGATTTTGTCCAAAAACAGATTCAGGAGATAGAAAATAAACTTACTGTATTTAACCAAGACCATAAAATCTTATCAAAGGAAAAGCTGGATCAGGAAAGCGATTTTGTCAAGTTTGAGATCTTAAAAAAATATGGATTTAATCAGGAAGAAGAAATCCCTAAAATTTTTAAGGCAGAAAATAACAGCTCTTTTTTTTCAAAAGACTATCAGTTGGTTGTTAACAGAGATGAATTAATCTTTATCAAAATCAACAAAAAAACTGAAAATACAAACAAAATTCTCCTGATTGATGATTTTGATTTTTCAGAAAGCCAGATCAGGATCAACCTTCAAGATTCTATGAAAGACATTGATGGAATCAATAAAAATATAGAGTGGAATTTTGATGCTGAAAAACTTCAGTTTCCATTGTATTTAAGAAAACAGCAGGATGGTGATGAATTTTACCCGATGGGTTTTTCAGGGAAAAAGAAAGTTTCTAAATTTTTTAGGGACGAAAAATTATCTATTTTAGCGAGGCAAAAAATTTGGATATTGTCTGACAGTAATAATTCCGTACTTGGAATCATCCCTTTCAGACAGGATAGAAGATATGCAAAGGATGAGAAAACAGAACGTATTCTCAAAATTTTTAATGAAACGAAAAATGAAATGTAGAAATTGGTTTTTATTAATTCTACTCTTTTTAGCAACAGGAATTAATGCGCAGATTAAAAATCCTGTAAAGTTTAAATTTACCATCAACGATCTGGGCAATAACCAGTATGAAGCGGTTTTAAATGCCACCATGGAGAAAGGCTGGCACATTTACTCCAAAGACCTTCCTGAAGATACAGGAATCCCTACGGAATATAAAGTTTCAGGAAAAAATATTGAACTGATCGGGAAGTTCACTGAAGTAGGTAAGAAACATGAAGAATTCTCTGAAGCTTTTGGAGGAACTATTGTTTTTTATTCTAATACGGCTGGTTTTAAACAGAAATTTAAGCTAAAGGACCCTACAAAACCGGCAGACGTAACATCTGAAATTACATACCAGACTTGTGATGACAGGGTTTGCCTTGCACCGAATACCCTAGAGTTCAATCAAAAGGTTACTCCAAAAGGAGCTACAGAGGAAACTACCCCTGAAGAAACTACAGAACCAGCAAAGGATTCTGTAAAAACGGTTGAAACAGTTACTGAAAACCCAACCAAAACAGCAGTCACAGTTGCTGAGTCCTCAACTCTGGACCCTAAACAACTGAAAATTGAAACCTTGGACTTCAAAAAGCCATTAACAGACTGCGGAACTGCTTCTACAAAAGTAGATGAGAACTACTGGACTTATCTATTCTTAGGTTTTATCGGAGGGTTAATTGCCTTATTAACTCCGTGCGTCTTCCCGATGATTCCATTAACGGTTTCATTCTTTACGAAAGGAAGCAAGGATAAAGCAAAAGGAAAAAGAGATGCCTTGATCTATGGTTTTTTCATCCTGCTTATTTTCGTTTTATTGAGTATTCCTTTCCACATTATCGACGGGATTGCAGGAAACATCTTCAATGAGATCTCTACAAGTGTATGGCTGAATATTGCCTTCTTTATTATATTTATCTTTTTTGCCGGGAGTTTCTTCGGGTATTATGATATTACATTGCCTAGCTCTATTGCCAATAAGTCCTCAAAAGCTGAAGAAGCTGGTGGTATCATCGGTATTTTCTTTATGGCTTTAACGCTGGTAATTGTTTCTTTCTCTTGTACAGGACCTATTCTTGGAAGTTTATTAGGAAGTGCCGTAACGGGTTCTTCAAATGTTCCAATGCTGCTGACATTTGCCTTGGCTGGATTTGGTTTAGCATGGGCTATCATTTTCGGACTATTGGCTTTATTCCCACAAGCATTGCAAAGTCTTCCGAAATCCGGAGGATGGATGAATACTGTAAAAGTAGTATTAGGGTTCGTAGAATTAGCTTTGGCTTTAAAATTCTTATCAAAAGCAGATCTTGTATCGAAGACTTTCTTCTTAAAAAGAGAACTTTTCATTGCCATCTGGATCATTGTTGCTTTAGGTTTGGCTTTATATCTATTCGGATTAATCAGATTTCCGCATGATGATAAAAAACCTAAAATTTCAATTACAAGAAAAATATTAGGAGTATTAGGTTTCGGTTTTGTGATCTATCTGATCCAGGGATTCATTCCATCCGACCGTCCAAAGCTTCAGTTATTAAGCGGTATTCTGCCTCCATTGAATGTAAGTTATTTCCATGATGAAAAAGATGGTATTTTAGGAATGCATCCAGAACACGATTTCTTTAAAGCAGTAGAAATTGCTAAGAAGGAAAACAAACCTATCTTGATTGACTTCACAGGCTATGGTTGTGAAAACTGTAGAAAAATGGAAGAGTTCGTATGGAGCGAACCGGATATTTTACCAATTCTCCAGAATGATGTTGTCCTTGCTTCTCTGTATGTAGATGATAAAGAAGAGCTTCCTGAAGATCAAAAAACAAAGATTGACCTTGGAGACGGACAAATCAAAAAAGTGAAAACAATTGGGGACAGATGGAGCTTATTCCAGCAGGTTAATTTCAATAATAACTCCCAACCACACTATGTTTTAATAACTCCTGATGGAAAAGTGATTAACACTCCTGTTTCCGGATATATGCCGAAGGAAGATTTCAAAAAATTCCTGGAATGCGGAGTGAATTACTACAAAAAAAGCAAATAAATCATTTTATATAAAATTTTAAACTCACACTTCTACAGTGTGAGTTTTTTTATTTCTGAAACCCAAGCAAATTATTCGGAATCAGCATATTCAACAACAGCTTTTAACATCATTTAAGTACAACTTTGCAACAGAAATGAAAATTTATTATATATTTTAAATTTTAGGCATCAACTTTGTATCAACTTTTCAAAATCACGATCGGATTTTCAAAGTTTTCATCAAATACCGTTTAACAATTTAAAATATGAATTATGGCCGAAGTAATCGCACAAGAAAAACAGGGCGGCAAGCAAAAGAAAAAATTAATCCGAGTAGATATGACTCCTATGGTAGACCTGGGATTCCTGCTGATAACCTTCTTTATGTTTACGACTAATTTTACAAAACCCAACGTGATGGATCTGGGACTTCCTGCGAAAGATCCCAACACCAGACCAATTGAAACTGTAATTGGAGATAAAAACCAGATTACATTTATCCTGGGAAAAGACAATCGTGTTTTTTATCATCAAAGCAATGCAAATGATTTAAATACAAGCAACTTAAAAGAAACTGATTTCAGTGGAATAAAAGTTTCAAAAATCATTTCCGAAGCATATAAAAACGCTCCCAAGCCGGAAAACTTCACAGTCATTATCAAGCCAACTGATGAAGCCAACTACAAAAATTTTGTAGACATGCTGGACAATCTGGCTATTGCTAAAAAAGAACGCTACGGAGTGACAGATATCAAACCTTGGGAAACAAAGGTTTATAAAGAATTAACTCAATAAAAGAGAAAGGGCATTTTTAAAATGCTCTTTTTTGTTTACATTTGAAAGGTTAACCTATAAAATTTTGGAATCATGCTGAACTTTGAAAAAAAAGGAAATGGAAAAGAAACGTTAGTACTCCTCCATGGTTTTATGGAAAATCTATCCATTTGGAGTGATATGGAACCTCATCTTTCCAAAGATTTCTCACTCTTAAAAATTGACCTTCCCGGGCACGGACAATCTGAAATACTGGAAGAAGTTCACACCATGGAACTTATGGCCGATGAAGTAAAAAAAGTATTGGATAACCAGAATATAGAGAAAATACATTTATTAGGACACTCCATGGGCGGATACACTTCTCTTGCCTTTGCTGAAAAGTATCCTGATTCATTGAAAAGTTTAACCCTCTTCTTCTCCACTTATTTTGCAGACGACGAAGAAAAGAAACAACAGCGCATCAAAAGTTACAGGATTATTAAAGATGCTTTCGCCCATTATGCCAGAGCAGGAATCCCAAATCTGTTCAATCCCAATGAAAGAGACATTCTGGAAGGGAAAATTGAAACCGCACTGGAAACCGCACTTTCTACAAATAATATGGGAGCTCTTGCCTGTGTAAAAGGTATGGTGGAAAGAACAGACAAAAAACACATTATACAAAATCTGGAAGCCAAAATTTTAGTATTAGCCGGAAAACATGACAATGCTGTAAAAACAGAGACCACAATTAAAAATCTTCCAGACAGAACAAATATCAAATCTTATGTATTAGACTGCGGCCACAACGGCCATTGGGAAAAACCAGGCATCTGTGCGGAAATTATCAACACAGAACTTTTACACAATCTTCCTAAAAAATTAGTATTGTAAAATCATGAGAACAGCCATTCTATCTATCCTTCTGCTTTCATTCCTAAGCTGTAAAAAGGAAAACCAATCCACTCCCGGCACTACATCAGCGGATACCACTCAAGTATCAGCTCCAAAAACCGATACTATAGCAACCGCTCAGCCTAAGCAGGAAATATTTAATTTCGGAACGGAACTCTGTGATAACAAAGGATATTTTGACAGTAATAAATACTCCAGAAAAGAACTTGAAGACACTTACAAACTTTGGTTTGAACTGAGTGGTTCATTGTTGGATACTCCTTTCGTCCACAACCTCAAAGACCTTCATGAAATAAGAAACAATAAAGATCAGATTCTTGCAAAACTGGATAAAGATTTTACAGAAAAGAAAAACCAGATCATGAATCTGAACGTTGTTAATATCCCTTATTGGCAAGACATTAAGAGGAAAAGTTATGAAGCACTTGTTCAGTCTTATGAGATGGAAAAAATTCAGATCAAGGCTTACTCTGACCCTTCAATTCTTCTTAAAAACAATGCATGTTCTAATTACTCTAAAGCATTAAATTCAACGGATGAACAAATGTTTGCAGAATGGAAGAAACTCAGAGAAAGCATGAGCAAAAATAACAGTGATCCACAACGTATTATCAACCAGTTTAACGAACAGCTTAATTCAGCAGACAAAAGAGATTATGCCATTATTGACCTGATTACTTTTGGCTGGGGGAACTGTGCTAATGATAAGGTACAAAGAGTTTCCCACGATGAAAAGATGAATAATGAATTCAATGCTCTTTTCATTAAGATTGATTCTGAATGTGATGAGCCCTAAACATTGAGAAAAATCCTGTATATTAGTAAGGTATAATTTTCTCAATGGGAATATTCTCGTTCAAAAAAAAGACACCACCGAAACCTCCGGTTATCGGACTTACACTTTCAGGCGGCGGAATGCGTGGAATTGCACATATTGCCGTTCTAAAAGCCCTGGAAGAATATAATCTTAAACCACATATCATTTCAGGAACCAGTGCCGGCTCTATCATTGCTGCTTTTTATTCGTTTGGGAAAACACCGGATGAAATGATAGAAATCGTAAAGCAGACTTCTTTTTTTTCAAGATCTGCCCTGAAATTGTCAAAAAACGGAATCTTCAGTTCCAATTTTATTTTAAAGCTCTTCAGAGATTATTTCCCCGAAGATAATTTTAATATCCTGAAAATACCGGTTTATGTAGCTACTACAGAAATGACACACGGAATTGTTGATTTCTTTTCTGAAGGCGAGCTTTTCACACCGCTTTTAGCTTCATCAAGCGTTCCGTTTATCCTTCCTCCGGTAAGAATAGGTGAAAAAATATATGTAGATGGCGGTGTTCTTGACAATCTTCCTATTGAACCCATTATGGATAAATGCGATTTCCTTATTGCCTCTCACGTCAACTCAATAAGCTATGATGAATTAAATAAAATGAGCCTCATGAAAGAATTCGATAGGATTCTCCATTTAGCCATTGCAAAATCCGTCTATTCCAAGGTGAAACACTGCAATATATTTCTAGATCCGCCCAAAATGACAAAATACAGCCTTTTCAACAAGAAATATATGGACGAAATGTTTCAGCAGGTATACGAATATACTTGTATGGAACTTGAGGAAAAAGGGTATAAAAAAGGTTGAGAGTTTGAGTGTAAAAGAGTTTGAAAGTATATCAAATTTAATTTACAGTATTTTCTTTAGCCCACTCCCACTGTTTTACAAGTTCTCTTCTATTAATCTTGCTTTGAATATTTCTATAGTTCCTGGCAAAGAATCCATTGATTTACCTCCTGCAGCATTAATATGCCCGCCGCCATTAAAATATTTTCTGGAAAACTGGTTCACATCCACATCATCTTTACTTCTGAATGAGATCTTAATAAAATCTTCATACAAATCTTCCATAAAGAAGGCAGACATTTTCACCCCGGCAATACTTAATCCGTAATTTACGAAACCTTCCGTATCTCCTTTCTGGAAACCAAATTCTTTAAGTTCATTTCTGGTAAGGCTTAAAATAGCTACCCTGCCATCATTCACCACCTCTATTCTTCCTAAAACCAAAGCAAGCAAATGAAGACGGGAAACCGTATTGGTATCCCAGGTATTGGAAGTAATCATCGCAGGATCTGCGCCTTTTTCTATTAAATTGGCAATAATTCTATGCGTAGTAGCACTGGTTGAACGAAAACGGAAGCCACCGGTATCAGTCATAATCCCTGTATACATACATTCTGCCATATCCTGATTCACCAGTTTTTCATCATCCATCGCTTCAATGAAGTGATAAATCATCTGTGACGTGGCAGGAATTACCGTATCTGAGTATACAAAATCAAATGGCTCCGGCTGTTGGTGGTGGTCAATAAGAATTTTCTTTCCCTGAGCCTTTACCAGCCAATCGCCCAATAACCCGATTCTTGAAGGAGAATTAAAATCAAGGCAGAAAATAACATCTGCAGCCGCAATCATATCAGCAGCCAGTTTTCTTTTATATTCTGCAATAATCACTTTTTTAGCTTCTGGCATCCATTTCAGAAACTTTGGAAAATCGTTAGGAACAATCACCTCAGCAAAGATTCCTTTTGCCTTTAAATAATGTTTCAATCCCAGGCTGGAACCAATAGCATCACCATCCGGATTATAGTGGGTAAGAATAACTATTTTGTTTTCAGGTGTTAGTAATGTATTGATCTCTAAAAGTTCTGCTGGTGTAAACATCTTGTGTTTATTTTCGTTAAAATTAAAGTTTTCAAAGATAGAGCTTTTATATAAATCATTTAAATATTATTTTTGCATCCTGAATTTAGTTTCCAATCAGGCTTTATAAGTATCTGACTGGAAAACATTAAAGATAATTTTAAAAAAAGATCATTAAAGTTTGTAACTTATAAAATTTTATATATCTTTGCAACCTGAAAATTAATAGATTAATTACGATTTAAACATATAGTAATGAGTAAAAGAACATTCCAGCCATCAGAAAGAAAGAGAAGAAACAAACACGGTTTCAGAGAAAGAATGTCTACGCCAAATGGAAGAAGAGTTTTGGCTGCGAGAAGAGCTAAAGGCAGAAAGAGATTAACTGTAAGTGCTGCACGCGCTAAGAGATAATTTCTATATTATCATATACAAAACATGCTTGAAGAGTTTCTTTTCAGGCATTTTTTGTTGTTAAAATTTATTAAAATTAGAGTCAGATAGACTTCTTTTTTCTATTTTTAAAGATTGAAAATTTTTTGTTAGAAATAGCCTTTAAAATTAAATTATGCCACATACAAATATCTCCGGAGACAATATTATAAGTTTACAACACGCAAAAATTGCCCAAAAAAACTTTACTGTTCTTTCTGATGTAAATCTTAACATTAAAAAAGGTAGATTTTGCTACCTTATTGGAAAAACAGGTTCCGGAAAAAGTTCTCTTCTGAAAACGCTTTATGGACACATTCCATTAGCATCAGGACATGGAGCCGTGGTAGGATTTGATCTGGCTAAGCTAAAACCATCCGACATTCCCAATCTAAGAAGAAAATTAGGGATTGTATTCCAGGATTTCCAGTTACTTTCAGACAGAACCGTTGAAAAGAACCTTAAATTCGTTTTGGAAGCCACTGGATGGAGTGATAAAGCAAAAATGGAAGACAGAATCAATGAAGTATTGGGAAGTGTGAACATGAAGAGCAAAAAGCACAAAATGCCACACGAACTTTCCGGAGGTGAGCAGCAACGTATCGCGATTGCAAGAGCCCTTCTTAACCACCCTGACCTTATTCTTGCAGATGAGCCAACAGGAAACCTTGACCCTGAAACTTCTAATGAAATCATGACCTTATTAAAGCAGGTTGCTCTTGAAAACGGAGCCGCTGTAGTAATGGCAACCCATGATTACCATATGATCCAAAACTTCCCTGGTGAAGCTATCAGATGTGAAGACGGAAAAGTATCTGTTTTAGATACTGCAGAATTATTTGAATAAAAGGAGTTAGAAATTACAGAAATACTGTTCTAATTCCCATTCTCTTTAAAGACATGAAACTCCTTGGTGAGTTCAAGATATTGGTCCGAGTATTTTCTCGGACTTTTTTCTATTATAAACTCAGATTCCAAAAGTTTTTTTTCTATGGGAGAAAACTCTAAAACCAATCTTTTTGTTTTGGAATTTTCAATCCCTTTGATATTGATTCTTCTGGTCAGAAACAGGTTATTTTCTTCAGCTATTAAAATAAAGATCTCTCCTGCTTCCACCGGGATAATTACTGAAAACAGTCCATTTTCAGATAAAATCCGGGCAGATTGAGCAATAAGCTGCCTGAAATTCAACTCTATCGTTTGGCGTGCAATTTTGTCTTTATCAGATCCGGATTCTTCAAAATAAGGAGGATTCGAAACAATCAGATCAAACTTTTGTTCTGTTTCAAAAGTTTTAAAATCCTGATGAATGTTTTTCAGCCTTGCACGGAAAGGCGCATTTTCAAAATTAATTTTTGTCAATGCAACAGCATCTTCATTAATATCCAAGCCTAAAAAATCCGCCTGTAGATTCCTTTGGGCCAGCATTAATGAGATTAATCCTGTCCCCGTCCCTACTTCCAAAACACGAAAAGCAGATTCTACATCTGCTAAGGCACCAAGCAAAACACCGTCTGTTCCTACACGGAAGACGTCTTTGGATTGCTGGATTTCAAATTGTTTGAATGTAAAAGGCTTCACTATAAATTGGTAGGCAATGTAATGATAAATGTAGATCCCTTACCTACTTCGGATTTCACTGAGATCTCTCCTTTATAGTCTTCAATCATCTTTCTAACCATGGATAATCCAAGTCCCATTCCGCTGGTTTTGGAAGTGAAATTAGGCTCAAAAATTCTTTCATACATATTTTCAGGAATTCCTATCCCGTTATCCTGAACAGAAATAATGACTCTTCGCTGATGTTGCTCCACATCTACATTGATGATTAATTTCCTCTCATCACTTTCCGCCTGCTTGGCATTGGTGACAAGGTTGGTAATGATTCTGGACAGATAAATTCTATCCATATTAATCATGATATTACTTTTGTTGGCATGCATGAAGATACTGTCATCATTAAATACACGAAGAATATCTTCCACTTCTGTATTCAGATTGATTACTTCATTATTTTTTTCAGGAAGCTTGGCAAATTCCGAGAACGCAGAAGCTACGGTAGCAATCAAATCAATCTGATCCACCATTGTTTTACTCATCAGCTTCACTTTTTCCTTAATATTCGGATCTTCAGGATCAAATTTTCTTTCAAAATTCTGAATGGTAAGCTTCATGGGAGTAAGCGGGTTCTTCACCTCATGGGCAACCTGTTTCGCCATTTCTCTCCATGCTTCTTCAGAGGCTTTAAACCTTAACCTTTCTTTTTGATCCTGAATTTGAAGAATCATTCTGTTGTAAGCTCTTGCCAGAGCATTTAATTCATCATTCTTATAATACCTAATAGGACGCATTTCATTTTCAAATAATGTAATACGGGTAATCATATCAGAGAATTTTGTAATGGTTTTGGCCAGGCTATTGGAAGTTACCCAGCTTATCCAGATACTGAACAGGATCAGAAATATATCTACTAAAAGAATGTATTTTACATACTGATGCAATACTTCCAGATAAGCAGATTCATTATGATATAAAGGAATATAAACAATACCAATTGGCTCCAGCTCATTATTCTTCAATAAAAGATAGGAAGAGGTGAGCTTGGCATCTTTAGCAGCATCATATCTGGTCATATCAACCCTTGCATCCGTAGACAGGATTTTGTTGATAATTTCCATAGAAAGTGTTTTCTGATCTATCAGGCTTTCATCCTTATTAGACAGCAGGTAATTTCCTTTCAGATCATAAATAACAATATCATGCTGGTTAATATCTGCAATTTCAAAAATCTTATTTCCTAAAACCTTCGGCAGATCTTTTGTTTCTACCAATGTACGGCTTACGGCATAATCCAGATATCTCATCACTGCATTGGTTTTCTCCTGCATATCGATATTACTCTGCTGCATGGAATTATTTCTCAACACAAAATAAGGAACCAGTGATGTTGCCACAACACTTAAAAAGCATACCAGTAAGAAACCGAAAAACACACGGTTCCTTAAGCTATATCCTTTATATTTATTTAACGACATTCTACTTTTTAATTAACCTAGCAATATACTTACCAATGATATCAAATTCAAGATTCACTTTATCACCAATTTTCAGGTGTTTCATATTGGTAAATTCCCAAGTGTAAGGAATGATAGCTACAGAAAACTGAGCATCTTCACTTTTTGCTACGGTTAAACTGATCCCATTAACGGTAATAGAACCTTGAGGAACGGTTACAAAATTTCCATCAGCTTCATATTTCATGGTGATAAAATAGCTTCCGTCTTTATTTTCGATTCCTACTACCTCTCCTGTTTTATCAACATGCCCCTGAACGATGTGACCATCAAGTCTTCCATCCATTTTCATGCAGCGCTCAAGATTCACCATACTTCCCACTTCCCATTTTCCAAGGTTGGTTTTTTCAAGGGTTTCGTTGATGGCGGTTACTACATATTGATTATCTTTAATCTCAACTACAGTAAGGCAGCATCCATTATGTGCCAGACTCTGATCGATTTTAAGTTCGTTTGTAAAAGGGCATGACAGGGTGAAATCTATGTTGCTTCCTTTCTCTTCAATCTTTTCAATAACACCAACTGCTTCAATAATTCCTGTGAACATATTATTTTTTGCTAAATTTGTAAATTATAATCTTCAAAGATAATCAAAATGAGCCCAAAAAACCATAAAGTACGAGTAGGAATTTCAATCGGTGATTTCAACGGCATCGGTCCGGAGATCATCATGAAGTCTCTGAAAGACAAAACCATTACAGATTTTTTCACTCCTGTAATTTTTGGTTCGGGAAAATTATTCACTTATCAGAAAAACATTTTCAAGCTGAATCTTAATTTCAACTATGTTAATGAAGCGTCCCAGGCTCAGGCCGGCAAGCTGAATATGGTAAATCTTACCAAGGAAAACGTAAACGTTGAATTGGGCATTCCTACAGAAGAATCTACCAAAATGGCTATTGATTCCCTGGAAGCAGCTACTGAAGCTTTGATGAAAGGAGATATTGATGTTTTGGTAACCGCTCCTATCAATAAGGATGAAATGGTAAAAATGGGCTTTAAGCACGCCGGACATACCGGATATTTTGAAGAAAAGTTTAGTAAAAAAGGATTAATGTTCCTCGTTACTGAAGATCTTAAAGTAGCTGTATCTACCCATCATATTCCTATTGCCAAGGTAGCTGAAAATATTTCCAAAGAAAAGATCAAAAAGCAGATCAGGGTGTTGAACCAAACCCTTATTGAAGATTTCTGCATTCAGAAGCCAAAGATTGCTGTACTAGGATTAAATCCGCATGCAGGAGATGGCGGAGTGATCGGAAGTGAAGAGATTGAAATCATCAGCCCGGCTATTCAGGAACTTTCAGATAATGGTATTCTTGCATTTGGACCTTTCCCGGCAGATAGTTTCTTCCAACCAAACAAATACAGAGATTTTGATGCGGTCCTGGCCATGTACCACGATCAGGGATTAGCTCCGTTCAAGACATTAGCCTATGAAGAAGGGGTAAATTATACCGCAGGACTTCCCTTTATCAGAACTTCTCCGGATCATGGAGTTGCGTATGATATTGCAGGGAAAAATGTTGCCGATGAACAAAGTTTTATGGAAGCTATCTTCACTGCAATCAAGGTTTTCAAGAACAGAAGTGAATACAGCGAACTGATGAGCAACCGCCTTCAGCCTAGAAAAATGGCTGTTGATAACGGAATTGACGAAGATCTGCCTGAGGAAACTGAAGCATAAACCGTTAAAACAAATTTTAAATTAATTTGTTTTAGATTTTATTTGTTATTATAAAAAAAATGCATATTTTTGCACACTCATTTTATGGACAAGTTAAGAAACTATGACATAAGCTTTTCCGGACTTAAAAACGGAAAACACGAGTTCAAGTTTGAGATAGATAAAACGTTCTTTCAATTATTTGACACTGAGCAGGAATTTACAAATCCTAGAATAGAGGTGAATGTCTTATTAGACAAACACACTACTTTTCTGGAGTTTGAGATTAAAATAAAAGGTTTGGTTGAGTTGGTTTGTGATATTACAAATGAAGATTTCGACTATCCTATTGAGAATGAGATCAAGATTCTGGTGAATTTCGGGGAAGAATATGATGACAGCAATGAAGATGTTATTACCATTCCTACCGGAGAGCATGCTTTCAATGTAGCCCATTTGATTTACGAAAATGTAATGCTTTCTATCCCGATGAAAAAGATTTCACCGAATGTAAGTGATGAAGATATCAAAATTCTTGACCAGTTCAGTCCGAAAAATATTGAGGAAGCTGAAGAGGAAGAACATGAAAGTGATCCTAGATGGGATGCTTTAAGAAAATTAAGAGACAATAATTAAATAGAATAATTTAAATATGATGAGATGATGAATCTCATCGCTCATCAATTAAAAAAGTTATTAGAAAATGGCACATCCAAAGAGAAGACAGTCGTCTACAAGAAGAGATAAGAGAAGAACTCACTACAAAGCTGTAGTTCCTCAATTAGCTAAAGATGCAACAACAGGAGAGCTTCACCTATACCACAGAGCTCACTGGCATGAAGGAAAACTTTACTACAGAGGTAAAGTAGTATTGGAAAAAGAAGTAGCTGCTACTGAAGAAAACTAAGAGTCGCTTTTCATCGAAAAAGCCTCATTTTAATACAAAAACCGCCTAATTTTGATAAAATTTGGCGGTTTTTTGTTGTTTTTTGCGTTTTTTTGGTATCTTTGACACCAAATCAAATATCAAATTTATGGACATTAAAGACATACAGAATCTTATCAAGTTTGTATCTAAGGCTGAAGTTTCAGAAGTGAAGTACAAAACTAAAGATTTCGAAATCACTATTAAAACTCCATTAGCTGGAAGCGAAGCTGTTTATGCACAACCTGCAGTATACCACACTGCTCCACAGGCAGTAGCTGCTCCGGCACCTGTTGCAACTCCTGCTGCTGCACCTGCAGAAAAGGCTGAGGCTGCATCTGATGATAGCAAATATGTAACAATCAAATCTCCAATGATTGGAACATTCTACAGAAAACCATCTCCGGATAAAGATGTATTCGTAAATGTAGGTGATGAAGTTTCTGCTGGTAAAGTAGTTTGCGTAATTGAAGCAATGAAGTTATTCAACCAGATTGAATCTGAAATCAGCGGAAAAATCGTTAAAATCTTAGTTGACGATGCTACTCCGGTAGAATATGACCAACCATTATTCTTAGTAGATCCATCTTAATTAAAATATTGATTAATGATGATTGATAATTGATGATAAAGTCAATTTCAAATTTCAAATTTTCAAATTTCAAACCGTATTAAGATGTTCAAAAAAATATTAATAGCCAATCGTGGCGAAATTGCAATGCGTATTTTACGTACTTGTAAAGAAATGGGGATCAAAACCGTTGCAGTATACTCTACTGCAGATAAAGACAGTCTTCACGTAAGATTTGCTGATGAAGCGGTTTGTATCGGTCCTGCGATGAGCAAAGACTCATACCTTAAAATCCCTAACATTATTGCTGCTGCGGAAATTACCAATGCTGACGCAATTCACCCAGGTTATGGATTCTTATCTGAAAATGCTAACTTTTCAAGAATCTGCCAGAAGAACGGAATCAAGTTCATTGGAGCTTCTCCTGAGCAGATCGAAAAAATGGGAGACAAAGCGAATGCTAAAGCTACCATGAAAGCAGCTGGTGTACCTTGTGTACCTGGTTCTGACGGATTAATTGAATCTTATGAGCACGCTGTAAAAATTGCTGAAGAAACCGGATATCCGGTTATGATTAAGGCAACTGCCGGTGGTGGTGGTAAAGGGATGAGAGCTGTTTGGAAAGCTGAAGACCTTAAAGATCACTGGGAATCTGCTATTCAGGAAGCTGTAGCAGCCTTTGGAAACGGAGGTATGTATATGGAAAAACTGATTGAAGAGCCTAGACACATCGAAATTCAGGTTGCAGGAGACCAATTCGGTAAAGCTTGTCACCTTTCTGAAAGAGATTGTTCTGTACAGAGAAGAAACCAGAAGTTAACAGAAGAAACTCCTTCTCCGTTCATGACTGACGAACTTCGTGAGAAAATGGGTGAGGCTGCTGTAAAAGCTGCTGAGTTCATCGGATACGAAGGAGTAGGAACTATCGAATTCCTTGTAGACAAACACAGAAATTTCTATTTCATGGAAATGAATACAAGAATCCAGGTAGAACACCCTATTACTGAGCAGGTAATTGATTATGACCTAATCAGAGAACAGATTCTTCTTGCTGCAGGAACTCCTATTTCAGGAATCAACTACTATCCTAAATTACATTCAATCGAATGTAGAATCAATGCTGAAGATCCTTATGCAGACTTCAGACCGTCTCCTGGAAAAATCACAGGATTAAACATCCCTGGCGGACACGGAATCAGAGTAGATACTCACGTTTATTCCGGATATACAATCCCTTCCAACTATGACTCTATGATTGCTAAGCTTATCACTACGGCTCAAACCCGTGAGGAAGCGATTGCCAAAATGAGACGTGCTCTTGAGGAATTCTATATTGAAGGAGTAAAAACAACCATTCCTTTCCACAGACAACTCATGGATAATGAAGATTATCTTGCAGGAAACTACACTACAAAATTCATGGAAGATTTTGTAATGGATAGAAAATATGATAATCACTAAAAATTATCATTCATATAAAAATAAGGCGTCTGAAAGGGCGCCTTATTTAGTTTTATAGTATCTCTTAATTTAATAAAGCAGGAAAATTTATTTTTGTAACTACAAAAGATAAAGCTTGTTGTAGTATCAGTCAAAATTAACATACAAGAGATGACATCAGCAATAAAAGAGAAACTAGCAGAAACACTCCAAATTACTATGGAGCGTGCGGAGGAATTTTTGGAAATTTGCTATATCGTAACTTATGATAAAAGCCAAATGATAGAACCTAAAAATGGAGTTTTTGACCGTTTGGGACTCATTGTGAACGGCGCTGTCCGGATTTATTACATCAATGAGAAAGGTGAAGATATCAGCTATCTATTACAAGTGAATAATGATGTTATTGGCGATTATGCAAGCTATATCACCGGAAAAAAATCAGTGGCGGTTATAAGGACTCTTCTAAAAACGGAAGTTTTATATTTTGATAAAAAAGATGTTGAGATTTTAATTCAGAAAGATGCCTTTTGGATTGGATTGGCAAAACGCATATCCGATTTAGCTTTTTTGGATGCAAAACAAAGGCTGGACGAGCTATTTTTTTATACACCTGAAGAACGCTATCTCAATCTCTTGAAAAAGTCCCCAGAAATCCTGAACAAAATTCCACAGAAATACAT
Source organism: Chryseobacterium contaminans (assembly GCF_001684955.1). GTDB lineage: Bacteria > Bacteroidota > Bacteroidia > Flavobacteriales > Weeksellaceae > Chryseobacterium > Chryseobacterium contaminans. The sequence continues at coordinate 15,817 of NZ_MAYF01000179.1, read as the reverse complement.
TTCGTCTTATTTAGGGATTACACCACAATCACTGAGCAGAATTCGGAAAAGAATTTACACATTCCAGAAGTTAACTTAAGTGAACGTTTTTAGCTTTTTTGCTCTTTAATTTTGTCTCATATAAATGTAATCACAATGAAAATAGCAATAATCGGTGGCGGAATTGGCGGTTTGACAACAGCTTTAGCTTTACAAAAAAATAATCTGGATATTACCATTTATGAAAGTGCACCCGAAATAAAACCTGTAGGGGCAGGAATTATCATGGCCAATAATGCAATGCAGGTTTTTGACAAACTTGGCATCCGCCATAAAATCGAAAAAGCAGGTCATAAAATTTCAACTATTAAAATTACTGATCCACAGCTCAAAGCCTTATCGGATGTACAACTGAATACATTTGAACGTAAATATGGGGTATGCAATATTGCCATTCATCGTGGTGATTTGCAAATGATTCTGGCTAAGGAAATTGGTTTTGAAAACATTATCCTTTCCAAACGTTTATCCAAAATCGAACAAGGAAACGGTTACCAACTCACTTTTGAAGACGGAAGCTTGGCTAATGCAGATGCAGTTATTGGTGCAGATGGAATTAAATCGGTAGTGCGGCATCAAATTTTAAACATTGGAAAGTTAAGATCGTCCAGACAGAAATGTTGGCGTGGTGTTAGCCAATTTGACTGGACTGCAAAATACAATCATCAAGCCTATGAAGCATGGGGAAAAGGCAGACGCTTCGGCTTCGTGAGAATTAATGACCAACAAGTCTATTGGTATGCTGTGGTTAACGAGAACCTGGTTAAAAATCCGAATCATCTTGCAGAACTTTTTACAGAATTCAATCCAGAAGTTCCCAAAATGATTTCCGAAACTCCCAAAGAAAAAATATTTGTCAACGACATTATCGATTTGGAGCCCATTTTTCACTGGCAAAAAGACCGTGTTTGTTTGATTGGTGATGCAGCCCATGCAACAACTCCCAATATGGGACAGGGTGCCTGCCAGGCAATTGAAGATGCCTATGTTCTTGGAAAGCTTTTTGGTGAAGGGAAAAACGTAAACGAAGTTTTCACACAATACGAAAAGCTGCGTATGAAAAAGGCGCATTACATCGTCAACACGAGCTCTACTATTGGTAAGATTTCTCATTACGAAAACAATTTGGCTGTTTGGCTTCGCAATACTTTATTAAAGGCAACGCCTAGCTCTGTCAACGAAAAGCAAATGGAAAAAGTGTTTGATCTTTCATATTAAAAGCAACTTATAATTAATTATTGAACATAGTCACAAGTGCTTTAAAATAAGTTTCTCTTCTTCCCGATCCTTTCATGTTTTTAATTATTGTTTCCATCAATTTTATATCTTTGATGTGTAATATTTTTTTCGACTTTATATCTTAATTTTTTTTAAAAGAATAATTGTAAAACACAATTATTCCATTTATAAACCGAAGATTTTTTATTCTGAACGTTAACGATAGATAAAAATAGAGTGAAAATTATCATCAAATACATTCTCATTACAGGGTTCTCCTGGTTTATTATCCATTCTTTATACATTACTTATGATGGATTTAAAAATACTGAGCAAAAAGCAGATCTTGCTGTTGTCTTTGGGAATAAAGTAAATGAAGACGGAAGCCTTTCTTCACGCCTGCAGGCAAGACTGGATAAAAGCATTGAACTCTATCAGAAAAACCAGATCAAAGAGATTTTAGTAAGTGGAGGTTTGGGTAAAGAAGGATATTGGGAAGGTACTGAAATGAAAAAATACCTGATTAAAAATAAAATCCCTGCAGATAAGATTCTTGTGGATAACTTTGGGGATAACACCGAGAAGACCGTGATCAATACCCTTAAGATTGCTGATAGTATGAAGTATAAACGCATTATTTCTGTATCGCAGTTTTATCATCAATCCCGAATAAAAAAACTGTTCAGAGAACATCATTTTAACAATATTGAAACCTCAAGTCCTGAATATTTGGAATTAAGGGATTTCTATTCAGTTTTCAGAGAGTTTTTTGCTTATTATTTATAGCTCCGGCAATATCGTTTGATATCCTGCCTAAACACCATCATCCTGACCAAGCAGCAATCCAATATTGGAGAAAGATATGATAGCTAAAAAATATAGAATTAACTGCTCAACATAACTTTCATGTTCGTAAAGATAGAATACCTGCAACAGTTTATCCGTTAAGAAAATATTTTCCGTTACAGGTTTATTTCACCTCAAAATACACTTTAATTATAGCCTTATACTCTACTCTATTTTTGTTTAGGGGTCTCATTAATATTGTGTAAATTTGTAAAAAACCAACAATATGTCAACAGCAGAACAAACAAAAAACTCACAGTATTTTATTGACCTTGAAGACAAACATGGAGCGCATAACTATCACCCTCTGCCAGTAGTTCTGGACCGTGGAGAAGGTGTTTTCGTTTGGGATGTAGAAGGCAAAAGGTATTATGATTTTCTTTCAGCATATTCTGCTGTAAACCAGGGGCACTCGCATCCTAAAATTGTAGGTGCATTGGTAGAGCAGGCTCAAAAACTGGCTCTGACGTCAAGAGCATTCTATAACTCTAAATTAGGAGAATACGAACAGAAAATCACTACTCTTTTCGGGTTTGATAAGGTATTACCCATGAATTCTGGAGCTGAGGCAGTAGAAACGGCTGTAAAATTGGCCAGAAAATGGAGCTATGAGGTAAAAGGAATTGCAGAAAACGCTGCAAAAATCATCGTTTGTGAAAACAATTTCCACGGAAGAACTACTACTATTGTTTCTTTCTCCAATGATCCTGATGCTAACCAAAACTACGGACCTTTTACACCTGGATTTATCAAAATTCCTTACAATGATATTGCAGCTTTAGAAGAAGTATTAAGCAGAGAAGCAGGAAATATTGCTGCATTCCTTGTAGAGCCTATCCAGGGAGAAGCAGGAGTATATGTTCCGGATGAAAACTTCCTTAAAAATGCATCTGAACTATGTAAAAAGCACAATGTACTTTTCATTGCTGATGAAGTACAGACAGGGATTGCAAGAACAGGAAAACTGATCGCTTGCCACCACGAAAATGTGCAGCCGGATATTTTAATTCTTGGAAAAGCACTTTCAGGAGGAATGTACCCTGTATCTGCGGTATTGGCCAATGATGAGATTATGAATGTGATTAAACCGGGACAACATGGTTCTACATTCGGAGGAAACCCAATTGCCTGCGCAGTAGCTGTAGCAGCATTAGACGTAGTAGCAGAAGAAAAATTATCTGAAAGAGCAGAAGAGCTTGGTCAGATTTTCAGAGCTGAAATCAATAAGCTTATTGAAAAAACAGATCTTATTACCAAAGTAAGAGGAAAAGGACTTTTAAATGCAATTTTGATCAACGACACTCCGGAAAGTTCTACTGCATGGAACCTTTGTTTACAGTTAAAAGAAAACGGACTGCTTGCCAAGCCAACCCATGGTAATATCATCAGATTAGCACCACCATTGGTAATTACGGAAGAGCAATTATTAGATTGTGTAAAAATTATTGAAAAAACTATTCTGGAATATAAAGCTTAGTTTTTCTTCAAAACAGATTCATAAAACTTAAGATAATTATTGGACATTGCGGTATAACTATATTGCTCTGTCCAATTTTTTATTTCCTGGCTCATTGCTTCTTCATTGCTATAATAAAGATTCATTTTCTCCTGGAACAGCTTAGCCATTGCTTTGGGTTCAAAACTGTCAAAATAAAAAGCCTTATCTCCTCCTATTTCAGGAAGGCTTGTATAAGTTGAAAGAAACACGGGTTTCCCAAAAGCCATCGCTTCGATAGGCGGGATTCCGAAGCCTTCTGCAATAGAAGGATGACACATCGCCTCTGAATGCTGAATTACCGCATATTTTTCTTCTTCTGAAAGATTTCTAAGAAAATGAACTCTTTGTTCCAAATGCAGTTCTTTAATCCTCCTTCTCACTTCATCGGCATAAGGAGGTTTCTCATCGGAAGCAATAAGGACGAGATCTTCTTTTATATAAGGAAGCATTTCAACTAGCGTCAACTGATTTTTCTTGTTAAAAAGTACACCAATATTCAAAATATACTTCTTACCTTTTAAATAACTGTATTTTCCAAGCTGATATTCCCTGTGCTCAGGAAGCTGAATACCATTGTGAATAACCACAACATCTTTAAGTTTTGTAAAATTGAAAAGCCTTTTATTACGGATAAAGCTTTGCTTCGCATACTCAGAAATACAGACAATATAATCTGCATTCTTTACATTGCTCCTGACTTTCCCAAGCATTCTCCTCTTTTTTGAATCGGAAAGGTTCTCGTATAAAAAATTCAAATCATGGAGTGTCACGATTTTTAAAGTGCTTTTATAATTTCTATGAAAATAAGAGGATAGCTGGTGACTCACATGAATGAGATCAAATTCACCGCTGAAACGCTCGAAAAATCGATGTGTTTTATTCCAGAAAACACAATTTGGCTTAGGCTCAAATTTTTCAAGCTGTTCTTTTTTACCGAAAAAAAATATATCAAACTTAGAATTCTTCTCCTGCAATCCTTTTGCTAGATTTCTGAATACATTCGCAATCCCGGAATTAGGATATCGGAGGCGTTCAAGATCGATCAAAAGTTTCTTTTTCATATTTTTTTTGCAAATATATATTTATTATTTTTGTTTAAAATTTTGGATGAAAAAAAAAATAGCTTTATTAATTCCTCATCACTTTAATTTATACGAGACTATTGTAAAAAATCTAGAGTTAAATAATTATAACGTAGAATTATTAATTTTAACGGATAAAGATTTCAAATATAAAAACATTGGAGAAAAACTATCAAATTTCATACAAAAGACTTTTTTAAAGAATAAAAATTTTAAATCTCAGCTAAGAGTAAGAAGACACTCGGAACAGCTTTTAGAAGAATTGAACCATATAAAAGAGCCTTTCGACTATACTCTTGTCATTCGGCCTGATTATTTCAGTAAAGAATCGCTTACTCTTCTGAAACAAAAAACCAAGGTCTTTACAGCCTATCAATGGGACGGCTTCCAAAGATATCCCGGAATTGTTGACTATATCAAACTTTTTGATCGTTTTTTTGTATTTGATAAGGATGATTATTTCCAGTATAGAGATCAATACTCCAATCTGTTTCCTATCACTAATTTTTATTTAGACCACTACAAAAAGTCTCACGAAAACTCCAAAGACGAAGTTTTTTTCCTGGGAAGCTATTTAGAGAACAGGATTGATGAAATAATTTCTATTGCATCTTACTTTGAAGAGCAAAAAGTAGGAAGCAATATTCAGATAGTATATACAAGGAGCAGCATTCCTGAGAAACTAGCTAATTCTCCTGTAAAAATCAGAACTCATATTCTCAAATATGCTGAGATGATCTATGAGATTCAAAAATATAATTACTTGCTGGAATTCCATAATACTAGCATACATAATGGATTATCCTTCAGAGTATTTGAAGCATTGTGCTTTAAAAAGAAACTTATTACCAACAACCCAGAAGTAAAAAATTACGATTTTTATCATCCGAATAATATTTTGGTTTGGGAGGGACAGAACTATGAGGACATTATTCCTTTTTTAGAGAAAGAGTACGTAGAAGTTGCACCAGATATCTATAAAAAATACGCTTTCAGTAATTGGATCCGTTATGTATTTAATGACCAGCCCTATCAACCTATAAACTTTAAAGAAAATTGAAAACATCTGTTGCTCTTTGTACTTATAATGGTGAAAAATATTTAAAGGAACAGCTAGATTCGATTATCAACCAAACCTATAAAATAGACGAAATTATAGTTTGTGATGACCAATCTACGGATAATACGCTTTCTATTTTGAAAGAGTATGATTCATTGTTTCCAAACCTATTTCAGATTTATGTAAATGAGCAAAATTTAAGGAGTGTAAAAAATTTTGAAAAAGCAATCTCTCTATGTAATAATGATATTATTTTTCTAAGCGATCAGGATGATCTGTGGCAGGAAAATAAAGTAGAAAGAATTGTTTCTTATTTCAAAAACAATCCTGAAACTAACGTTATTTCAACCAACGGATGCTGTCTGCTCAATAATGAGGTAGATTGCAGCAGGATTTCTGTTTGGGATATCCCCAATCTATTGAATGAGGAAAAGTTGAAATACAGTTATTTTGAAATCATCAGTTCAATTACCAACATTGCAACAGGAGCCACCATGGCTATAAGGAAAAATTTTGTTCAGCAGTTTTCACCTATTCCTGTATATAAAGACTTCCACCATGATGAATGGATTGCATTGGTTTCATCTTACACCTCTTCTTTCTCTTTTTATAATGAGAAACTTACGTATTATAGGATTCACGGAGATCAGCAGGTAGGCCTAAATTTCTTTAAACTATCCATAGCCAATCTAAAGGCTTTAACGGCTGTTTACCGAAAATCTAAGTTCAGCGAGTATAAAAGGGCTATTAAAGTAACCATTAATAATTACAATAAGAAGAAAGCAATTCTTAAGAGCAATACTCTCAAAAAAGAATTTGTAGACATTTTAGAAAAAGGGCTTTCTGTGGATTTAGAAAACATTAATCAGCTCAAGAGAAAAAGCAAAAAGGAATTCCCTTTCCAATATTTTCTTTTAACAATAAGCAATATATTCACCAACAAACGCACCATAAACCAATGATAACAACATCCATAATTGTTCCTTGCTACAATCAGGAAAAATATTTGAGGGAAACACTGGACTCTGTATTGGCTCAAACTTCTCCAGACTGGGAATGTATCATTGTAAATGATGGTTCTACAGATAATTCTGAAAAAATCATTGATGAATATTGTCAAAAGGACTCCCGTTTTATTAAATTAAATCAACACAATCAGGGGCTTTCTGCCAGCAGAAATAATGGAATCAAACAGGCGAAAGGAACTTTTATTCTTCCTTTGGATGGTGATGATAAAATAGGAACACAATACCTTGAATTAGCAGAAAAAGAATTTGCAAAAACCCCGCAGCCTAAACTTGTGTACTGCAAAGCTGAGTTTTTTGGAGCTAAGAATGAATATTGGGATCTTCCGGAATACAATTACGAAAAGCTTTTATTTTTAAATCATATTTTCTGTTCTGCCATTTTCAAAAAAGAAGACTATCTGAAAACTTCCGGATATGATACAGATATGAAACTCGGATACGAAGACTGGGAATTTTGGGTTCAGCTTTTAAGAAAAGATGATATTGTTGTACAACTAGATTCTATCCAATTCTTTTACAGACAACGGGAAGACTCCATGGTAAAATCTTTGCACGAAAGTAAAGCCAAACGCCATCAGATGGAATGGCACATTTTCACTAAACATCGCGATATCTATGGTCAAATGCTGAATTCTGATATGTCTCTGGCTGAAATAGAGCATGTATTTCAGCTTCGCCAAACCCTGAAAAAAATAAAAAAAACCATCACCTATAAAACCATTTATAAGGTGGAACGTGCTATAAGATCTCTTTTTTAAAGAAAATTAAAATACTTACATCACAAACAGTATATGAAATTTCATGTACTGTTTTTTTATCATCAGAATCTGCTTTTATGAAGATTCATTTATTCAGGTAGAGTCTTCAATAAATTCACGAAAAAAATTTAAGATTAAAAGGACAACAATCAGTTATAATTGTATTACAACCGTATAATTTTAAGTAAATTTGCAAAAATTTTAATTGAAAATGGAGAAAGTAAGAGTACGTTTTGCTCCAAGTCCTACAGGACCTTTACATTTGGGAGGCGTAAGAACCGCATTATATGATTACCTTTTTGCAAAAAATCAAGGGGGTGAATTTGTATTGAGAATTGAAGATACAGATACCGCAAGATATGTAGAAGGAGCTGAAGAATACATTGAAGAAGCTTTAGAATGGTGTGGAATTATCCCGGATGAAAGTCCTAAGAAAGGAGGAAAATTTGCCCCTTACAGACAATCTGAAAGAAGAGATATCTACGACAGATATACCGCACAGATCTTAAAAACAGATTATGCGTATATTGCTTTTGATACTGCGGAAGAGCTGGATGCCGTTCGTGCAGAATACGAAGCAAGAGGTGAGGTTTTCTCTTATGATAATAAGACCAGAAACCGTTTAAGAAACAGTCTTGCTCTTTCTGAAGAGGAAGTTCAGAAATTACTGGATGAAAAAACACCTTATGTGGTAAGATTCAAAATGCCTGTAGACAGAGTTTTGAACCTTGAAGATATCATCCGCGGAAAATTCTCTGTAAATACCAATACTTTAGATGACAAAGTTTTGGTAAAAAATGACGGAATGCCAACCTATCACTTCGCCAACATTATTGATGACCATGAAATGGAAATTTCTCACGTGATCCGTGGTGAAGAATGGTTACCATCCCTTGGACTACACACTTTATTGTACGAAGCAATGCAGTGGGAAGCACCACAGTTTGCACACCTTTCTTTAATTTTAAAGCCTGAAGGAAAAGGAAAATTAAGCAAAAGAGATGGTGATAAATTCGGATTCCCTGTATTCCCTCTTGATTTTAAAGATCCTGCAACGGGAATTGTTTCCAAAGGATATAGAGAAAACGGTTACCTTCCTGATGCTTTCATCAATATGGTTGCTTTATTAGGATGGTCACCAGCTGATGATAAAGAAATTCTTCCTTTAGACGATATGATTAAGGAGTTTGACCTTCATAAAGTACACAAAGCAGGAGCTAGATTCAGCAAAGAGAAAGCTGAATGGTTCAACCATCAGTATATCCAGATGAAATCAGATGAAGAGCTTCTTGCAATGCTTAAGAACTCTGATCTTGACCTTTCTAATGCTTCAGACGAAAAACTGTTAAAAGTAATTCCTTTGATGAAAGAAAGAGCTACTTTCCCGAAAGACATCTATGAAAATGGAAAATTCTTCTTTGAAGCTCCAACAGCTTACGATGAAAAAGCATCTAAAAAAGCATGGAATGACGAAACATCTGCTATTTTAGGAGAATTGGCTACCTTATTTGCATCTACAGACTTTGTAGCGGAAACATTAAAACAGACGATGCATGATTTCGCGGAAAATAAAGGCTTGGGAATGGGTAAAGTAATGATGCCGTTGCGTTTATCTTTAGTAGGAGAATTGAAAGGACCGGATGTTCCGGACATCCTGGAAATCATTGGAAAAGAGGAAAGTATCGCCAGAATAAGCAATGCTGTAAATAATTTTAAATAGAATTACCATAATTTTTCATACATTTGAAAGATTTAATTTACTTCAAGAAATGGAATATTTAAGTTTCGAACTTCCTATCAAAGAATTGATGGACCAATACCAGACGTGTTCTTTAGTAGGAGAAGAAAGTGGTGTTGATGTAAAATTAGCATGCAGCCAGATTGAGGATAAGATTTTAGAAAAGAAAAAAGAAATCTACGGGAATCTTACACCTTGGCAAAGAGTACAACTGTCCCGCCATCCGGATCGTCCCTATACTTTGGACTATATCCACGGAATGGCAGACAAAGGCAGTTTCTTAGAACTTCATGGAGACAGAAATTTCGCTGATGACCCGGCAATGATTGGAGGATTGATTACCCTTGATGGTCAGAGAGTAATGATCATCGGGACTCAAAAAGGAAGAACGACCAAGGAAAGACAGCACAGACGATTCGGGATGCCAAATCCTGAAGGATACAGAAAAGCTTTAAGATTAATGAAGCTTGCTGAGAAATTCAACATTCCTGTAGTAACTTTAGTGGATACACCGGGAGCTTATCCAGGATTAGAAGCTGAAGAAAGAGGACAAGGTGAAGCTATTGCAAGAAATATTTTTGAAATGGTACAGCTTAAAACTCCGATCTTCACTTACATCATTGGAGAAGGAGCCAGTGGTGGAGCATTAGGAATAGGTGTAGGTAATAAGGTATATATGTTAGAAAATACATGGTATACAGTAATTGCACCAGAAAGCTGCTCTTCTATCTTATGGAGAAACTGGGATCACAAGGAAGATGCTGCTAATGCATTAAACCTTACTCCGCAGGATGCCTTAAGAGAAAAGTTCATTGACGGAATTATTGAGGAACCGCTTGGAGGGGCTCACTACGATCAGGAGACCACTTATCTGAACTTGAAAAATTCTATTTTACAAAATATCAAAGCTTTCGCCAAATTTACAGGACAGGAGCTTGAAACCCAGAGACAGGATAAATTCATTGCGATGGGTCAGTTTAAAGGATAAAAATAAAAAAGGTTAAGAAAATATTTTCTTAACCTTTTTTTATTTAGTTTTCTTCTTTTTTCTTTTCATTATTTTCATTAATCAGCAATATTGAGAGCAATCTCCACATCCTGAGTAATTTTCTTTAGCGAAGAATATTTGGCGTCACATACCATTGTAGTCAATATATATTCTCCTTTATCAATCAAAATAAAGTTTTCTCCCTTGGCAGGAACACTTAAGTTATAATATTTTTTGCCACTTATCTTCACAATCAGATTACAGCTTGATCTGTTTTTAATATTAACATAAGCTTCATTCTTATTGATATCATTATTAAAAAGATGGGTAAGCATAGCTGCAGTTTTTTTATTGGATTCGCTGGGTTCGGATTTAACCGAAGTTCCTGCGCCTTTTGCCGTACCTGCTGAAGCATAAGTTGCCAGTCTTTCTTCTTTCAATGCATTGATAGCATCATTTATTTTATCTGTATTCTTAGTATTATTAACCGTAGAAGTTTTGTTAGCTGCTATTACTTTACCGCTGTTTAATTCATTATTCTTAACAATATTTTCAATCTTTTCTTTACTGATTGGTTTTATCGTAGGTTTTGCCTCAGGTGAATTATCTGCCATGATAATTTCCATCAGTCTTTTTTTAAAGAAGTCTGTTCGGGCATGCCCGGGGTTTTGCTTAATGAAGCCTGCAATCACTCTTGTTTCTTTTGAGGTTTCTGCTTCCTGCTCTGTGTAAATAATCACAGTTTCTTTTTCCACAACAGCCTTAGCTTTTGTTTTTTTCTTTTTTTGAGAAAAACCAAGGGAAAAAATGCATACAAAAAGGAGAAGGAAGATTTTTTTCATTAATCAAATCTTTAAAATAGTATTAAATATATTAATAACGTGAAAAGTCGTTTTTTAGTTTATCATTAAAATCATTATCTTTGCACTGCTTTAAAATTAAGCTAAAAATTAATACTAATCTTAAATAAAAAATAATAGATATTATGTCTTATACACCAGTTGCTGCAGACGTAGCTAAATTAAGAAACCAAACAGGTGCAGGTATGATGGACTGCAAAAAAGCTCTAGTTGAAGCTGAAGGAGACTTCGAAAAAGCGGTAGATATCCTTAGAAAAAAAGGACAAAAAGTTGCTGCTAACAGAGCTGACAGAGAATCTACTGAAGGAGCTGTTATCGCAAGAGTAAATGAAGATAACACTTTAGGTGCTATTATCTCTTTAAACTGTGAGACTGACTTCGTTGGTAAAAACGAAGCTTTCATCGAGTTAGCTTACGAATTAGCTGAAATGGCAATCTTCGCTGCTACTAAAGAAGAATTATTAGCTACAGATTTCCACGGAATGACTGTTGCTGAAAAATTAATTGAGCAGACAGGTGTTATCGGTGAAAAAATCGAAATCGGTACATTCGAAAGAATCGAAGGACCATTCCTAGGAGCTTACATCCACGCTGGAAACAAAATTGCTGCTATCACTTCTCTTTCTGCAAAAGTAGACGGAGCTGATGAAGTTGCTAAATCTGTTTCTATGCAAGCTGCTGCAATGAACCCAATCGCTCTTGACGAAACTAAAGTTTCTCAGGAAACTATCGACAAAGAATTAGAGATCGAAAGACACAAACTTACTGAAGAAGGTAAGCCTGCAAACATCATCGACAATATCTTGAAAGGTAAAATGCAGAGATTCTACAAAGACAACACTTTGGTACACCAGGATTTCATTAAAGATTCTAGTATCTCAGTTGCTGACTATGTAAAATCTGTAAACCCAGATCTAAAAGTAACAGGATTTATCAGAGTAAGCTTATAATCCAGCTTTTTAAAATATATAATCCCGGTGAATTTATCACCGGGATTTTTTTATGGGCTTTTAAATATTCAACAATTATAGAATAAACTCACTACTAACGAAACAGTACCTTTTATCAAAACAGCAATAATATGAATCCTGTAATGCTATCTATTCCAATACTATGATGATTACTTCTGCACCATACAGTCTGTTTAAATCTGTGTCAATAAGATTGTATGTTAAAAGTAATAAGAGATTTTTTACCAGTTACACAGAATCGGGCGAAATTTATTACTTCAAAAGGTTTAGCCGGTCTTGGAAAAACTTTCTTTGCAGGCGTGGCTCCCAATACAAATCAAATGGAAGAAGTCTTCCTACTGGAATCTACTGGTATATTATAAATATGGTTTGAGCCAGACACCCAATTACCAGTTTCGTATTCAGGATGACTTTTAATTAAAAATAGAGAATAATTTCAAACATTTATTTACATTTTATTAAAGGTATTTGATTTTTTATTTTAATTTTGTAGAAATCCTAATTCCATACACATGAAAAGATTTCTACTCAGTTTAGTATTAATTATTTTTACAATTAATACCCTTTTCGCACAAAGGGATACAGAACACTGGATTGCACCCTACTATGCAACCGTAACCGGCTATGATAATAAGTTGTATCTATCTACAGATTCTACAACCCCTTTTCCCGTACAAGTTTTCAACGATGATGATCTGATTGAAACTGTTACTATCTCCAAAGGGGACCCAAAAACAGTTAATATAGAAGCAAGCCTTATTTCTGCCAGTGGCATTACTGATGCATTTGTTGTGGGTACAAAAGGGCTCCACTTAAAGGCAGAAAAACCTTTTTATTGTAGTTTACGACTTGCACAATATTCTCATGGTGAAATTATTACCAGTAAAGGAAAGGCTGGTATTGGTAAGCTATTTTATGTTGCAACCAGTCCCAATACAAGAGGAGTAACAGAAGGCGGTACTGATAATTTTACAGCTGGGATTTTAGCTACAGAGGACAATACAAGTGTTACCGTATCCTGGAAGACTCCCGGATTAAAATTTATTAATGGGAATCCTCCTGCTCAAAGTCATTCTTTTGTTTTAAATAAGGGGCAATCCTTTATTTTTGCAGGAAATGTGGAAGGTGCGGCCAATAACAATAAAGGCTTTATTGGTGCAAAGATCGTTGCAAGCAAACCAGTAACCCTTACCAATGGTAGCTGTAATGGTAACTTTTCCACTCCAACAGGTAGCCCTACTCCTTCTCTAGATGGCTCCGATCCTATTCTTGATCAGTCTGTACCAGTAGACAGATTAGGAAATACATTCGCTATGGTAAAGACCAAATCAACCCAACCAGAATCCAATATGGAAGGAGGTCTTATCATTGCTACAGAGGACAATACTGAAGTATATATTAACGGAGCAACTACTCCTATTGCTACTTTAAATGAAGGAGGCTGGTATAGAATCAATGAGACCAGTTATTCACCTCAAGCCGGAGGAGCTCACTCCAATATGTTTATTTCCACTACCAAGAACGTATACCTTTATCAGTTTATTGGAGTTCTAGATAGTGATGCTACCAATGGTTTCAATTACATCCCACCATTGAACTGCTTCTTACCAAGAAGGATTGAAGAGATTGGGAAAACCAATGAGATGCCAGGTATTGCTACGAGTGATATTGTTGATAAATTAAAACTTAATATATTAACTGAAGTTGGAGCAACTGTATTAGTGAATGGAGTTCCACCTACTCCAGCCCAAGGGCCATATCCTTTAACAGGAAATGCTCAATGGGTAACTTATTCATTACAGAACTTCCCTGCTAACCTTACTATTACTTCTACAAAAGCAGTAACAGCCGGAATTAACGGAGGATATAGTACAGCAGGATATGGCGGATATTTTGCAGGGTTCTCATCTGTCCCTGTAATTGCTAAAAAATCGGGAGAATGTGCTCCCGGAATTGTTCTTCAAGTAGATGATACTTACGATACTTACCAATGGTTCCTTAACGATGTTGCTATTTCAGGTGCAAACGCTTATACATATTCACCTACACAACCTGGTTATTACACGGTAAAGGTAACAATGGGAGCATGTCAGTCACTTACAACACCTGTCTATAAAGTACTTAGCTGTTTAATGAAAACAACTAAAGAAGAGCCTGCTTGTTCTACTAAGATTATCACCCCAACATTTACCTCTTCTACCCAGACACCAGTAGTAAGTACCATAAAGATCCTTACACCTCCAACTAATGGAACTGCGGTTATCAACCCAGATGGTACTATTACCTATACACCGAAGCCTAATTTTGAAGGAACAGATGAAATTGTTTATACTTTCTGTGGAGACTCTGCAGACTTTATGGACTGCGAAGAAGTTACCCTGAAACTTAAAGTTGTACCTTTTATAGTGAAAGATGCTACAATTAAGGCATGCTGGTATGATGTAGCTCCTTATGCTTATTTTGACCTTACAAAAGCTAATGTTACCGACTATGGAAATGCAGTAAAAAAATATTACCGTACATTAAAAGATCTTACAGCCGGAATTAACGAAATTACTACACCGGAAAACTTCCCTTCAACAGGAGGATTTGTTTATGTAAAAGTTACTACCGAGCAAGGATGTTCTGCTACTGCTAAAGTTGAACTGATTCCACTTCCTATTAAGAAATCACCTATCCTTGTAGACAAGTATATCTGTATTGATGATAAAACAGATCTGGAAGCTGGATCTGGATATGATTCTTATCAATGGAGTACTGGAGCAACTACTTCAGGAATCAGAGGTGTAGGCGTAGGTGAATACAGCGTAATTCTTGAGAAAAACGGATGCTTCATTACACAGGTAGTAAGAATAAGAAAAGCAGTGGATCCTGTTATTCAACAAATCGAAATTAACAATACGACTGCTACAGTAATTGTTGCTGGTGGTAAAGCCCCTTACAAATATTCTGTAGATGGAACCACAAACTGGCAAGACTCTAATTCTTTCACAGGATTAAGCAGAGGACAGCATAAATTCTATGTAAAAGATGCTTACAACTGTACTCCTATTTCAGCAGAAGTTACAGTTCCTAATCTATTGAATGCCATCACTCCGAACGGAGATAACATCAATGATTATATTGATTACAGTGATCTTGCTTATAAAGATAACCTTAGCTTTGTAGTGTATGACAGATATGGAAATATGATATTTACCGGAAATAAATTCAACAATTACAAGTGGGATGGAAGACATTTCGATAAAAAGCTTGTAACTGGTACATATTGGTATCACGTTTCCTGGAACGAGTCTAACAAAGAAAAAACTGAGATAAAATATACTGGCTGGATTATGGTAAAAAACAGAGAATAATTATCCAGATAAATAACTTTAAAAACCACGATTTTAAAATCGTGGTTTTTTTATTGCTTTTTCAATACTTCAATACTTTTTATTATTAAATTTGTGATAAATACCATCACTGAATGAAGAAAATTCTATCTTTTTTATTTATATTTTATATATTCACCTCTACCTTTGCCCAATTAGACAGAGAACATTGGTTTGCTCCCATGATAGATAGATCAGGAGCTCCCTCTCCTTATCAGAAACTCTATCTGTCTACCAGCCGAACAACCCCGTTTCCGGTAAATATCTATAACAATAACGTTCTGATTGGAACGGTAAACATCAGTAAGAATAATCCCCAGAAATTTGATGTTTTAAGAGATTACATCATCACCACCC